>NZ_JAVYJB010000025.1:0-37462 GCF_032490495.1 Pilosibacter fragilis | reverse complement strand
GTAGCTTCAAATATGAGGAAGCCTATCTTACACAGTATGCCAACATCCGGGAAGCGCGAGCGGCTATCAAAAGCTATGTACATACCTACAACTTTGAGCGCTGTCATTCAGCGATCAACAATCAGACACCCGCATCATATTATTATCCGGCACTGCTGATTGATCATGCTGCTTAATGGGGGCACCTCCCTAATTCAGCTACAGATATCGGTTCATTATAAAATGCTTGAGTTTTTGTCTTGACAACTGAACCACTATAAAGAGTGTCTGAAATATCATTGGAGATCTCAATCTGAAATGATGCGGTCCGGATAACAGCAGCCGGTTCATTGGAGAGCGGACGAATATTTGTTTCCGAAACAGCAGTACACGGAATTTCAACAAAATCCAGCTCCGCTTTTTCTGTTGTGGCAGGGACAGAAACGTTCTCCTTCATTTCCGCATAAGTCTGTTGCCGAAAGCGCCGTTGCCAGTGGTAGTAGCTTTGCTCTCGGATGCCGTTTTCGTCCATCCATCGTTTCGCTGATTGTCCGGCAGGTCTCTGTCCACAAGCTTGGATGATCTTTCGCCAGTACTCTGCACGGACTTCGTGGGTACACTGATCCATAGTCTTTAGTCCTCCTTGAAAAATCTATTGGTTTTCTCAAGTATGCACTAAAAATGGTTTTAGTGAAAGGCGAGTGGTTTGACCTTTACCTTTCTCGAAAGGATTCTGCCCATACCGATCACCGATGATCGTTGCTAGACCATCGATCCCTTTTCTCAGATCAACAGTGCCGCACGCAAGGACTACACGACGGATCCCGGCTGCGTCTTCAAGCATGGGACACCTCCCGTAAAATATGGCTGAGAAGAGTGTCTGAAATATCATTGGAGATCTCAATCTGAAATGATGCGGTCCGGATAACAGCAGCCGGTTCATTGGAGAGCGGACGAATATTTGTTTCCGAAACAGCAGTACACGGAATTTCAACAAAATCCAGCTCCGATTTTTCCGTTGTGGCAGGGACAGAAACGTTCTCCTTCATTTCCGCATAAGCCTGTTGCCGAAAGCGCCTCTGCCAGTGGTAGTAGCTTTGCTCTCGGATGCCGTTTTCGTCCATCCATCGTTTCGCTGATTGTCCGGCAGGTCTCTGTCCACAAGCCTGGATGATCTTTCGCCAGTACTCTGCACGGACTTCGTGGGTACACTGATCCATAGTCTTTAGTCCTCCTTGAAAAATCTATTGGTTTTCTCAAGTATGCACTAAAAATGGTTTTAGTGAAAGGCGAGTGGTTTGACCTTTACGCTCAGGCAGGCATGAACATCCCTGCACTCGGCACAACTCATGCAGATTATTTCTATGGAGATATTCCATGCACGCGGGAACTGAGTAAAGAAGAGGTCATGGAAGCCTACGAACTGAATACGGGCAAAGTGATAATCGAAACGGTTGAGAAGCTTGGATATGATCCGATGGCAATTCCGGGTATTGTTGTTAAGAACCATGGACCGTTTGCATGGGGAACAAATCCTGCCAATGCTGTGTACAACGCTGTGGTCATGGAGAAGGTTGCGGAAATGGATATCAAGACATTAGCTTTGAATCCGCAGGCCGAGATGAAGCAGTATGTGCTTGATAAGCACTACATGAGGAAGCATGGACCGAATGCTTACTATGGGCAAAAATAATCTCACATCATAGAAAAGTGAGAACTGATTATTGAATGGAAGATTTAAACGAGATGACTGCTAAATTCGGTCGAGCTGACCGATCAGTTCGACCGAATTTAGCAGTTTATCCACTTATATTCTCTCACCGCAGGTTACTTCTGTCAATAGTCAGGTGGCAAGGCGGGGCGGAATACTGGTGGTTCAAATTTTGCAGATTTCCACAGGTATTGAACTTCCAACGATCATCAGCCCCTCTTCAATTTCTATCTTATACTGCCCCATCAGCTCATCACTTACGCCATTATATTCTGGCAGCATTATCTCATTCCCGCCATCAATCAACGACTGATACTTATTCGTTCCAAGATTATGTTCTTTGAGGATTTCAATCTTCAAAAGGTTCGAATAGCTTTTGGCTTTCGATTCTATCAGTTCAACCACAGCTTTCCTGTTTTCCTCACTATCCGTGTAACCGCCGATAACCGGCAAGCGAAAGACAACCGGCTTGCCGCTGTTCAGTAATGTCACAAGATTGTTTTTATATAGCTCAATCCTTCCACCAAGAGAAGATGAGCACAAATCATCATTCAGAACCTTAATATCAACGTAAAACAGGTCTATATGCTTGATTGCAATGGAAAGCTGTACTGATGAGCAGAAAAGGCTTGTCTCCACAATTGTGTGGATTTGCTCATCATTAAGCCGTTGAAGCATGGGATCAAGCTCTTTCATCTGGAGCATGCACTCGCCGCCGGAGAACGTCACGCCTCCAGGAAGAGAGTCCAGATAAGTAGCCGAATTAGCATTACAGTAGCCATAAAACGACTTATCTTTTATTACTTCAGAATATAGCTCATCTGGGCTATACCATTTCCCATAGGTTCCTTCTTCTTCAACTTTTCCGTTATGATCCATCTTTACATACCTTTGCTCCCTGTGCAGTAAATTTTCCGGATTGCTACACCAAGGGCAGTGTATTGAACAACCTTTGAGGAAAACAGTGGTACGTATGCCCGGGCCATCGTGCAGGGAGAAGCGTTGAATATTGGTGAGAAGGATATTCTTTTCAGGTATCATAGATTGACACCTTCTTTCGTGTTGGCTTCATATTCCCTAAAAATCTCCAAAAGCATTTCTATCACCTGTTCATTTGTAAAACTTTGATCCTGTTTGCACCATTCAAACCATTCAGGCTCTCTTGCTACTTGTCTAATTCTTAATGGGGCAGACTGTCTCGCATTTATAACACCGAATGCACAGACTTGCATCAACCACAGGATAAAGAAATCCTTCCTCGTCCTCTTCCATATAAATAGCACCATGAGAAAGAACATACTTTTCACCAAATTGGCCTATGCTCCCCTCACCGTTATTTTCAAGGAATTTCCTGGTCGGACATACGGCATAACAGGCTCCGCAACCACAACAGTTTTCTCGTTTATTATATAATTCTGGCAGTTCCTTATTCGTGTCCTTTAGTCCACCAGTCTTTACATCATAGGACTTTGCCTTACCGTTCTCCCCTATTACGATATTCTTATATCTGGTTGATTGGTGTGGCGTATACTTTCGCGGCTTTTTTGGCTTTGGCTGTTGATTCATATCTAGCCAATGTCCTTGCTTATCCTGATAAACCAATACCCCATCATCAAATTCGCAATAAGGACTATCTGGGTCTATATCAGAAGCATAAGGAGGTATCCCTTGATTCATCTTAGCCTCTCCTTTACTATTGAATGATAACGGCATATCTTAAACCTCCAAAATTCCATAGACTCACCTACTTGGAATCCATCTTCTTTGCTCTTTTGGCTCTCACCAGATAATTTGTAAGCGGGAACCTCATGATATGATAATAGAGTACATCCTTATTACGACGCACCGATGATTCCAATATGCAGCATTTCTGCTTTGAAATCTTAGCCGCTATGTAATCACACTCACCATCGAATTTATAATCAATCTTCTGCATATAAGAATGGTTCATGAAGAAGTCAACTGATTGTTTCAATCCATCCCTCAGAGATACAGTATTATAAACAGAGTGTCCGATTGCGTTGGAGACTTTGGTATTGTCAAAACGCATATTCGTTCCCTTGTCGCCAACCAGTATTTCATAAAATTCGGGCATATATTTCTCGGTATCAGCTCTATCGAGTGAACAGATATTCGGTTTCCTATTTAATAACTCACAAAGAATCGTATAAACCTCAAGCCATGTTTGTTCACTAGTGCTTGTGATATGAAATGCTTCTTTATAAGCCTTTTCATTCAGTAGCAATTCATAAAGCGTTTTAGCAAAATCCTCCGTGTGCGTTAGGGTGCAAATTGCATCACCATGCTCAAACATAATAACCGGCTTATTGGCCATAATGCGAGCCAACAGAGTATATTGGTCGCCCGGTATGATTGGAAATGGAATTCTGTTTTTACCGTAGGTTACATATGGCCGTATAATTGTATAATTGATGCTGCTTTTCCTCAAAAATTCCTCGCACAGATACTTGTTATATGCATAATCCCATTTTTCGTTTCCAATTTCACTCTGTTCCGTCAGAATCTCATCCTCACACTTCTTCTTATAAGCAGTTGATGAGGAAATAAATATAAATTGTATGAACTGCCCATTTAATATGGACAGTGTGCGTTTCAAATGATTCGGAATAAACGACAGAAAATCAACAATGACATCATATGATGGAATTTCCTTGAAAATCTTCTCTCGTAGTACATTTTCCGGCTCATTTCGAAGGTCAGCTTTAATAAGTTTGACCCTTGGATCTATAAAATGAGTTCTGTTCCCTCTATTAAGGGTATAAACCACATTGCCCTTATCCAAACACGTTTTGGTAAAATCAGTAGATAGTATGCCGCTTCCACCGAGAATCAATATATTCATTATGACCGTTATCTCCTTGCCTTTCAGCCGAATCAATATCAATAAGTATGCCGCTCATTCAACTATGCGCTATCATTGGTTATTTTTCTTTGCCCTTCAGTCGATTATAATAATATCTAATCCAGTTTTTGGCCGATGGCTTAAAATGCTTTTTCAGCGATTCTATCGTTCCGATTTCAAAAGCATCTGTGAAGAATCTTTCTCTAATCGGATTAGCCTTGACGCTCTTAACTGCTGTCCAGTTACCGGCCATCAGTTCTTCTGCATCATATCCCAGATATTCCAGATTATCTTTTATCACATCAAAAATCAGCAATGCACGGTCATTCTGCAAAAGCAAAGCTGATAAGCCTTTATTATCATTAATATTCTGGTTTGATTCGGCAACGCCCCAACAGTCAGAAATGGTGAAATCCGAAGTTCTTTGTAATCCTTTAAAATGACATTCAAAACAGGAGGGTCTTATATTCGCATAAGACAGGTAAGAACGCATAAACATTGTCATGCTGCCCCGCCGCTGCCACACATTCCCATTTTGGTAGTCAACCTTGAAATACCATTTCTTCCACCCGTGCGTTTTTGCCTTAAAGGTGATTTTCTTGATTTCTCCCTTATTTTTGAATTGTCCGTTATATCCTCGCCAAACCAAATCCGAACCTACACCATGGCAAACAAAATCCATTGTGAAAAGATTTTCGTACTTTCTTCCAAGGAAATTCTTAAGACCAGCTATCTCACATGGTGTCCCGGTATAAAAAACTGCCCTTCCACTATCCAACGCAGCTTTAGCTTCTAAGAAGCTGTTACACACATTGCTTTGAGGATATTTTGAACCGCGAAGTCTACCCAGATCGTCCAGAGTATCCACTCTAATATGCTTGACATTACAGTTCCGATCAAATGCGGCTCCAAAAATCACAGCATCCTTTTCTTTAAGAAAATACGTTGCCAGCGTTGTGAATGCACCACCGGACGTACTATCCAATCTCGTTTGCAGGTCTTTGTTGTAGCAAGCATATGCAACAGGAAAGGTAACATCCTGATTAACTAAATTCTCTTGTTCAATTATATTTTCCATCACAAATCCTCCCTCAGACCATTTCGACCCTCAGTGAAGGATCCATATTAATATCTGGAAGATGCCCTTCTGTAGCATTCTCCCTTGCAATAATCTTAGCAGGGTTGCCAATTACGATGGAATGCGGCGGAACATCAAAGTTCACGAAAGTGTTCGGTGCTATAAGCACATCATCACCTATGCTAATATTGCCAACTATTGTCGAATTTGTTCTAATGCAAACTCTGTTCCCAAAAGTAGGATATCCTTTGTGCTTTCCACGTATATCTCTTCCAATAGTCACTCCGTGAGTAATCATAGTCTCATTGCCAAATTTCGCATTCCCATTGATAACTATCTTTCCCCAATGTCCAATCAAAAGGCAGTCTCCAATATTACAGTTACCGAGGAAATCTATCCCGGTTTTCTCTGCCATACGGTTTAACTTTCTTTCGTAGATATAGCCCCACAGGTTGCCTTTATTAACCTGGTATTTACGATAGACAACCACAGTTCTCCATTCCGGAGACTTCTTTTCCTTTCTGGAAAGTGTAACGCCGCCGTTTCGGAATCTGGCATTAAACACCTCGTCCTTTGCTATTTTCCCTTCGTAATCTCTTTTGTTGAATTTAAAGAAGGAAGGGCTACCTATCTTATTTATAATTCTCTTAATATTCATGCAGCAACCTCCCCTAAATAGCCAAGCTGTGAGCTATCAGAATAGGCTGGAAAGACATAACTTGACAAGCCGTACCTGAGAAGAGAACTTCTATTCCCGCATCCAAATATTTTTTGCAGTCAGCATATGCTAAAAACGCCTGGCTTTGATAATACTTGCTACCGCGAATATCATTTAATTCTTCAATGCAGGTAACCGGCTTATGATAGACATCCCATGTCTTCTCGTCAAATGTCGCACCAAATACAACGCCATTATCTTGAAGAACGACTTCAGCAATTGCTGTAAACGCACCACCCGATGAACTATTCATAAGCACTTCATCATCTTGATACCAAGCCATGTACCAATCGCTTTTTCCAAGTTTATTTACCTGTTGCACCATATACATCATTTTCTCCTAGCTCATCGAATTCAACGACCCATTCGCTTTTCGTGGACGAGACAGCATTATTTTCTCTTCACAAGTCGCAGTAGCATATCTTTATTTATCGCAAGAGCAATACACCCCACAAGAGCCATTGCAGCTATCCCAAACCAACTATTCCAAAAATAAAGTGCAGTTTGAATAGCAGAAATTGACAGCATAATTAAGATTCTTTTTAATTCCAATTTTATCGTTATGAACTTTTTAATATCCCTCCACCGAAAAAAGAACATTACTATATAACCCGTAAGAGTGGTCAAAGCCGCTGCCATAAGTCCAAAATAGGGAATGAGCAAAAAATTTAAAACTATATTTGTCAATGCTCCCCAAACACTAGTCAGGAAAGCCCCTTTTGTTTGATAGAACAAAACATAGTATGAACCAAGGTTAGATGCAATAGCATGTGCAACAGCTCCAGCAAGCAGAGGAGGAATATATAGCCAAGAATCAGCATAACTCGAATCAAACAAATAAATGATCATTGGACGAGACACCACTAGAATACCGACATAGCCCAGCATCATAAACACAAAGTAGTTGTTGAATATTCTACTGTAAAAGTTATTACGCTCCTTATCATCGAGAGAGTTGATTGCTGTCGTTTGATAAGCCTGATAAAATATACTCTCAAATGCATTTAAAATCGAAGGGATTTTATTGGAAACAGCGTAGATACCGTTTGCTGCCATTCCCATAAAAATGCCAATAGCATACCGATCGGACACATTCAAGACCCACCACATAACCGTTGTAGGCATAAGTGGAATACAATGCTTTAGCAGTCTTTTTTGATAAGCCTTATCAAGATGCTGTCTTTTGATAACTTTAAAAGGCCTTACATTAATAAAAAGATAGACAAATGTTATAATTTTTGCAAAAAGGAATCCAATATACCAGCCATTCAGGCCATATCTAAGCAAAACAATAAAAAGAAAAGTAAATACCAGCTGGAAAGCCGAGTTCACAACCCCCGAAAAAGCAAATACCTTTATTTTGCCACTTCCACGCTCATACCAACTAAAAATCAAAGTAAAACCATCTATGACCACATAAAGATAAATAATCAATATTACGGGAAGATTCTGATATATCAGAGAAATTGGTATGATGAGCAATGCTCCTATAATTGTACCAATCAAGGCAATCAAAGAGCAATTAGTCAATACTTTATTATTGTCTTCATCCGGATCACTTGTAAAGCGAAAGACACTTTCATAGACATCCGCCATAAGGATTGGCAGCAACAACGAAGCCGTTGTTGTCACCAAGTCCATAGTACCATATTCCGCTGTTGTCAGGTAGTATGAATACAATGGAGCAAGGATAAAGGATATCGCTTTGCTTCCGAATGTTGCTATTCCAATGATCAGAGTGTTTTTCTTTAGCTCTGAAAGTTTACTGCTTTTATTCTGTTCAGTCATACGGCATATTCCTTATATGTTATTAATGGTATACTTAGGGCTACTCTTTAATCGAGTCCATAGATATTATTTTACTTTATCCAATTAACATTTTCATGTAATGCTCTTAAGTAACCCCAGTATCAATGGCAAAATATCACACTTCTTCATAGTCAATCCCTGTAATCAACAAAACAGCCTTTAATCTGAACTCAGTGCGTTTTTTAAATAATCATATCCAATCGTGCGCAGAGCCTCGACCTTTAACCTTACTTGTGTATAATCGATTGCAGAATCAAGCTTTGTAAAGGATTCTTCAATATCAGCGATTATGCGGTTTTCGAGTCCCAGTTGACACAGGATATCTGTCTTTCTGAACTCGCTTCCTGTATTTTCGCACATCGAGAAAAAATTCTTCTCGAAATTGACCGATAGTATAGTTCCATGGTAAGAATCTGTTATAATCATCTCAGCATTCATGATGTTACTTATAAACTCCAGCGGACCAAATTCCGGATGAATTTCAAAGCAATCATCTGGATAGTTTAAATAAACAAAAGGTGTAACCACTTTTACTTTATATCCAGTACGCTCCGAGATTTGTTTAAGCAATGCAATGCGCTCTCTTTGCGGTTTATAGCTACGTAACGAATAATACAAAATATACCTTTCATCTTTGCTCTGTTTTAGGTCCAACAAATCAATCCAATCTTTTCTGGATAGAAGAAACGTAGGATCCGGAACATTGATCGATCCCAATTTGTATTTTTCATTTATTCTTTTATTGCTACTTGCCTCTCTGAACGAAAGATGGTCAAACTGAGAAATGTAGCCGATAATTGAATCAAGCTCCACATCAGACATGTTACTTATCGAAGATGCATAAGAAACCTTCTTGCCGTTAAAGTCAGACAATAAATACGGCTTCATATAATCGATTGCTTGCCCTTCCAGTTCATTTGAATGAAAATTCCAAATCTGATCGCTTCCGCTAACAATACAGGGGTATTCAGCAAATACCTGCATCGCTGCTTCCGGAACTTCAAACTCCTTTGTAAGGCTCAATCTTGACTCGATAAATTGTTCATATGCCTTTGCTCTCTGAAGCCTTTTTCCCCTTACCGGCATCATAATGAGATCCTTAATAAATGTCTTGGAACCAAACGCCGTCCTGTAAAGTTTTTGGTAGTACTGCTTCTGCCTTTTCATTCTATAATTAATAATATCAGCTTCATACCCCAAACGCTTGATTGCTTCTTGCGTAGCTAAAGCCTGTAAAACAGAGCCAAAGTTATAGGCAGAATGATATGTTATAACTCCAACTTTAGTTCTATATCCATTTTCCATAATAGCCTCACATCATTTTAACTCTGATTTTCTTTCCCACAGCCTTACGTTCTTTAACTTCTACAAGCTGTTCCTTCGCAATACTCGAATCCATTGTAATTATCCACGACATCGTCATACATACAGTACATAATATTCTTGACTGAACTACTGTTACAACAAGAAGTGCCATGTAAAGAAATAGGAATCCCAAAACATTCCGATACTTAGGTTGTGAGATATATTTCTTAACTGCAATCACAACCGGGACGATATACCATAGCCCCCACAATAGTCCACCATATGCTAATATTCCACCAAGACCTGTACTCAATCCAGCATCAGTTCTCTTGTAAAGCCTAAAAGGATTAATGCCTTTTAAATTATTATAACCTATCCCGTTAATCGGATCGCTAGTAAAGCATTTTAATGATGCTAAAATATCATCTGTACGAACGGAAGCAGAGTAAACATTGCTAACAAATTTATCTTGGATCACATACGCCCCAAAATAAACTAAAACAGCAATAATCGCAGGTAGGCAAAAGAACTTCAAAAATTTGTTATTCTTTATTCTTTCGTAAAACCTCAAATACATCATTACTGCAATTAGCAAAAGACCAGTCGTTGAAAGAGATGAAGCAATCGAGATAATAATAGACGCAGCCACAATTTTCCGAATACCTTTGACTCTAAGAAATAGCTCATAGTAAAGAGCCAAACATCCAACAAATGTAAGCATTGGGCCTTCTACAAACAACGCTGTATTCCTTACACCGGAATAGCCAAGCGCATACACTTCCTGTCCTTCACAATACAAATGATAATAGTCTTTATACGTATTAGTTCCCCATCCTACCTCATCCGCAGAATAAATAGCCGTTGGACTAATTAGATGGAGATTAGATGCAAACACAAAAAACATCAAACTGAGTAGACATATGACTGCTATGATATTTGTATACTTCTCCCAAAAATCAAGTACAACATCTGTTTTGTCAAAATACACGACTGTGAACACAAAAGGAAGCACGCAAGAGAACATAAACTCATAGCTAAAAAAGCCTCGTACAATAAGCAGCAGCATGCATAATAAATATGCCGCACATAAAACAGAGGCATTTTTTTTGAGTTTTATTTTTCTACGCAACAAAAGCAACAGTACAAAATTTACATTCGTCAAAATATAAAAAATCCGGTTCGGATACACCATGCACATAAGGGAATAGCAATTAAAAATAATCAATAGCGCAAGTGTATATGTAAGCAAAGATATAAGAATCTTTTTCATCGCGTCTCATCCTAACTATGAAAAATATCTGTGTTTCATCCGACGAAGCAGTAACACAATTTTTTCCTTTGTCGGCATTTCAACATTAACGATAGCCACATGCCTTATTTTTTTGTTATTCTTTATCAACCAAACATTCAGAAGCCGTTCACTTAAAAAGCCGTATAGTCTCTTCTGATATGAGTTTAGCTTGCTTAAGTCCACTGTCTTCTCCAATTCAAATAAAACGGAAAAAAGCCACTCACAGTACGCATCAAAAATCTCCGCCCTGCAAAACATCATATTGAACAGTACCGATTTGTTCTGTGCAAAATACTGATCGAACGCCGTTATATATTCCGGATGCATATTTGCTACAATTCTTCTAAGCTCGTCAAAAATTTCCGGGGTACAGCACTCCACAAGAAGTTCTTCTTTTGCGTTTTGCTTAAAGTATTCGATATAAGGAAGAACTATATCAGCCCCCTTTAAGAAACCAAGCATTTCATCATATGTGTAAACATTCGTCATTTTGCTGCTCAGATTACTTTTTCCAAAATAACGTCTGTAATGAACAAGTCCCTTATACTCGTCAGTTGTATTCTTCCAAATCCAATATAAACCTGTAAGCTCACAGAAATTTTGGTTTTTTATTGATATATTATCTCCGGTATTATCTTGCAGATAACCAAGGCGTTCCTTCCCCTCTGCTCCTACTTGTAATGGCACATAGTTTTCCAGTCGAGGAACATCAAATTCTTTATGTGCTGCAATATAAATCATTTTTTCACTCCCAAATACAAACTCATGAAACTCTGCACAGTATCCTCAATAGAATATTTCTCTTCTCGAAGTCTTTTATACGCTTCTGTTCTGTCCCTACGCATACTTCCATAATGGTTTACGTCATCAACCCAACTACTAATATCGGCATCCTCGATTCCTAGGAAGGTTACATCATCTAGCAGCTTTGCCTGTGAGGTAATTTTATCAGAGAATATAACCGGAAGTCCTGATGCTTGCGCCTCTACACCTACGATTGGCAGCCCTTCAAAATGCGAGGGAAGAACAAATACATCCATCGCCATGAATAGCTTTTCAACTTCATTTGAAGTACCGTAGAAAACGAGAATATCATTCAAATTCATTTCTTCCGCTACGGCCTTAATTCTATCTTTCTCCGGTCCTTCTCCAACCAATAGAATCTTAGAATGCATTTGCTTTTCTTTTAGAGCCTTCGCTATCTTGAGAATGTACTCATGATTTTTTTGATAGGCAAATCTACCCACATGACCTATCAATACCTCATCTGTTATCCCCAGCTGTTCCCTGACGTTCTGACGGATATTATCCTTGAAACGGAATTTTTCTAGATCAATTCCGTTTTGGATAATCATAACTTTTTCTTTGGGAATTCCAGGATACATCCATACTGCTGCCACATCAGAACAGGCTACAAAGTCCGTAGCCACATTCTTTAAAAGCATTCTGCATAATCGATGTACCACTACCTTAAAAGTTCTGTGATTTCCATCAACCCCAGCTGCATGTGAGTGAACAACAACACGTTTCACGCCGACTCTTTTTGCAGCCAACGCAGAAACAAGCAATTTATTTGCCACATCAGCATGAATATGGACAAAATCATATTTATTTTCTTCCAGGAGCTTTTTTAGATTTTTATAACAGACAATCTGTTTTTTCCACTTGCTTCCCTCATAGCCTAAATAATAGATTTTACTTCCAAGTGCTTCAAAATGCTCCACATTCTTTTGATTTACGAATTTCTCAATTGCACCTATATCAATCTGTATTTCTTTGCTCGAATGTTCGATTACGTTCTTCACGAGCGAATAAACACCGCCTGTGTGAAGATCATCAACATTTACTTCTAATACTTTTATATGCTTTCCTACCACTTTTCCTACCCCCCCCCTTACTCCTTATGTCTGTAAATCCAACAAAATATTTTATAATACGGTAGCTTTAGCTTTATCAGCCTCTTCAAAAACGCCACCTTCCATGTAGAGTTTGAAAAGTCATATAGAAAAAATTTAGGATTCATTATGTATTTCCACAATGGCTTAGGGTCAGCCGCATTTACTACACCAACGCCCAAATGAAACGGATAATTTCCTATTTTTTTGAGCTCGCGTCTATTGGCTTTTTCACAAAGCACCTCTACCCCAAGCAACATGTTTGAACATGTTGCATTCACAAACTCTGAAACGGCAGCTTTGCCAAAATCAGTAGTAAAACGCAACGCTCCGTTTTGAATATCATTAAAAAACTTTCTGTGTTCCTCATCATCCTGACATTCATATGGAGCGAACAAAACCTCGCCGTTGCCACTATAACCCGTAACAGACCCGTGTGGTGCAGAGAAAAAAATCTCAATCAATGCTGTCATTGATGCCAGAAAGCATCTTTTCTCGATATCGTTCTCGCCATTGAGATAAAAGCCCTCGGCCTGACTTCCCGCATCAACAACCGCATCCTCACGGACACCTAAGTAATATCCCTTCCAGTTATATTCCGGGAAGACTTCTTGTAAACAGAACTGCATGGTACAACGCCAGCCAATATCTACGACAACGACATCTTTAGTACAGTTCAATTCATTGATATAATTCTTAATGCCTTCGTAATTCTGATTCGCCTTGTCAATCACATCTGGAAGAATACGATTATAAAACTCTACAAAATATTGGTTTTCTGTCAGTCGATCTCTATAAATAACCGTACTAAGCTTTAAACCAGATGCCACTGCTTCGCTTTCATAGTCTTCAGGATTTAGGTTCAGTTTTGTCAGGAATCCATGCACAGTCATTTGAGCCTGCTCGGACTTTAACATTCTGGCTACTGTTTCTAGTGAGGCATCCTTATGCAATGCTGCTAAAATCAAACTTTTTCTTGATCCAAGAAAATATTTATATCTATCCTCTGCTCCATAAAGTGCTTCATACGCTTTCTTCACAACATAACAGTCCCTTGCAAAGAAAAGAACCGTTACGTTCTGTGGAATCCCGGCATGTAACCATTTCACGAAGAAATAAAGCAGCGGGCCATAAATCTCATAGCCCAGTTTTACATCGTTATATTCTACCTTTTCACCATTTCCAGTAACATCTATAACACTGATACGATTATTTATGAAAGAACTGATCACATTTTTGTCTAAATCGGTTCTTTCACTCTTATGGAGATACTCTGTATTTCTATAATGGGTTGCAATATTTACAGTCGCAATGCCAGCACTTTTTGCGGAAAGGTAATCACCTTTTTTATTGTCTCCTATATGCACCCATCTTTTTATGCCGATATTTTCTTTTTCAGCAACAACCTTAAATAATGCTCCCTTCTGTCTTTTCTGAACTCCATATTCAGCTGAAACGCAAATCGCATCATACCCGACTATTCCGTTATTTCTCAGCAGCTCTTCCACAAACGAAGCAGGCCAGTACATATCAGAGATTATCAATATTCTCTTCCCAGTTTCTTTGCAATAATCGAATACAGCCATCATCAGCTGATTAGCTGTGCATACTGCTGTTTCGACTTCTTTTTCTATTGAGCACAGGTCTGCTGCAATCAGTTCGTTTACTACAGCCTCGCCAACAGTTTTATTGTTTAAACACGCATATATATCGTCAATAGTGACTTCCTTTGAAACATTCTTCTCTCTGGCTTCAGATTCAGCTTTCTTGCGAAACTCTTTAAAACCATCTATCTTTTTGTCATGAGTCGAATTGTACTTTCTTTCCACAAGATCAAATACATCACTCTCTGATTCAACATCTCGTTTAAGCAAGGTGTCAAATACGTCAAATGATACCACATCGTATGGCTGAATCATTTTTATAATATTGTCAGCTGATCTCTGCGGATAGCCGTTCAAAATTTTCTTCAAATCCATCTAATGTGCTCCTATCGGTTCCTTTATATAATGGTTTCTGTTACGCCACTTTTTCCGCAGCTAAAGCTCTCTCAATCAACAAATCTTTATAGCTCTCTGGTAATTCGTTAAAGTACGCAGAAAATCCCCATACTCTAACAATTAGCCCTTTATACTTCTCCGGATGAGCCTTGGCATCAATAAGCGTTTTGCTGTCAATCAAGTTCATCTGCATCTGGAAGAAGCCGGATGCTATTGCTCCCTTCATGAACAGGACAAATTTACCAGTGTTTTCATCAATCAGCGATTCTGTCATAAAGAAGTCGATGACATTGCCGTTAAAACGCTGATCACCGTATTCAAGTTTCCCAGCAAATCCTACGATTTCCGTGTATCCAGCGTCAGTGCAGGAAATATGCGTATTGTATGGTTTCCCACTCTTTCTGCCTGAAAAGTCAGCCGACATCCTCTTGCTCAAGATGTTATAGCCAGGAGAACTCAACCCAAACTTCACTGTACCGCCCAGAGCGTTATGATAGCTCTTTGCTATAGAAGCAATAGAGGATGTGATACGGTTGACCAGCACTTCCACTTCAGCATTATCATGCCCGTAGGACTTTTTAAGAGATGTCACCTCTATAAACATTTCCGGGGCACTATCAAAATTCTCCACTCTCGCCTTATTCATCTCGGCAAGTGAGTATTTCTTATCCTTGAATACCAGTTTTTTGATATTGAACAGACTATCCACCACATTGGAAAGCGCAACTGTCGTAATGCCATAGTTGTTGTATTTGGCAGCGCCTTCGGATACATCTTTTCTCTTTTCAGCGCAGCCATCCATAAAAATGGAAACAAGCGGGTCTTTCGCCCACTTCATTTCATCTACGCTCTGTAGGAACTCTTTAAAACACTTCCCGTTTTCTTTGATATAAGATTCTACCAGCTCTTCAATACTTCTATACTCTACTCCATTGTTAAGAACTGCATCTAGCGCCTTAAAATAGTCGAATACCATAATGTTATTCTGGTCAAGCGACTTACCTACGATATATGGTTCCCAACAAGCTGAAACGCAATACGAGTAGGCGTCCTCATTCGGCATTCCAAATCCTTTAAGAGCAGGAATAACAACCTCATCATTTGAAAACAGTGGGCTTCCAGTCTTTGCTGTAAGACATGACACGGCGAGTTTCAGGAGGCTGTCCGGCATATTCTTTCCAACACGCAGGAATGTCTTCGGATCCGGCTTCTTTAGATTCGCCTGCTCTTTCAGGAATATCTCCGTAAGACCATTGCAAAAATATTTACCGTTGGGCTGATTGCCACCAAGAATAATAATCTGCCCAATATCCCCTTCAAGGGCATCGCTCTTATATTCAGGATACTTGCTCAGATTGCTAAGGAAGTCCGCAATATAAGCAGATGCAGATTCATATGTTAGCAAACCGTCTTTCACATCAGCATCGTATAAATCAGCGAGGATATAGTCCAAACGTCCAAGTCCATTCAAGCGATGCCTCGTCTGCCACATAATCTGATTAAAAAAGAGAATCCGCTGCAATGCCTCATCAAAATGCAGTGCTGGTCTTGAGAGCGTATTCTTAAAATACTCAATCTGTCTTTCCTTATATGTGTTGTCTGATGCCTTTAATGTAGTAAGGATACGAACACGAAGAGTCTCAATACCATCAGCTACAGCTTTCGCTTCCTGCCCATATTCATCTTTTCCAATGTTTCTACTTGCCAGATCATTAAAAGCTCCATGAACAACTTTGTCATAATCCAACGTGAAGTTGCTCAGGATGTTTCCCGGAACGGCGATGGTTTTGCTTTCATCAAGGAAATATACAAAATGGCTGTCTTTATCTAAAGTGACATTCGCATTCTCAAGTAATGCCCTTGTGTCATTCCCTACAGTTCGCTTACCACTCGCCTTGACAGCCTTAATGCTCGAATATGCCTTAGCCACATGCCGCAGCATATCAGCTTTGCCTTTTTCATCAAATTGATGCTTCTTTATGAAAGGAACTACATAGTTCACTTGCCACATATCATTTTTTATTTTAGTCTTTAAGCTCACTGTGTTTCGCCCCTCCATATAACTCTTTTACCGGCAATGGCTTTCCTTCTATCAAAACCCATGCTCATATCTTTTGCCCAAGAACTTAGCTTTCAGGAATGCAGTCCCTTTGTTCCACCAATTAATCGGCTCCATGTGTATATGCTGGATTTCCTTTATCTTCAGCCCTTGCTCTCCAACTTCTTTGTCAAGCCAGACATTAAGCAGGATTTCTCCAACTCTACCCGGATACCGAGCTTGGAATGCGGAGTAGTTGCTCGTATCTACTCTTTTATCCAGTTCAAACAGCACATCGAAAAGGAATGAGCAATACTTATCAACGAGATCCGCTCTCATCAGAAACATATTGAACATGTAACCGCTTTTCCTTTTAAGGATCTTGTCATAACTATCAAAATACTGCGGATATCGTTCGCCGATAATCTCCCGTGTCTTTTCCAAGTGTTCTATGTAATGAGTATGAGCATAATGCGATTCAAGTGTTTCAATCACATAATGGCGTTTCTCTGGCACGATAACATCGTACTGTTTGCACAGAATCTGTGCTTCTTTGCTGTTCAATACCGATTTCCACTTGCTCTCTTCGTCGTTTTCAGCTTTTTTCTTTCTGAAACAAAAATGCCGACGATAATGTGCCAAACCGAGATAATCAGCCTGCAGATTCTTCCACATCCAGTACATTCCGGTAAGCTCACAGAAGTATGGATTGAGATTAGAGATATTATCTCCTGTGCTATCCCCCTGATAGCCTATCGAATCCTTGCCCTCAGCTCCAACATGAAGCGGAACGTATATATCATCCTGTGGCATACGATATTTCTTGTGTGCAGCAATGATGATTTTGATGTCTAACGGTTTGCTTTGTTTATTTTGGCTCATATCGCCTACCCCTTTTAATCCGTATTAGGCTTTAAGCCAATTCCTTCTCACACATTGCCAGCGCCGATGCCACCACAGCATCCATGTCATAATATTTGTACTCGCCCAGTCGGCCACCGAAGATCACATCAGTCTCCTGGTCAGCCAGCTTCTTATACTGGGTATAGAGCGCCCCGTTCTTTGCATCATTGACCGGATAATACGGCTCGTCACCCGGCTTCCACTCGGAACTGTACTCACGAGATATGATAGTCTTCGGCAGGTCATTTCCATTCTCATCCTTGCCGAATTCAAACCACTTGTGCTCAATGATTCGTGTCCACGGCGTCTCACGATCTGTGTAGTTCACAGCTGCGTTACCCTGGAAGTTCGGCTTATCAAGGATTTCGTTTTCAAAACGAACGGAGCGATACTCCAGATAACCGAGAGAATAATTGAAATAAGCGTCAATCGGTCCGGTATAGATGACCTTCGCAGCCAGTGCGTCCAACTCATCTTTGTGTTCCAGATAGTCCACACCAAGCCGCACTTCGATACCGTCCAGCATGTGTTCTACCATCTTAGTGTAGCCACCAATCGGAATGCCCTGGTACAAAGCATTGAAGTAGTTGTTATCGAAGGTCAACCTTACCGGAAGTCTCTTAATGATAAAGGCAGGCAGATCCTTGCAGTCACGTCCCCACTGCTTTTCTGTGTAGCCCTTGACGAGCTTTTCATAGATGTCACGACCAACAAGACTGATAGCCTGTTCCTCAAGGTTCTGTGGCTCTCCCGTTATTTCTTTGCGCTGCTCGTCAATCTTGGCCTGAGCCTCTTCTGGTGTCACAACGCCCCACATTTTATTGAACGTATACATATTAAAAGGCATGGAGTATAGTTCGCCCTTATGGTTTGCTACTGGAGAGTTTGTGAAACGGTTGAAAACAGTGAACTGCTGCAGGTAATCCCAGACTTCCATATTATTGGTGTGAAAAATATGCGCGCCATACTTATGGAAATTGATGCCTTCAACCTTTTCTGTATAGATATTGCCAGCAATGTTCGGCCTCTTGTCGATAACAAGGACTGATTTACCGTGTGCTTTAGCCTGCTGCGCAAACGTGGCTCCGTATAATCCAGAACCAACCACCAAATAATCGTACATAATCTTTACACCTCAATATTTCTATTGTTTTTTACTGCCTCAGCGTTTATCGCTTTGTTCTTCTATAAATCCTCTCTGTGGATATCTTCCACAGCTTCTCTTTTCCAATTCATTGCCGATGACAGGTCTGTGCTAAACAATCCGTGCCTATTTCCAAACGGTTATGCAGCCGTTTCTCCAAAGCATCCACCGACCGGAAAACGTATAATTTCGCATAGACTTGTCTATCCGCTGCTATCATCAATGATGCTTCAATAACCATCGCGACAGTCACAACGGTGTACTACAACCATCCATAGTCTGTGTAAAACCGTTCAATAACCGTTCAGTGCCTCATTTTTATCATCGTGACAGCTTCATAGGTCTATGTGATATTATCAGTGCTTAAAATCAACAAAACTCCGTATTTAAGCCATTTTCTGATAGTATCATCTGCCCCGATATGATAACCATACTCGTCTGGCGTGCTCAGTATGATAAGAACAGCATAAAGGGTTTATGATAAACTTTCAGTGTCTAACGGTTTTCTGATAAGAACACAAAGACGGGTCTACGGGAAATTATACGTTCCAATAGCTCTGCATGATAGCAATACGACAAGGTGTCTATGCGAACTTTCACGTTAATGGACGAGTGTCTATTTTCCTATACCCCCTACGGGGTATGTCCTTTCGCCATGATAGAAACCGTAATCATGCCCTACGAATCAGGCACTGAAAATTTTGCGTAGACATTTGTAGGTGCAGCAATCACCACAAAATCCGCAGTTGAATATGCGGTCTTTGCGTCCAGCGTAGCGGTTAAATCCAGCTTGCGGATACCCGAAACATCATCAGCTAAATACTTCTCGATATATTCATCCTGAATAGGCGGCTTGTGGTTATTGAGCATCTCCACCTTGGATTCAATAATATCGACCGCGGTGACTTTATGATGCTGTGCGAGCAGAGTTGCAATCGACAAGCCCACATAGCCCGTTCCTGCAACAGCAATGTTGTACTTCTTTTCCATGCCATATCATCCGATACCTTTTATCAATTACTTTTATTTCACTGACTGTCTATTTCTCCTTTGTACCTCCTTATTCAATTTCTGCTCTACCAGCTTTCGCTGATTTGGGTTAAGTGTAGAGCGCAACCAGAAGCCATTTCCCACGCTTCATTGTCTTGTTACGCTCGCCTACCCTCACAGAACTGAAGTTGAGAGAAGAAGGTCAAGCCTCGCAAACCCGCATGAAATCAGGGGATTTTCTGGTTGACCATATTATTTCACAGTCCCCGCCATAGGCACCAAGACTTTTTGCACCTACCAGATAAACATGCTGTACGTTTTTCTTTGAATTCATTTTCTAGTTATCCTCGATAAATCCTAATAATAAAAAAACCCGCATTCAGATTTCCCTCTCTCAATGCAGGCCACTCATCCCATCTTTATCATCGTTTTCGGATATCTCAACCTCAAATAATTGTTATTATTTGGACTAAAAAAAGTAACATCCTACTGCTTCGTATATAATACCATTTTCCCAGCCAAACTTCAACCCCTAAAATGAAATTTACATATTTTCTCATTCTTCGCCTCCGTGCTCCTTGTACACCTCTCAAGCTAACAAAATATCCTCTATCCCCCGTCGTCATGCGTCATGCAGAACTTCTCCTTTTCTATAGTCTTTACTGCAAAAGTATAGTATAATCAACATTAATACTATTACATAGGAGCAATATCACCCATGAACAACTTGCATCCCACTTCCAATCGTGAACCCTGGATCGACTTTGCCAAGGGGATCACTCTTCTGCTCGTTATCATCGGGCACACAGTATCCGGTGTTTTGAGCGGGGCAATATATTCTTTCCACATGCCCCTGTTCTTTATCCTCAGTGGAATCACAGCAAAGCTATCTTCATCAGCACAGCAGTTTTCAGATAAGACACAGCGTAGTTTCAGGCACCTTATGTTTCCATTTTTTCTGATCTATACGATTCAGACGGTTGTTTATTTATTACGTCATTTTTCAAACATTCAGCAGGATGCCTCATTCCTTCCTGCTTACTTGAAAGAACGCATCTTGGCTGGAATATTTTCAAGTGGCGTTACTATTTCTGTATTTGGCACAGAGGTTTTATATGTCGGTGTTATCTGGTTCTTTCCTGCACTTTTTATTGGAAAGACGCTCTTTGACTATATGCATTTAAAGTTGACCGCAAAGCAGTTCCCTCTTATTTGCCTTTTATGTTCTATCGCAGGAGTGGTGATTGGGCAGTATCAGTGCCTTCCTCTTTCCTTTGATGTTGTGCTGGCGATCATGCCGTTATTTTATATTGGTCAGCATTTTAATGTTTTTAACGTCAAGAAATCTCCCAGCAAAAAATTTTTCTTATATGCTTTGATATGGGGTATCTTTTTAATCATAACCTATGTACTCGGTCACCATTGCCTTGAGCTCGCAAGCAGACGTTATCCGGCATATCCACTCTGCTTTATAACAGCCCTTTCCGGAACACTTATGCTATCTGAGTTCAGTGTTCTCTGCTGCCAATATAATTTTTTATCACGCCCGATTCAGTACATTGGGAAAAACTCCCTGTATCTGCTTTGTATACACACGCTTGAATGGGATTATTTAACAAAATTATGGAATATCAGTTCCAATATGTATATCTGCACCATTATCCGAATCCTGCTCGACTTGTCCCTATTTCTCTTATTTATGATTCTACGTTCAAAATGTTTTAAACGCTGACAGAAAATGACACTCCTTAGTAGTTTATCTACTCATGGAGTGTCATTTTTCCATTTTCTCACTCTATATGGAATTATCCAAAACAATATACGCAATAAGTTCGTATATGACACTACGCATGGACGCATATGATTTTATGTATAATGAGGCACTTCTCGCAACAACGGAAAAAAGTGGTCATAATATTTATCATATTTTTGATAAAGTCAAACATTGCTTGAAAGACAAAGCCGACGAGCGTTCCGTTACCATTCATATTAAGTCCAACGGAGAATGTGGTGAATTAAAAGCCTATGATTGTCTGGACTTATTGCCATTCATATTGCTCGATAATGCTATCAAATATTCCGACCGGAAAACGCATATACAAGTGGACATCAAAGATACTCCTGCATCCTGTATATTTTTAGTTTCATCAATTAGTCCGCGTCTGGCGGACGGTGAATGCGAAAGGATCTTTGATCGGGGATTTCGCGGTGAAAATGCCAGGAAGGTTACAGACGAAGGATTAGGCATTGGTTTATACACTGCCAAGAAGATATGTGACCTGCATAACAGCAGTATCGAGGCGTACGAAAAGCCGATTCCCAACTCTTATCCTGGAAATCGTAAGGATTTTGACAAGAATAAATGTCTTTTTGTCATGGACATTCAGTTAAATAAAGAGTATAATATATAAGTCAAATTATATCTAAGGAGAGAATTCATGTCATCTGTAAAGACCATCTCAGAATTGATGTTGAGTTTTGGTTCTATGTCAAATAAAAAAATACAGAAAATATGTTACTACGCCTACTCCTGGTATTTAACGCTGTACGGAGAGCAGCTGGCACCTTTCCAGTTTGAGGCCTGGGTTCACGGACCGGTGTCCAGAGAGCTATATCATTACTACAAGTCATACGGCTGGAGTGATATTCCTCAGTATCACGGTCTCGTGATGGTTGATAATGAGATGGCTGCCTTTGCCCGTAAAATTTGGACGCTTTACGGTTCCTACTCAGCGGATGAACTTGAGCAGATGAGCCACAAAGAATATCCCTGGCAGGCAGCCCGTGGTACATGTCGTTATTATGAATCATCTGATACGTTGTTAGATGATGATGATATTATAGCTTATTTTTCTAAAAATAAAGATTTTTTCATCTCCGCATAAAAGTAGGGGTACTCATTCCAGAAACTATTTCTCGATGAGTACCCTGTTTTTACTTTATTCTGTTTTTTCCTAAACCTGATGCCCGCATAATCACTCCTGCGGCAATTGCCAGTACAAATGGATTATACGCGACATCCATCAAGTGATGTGCAATCATGCTGTTTACTGCAATTGCTGCAATTGCATATTGAAAATACAGGTCTTTTCTGTTCTTCGTGCAACTGTAAATAAACAAAATCATCACACTCAAAAACAAGATCAATCCCCAGGTCAATAAAATATTTACATATGAACAATCCAAGAAGAAATAATCTTCAATCCACTCCACAGTACCGCCATTTCCATTCATCGGTATCTTTTGTCCAAACAGCTTGAGTCCATACTCCTCAAATGCTTGTTTTCCAAGTCTAAACCTTGCAAGCAATGTGCTGTCCATTTTCGCCCAAAGCGGATTTCCATCGCTATATAGATACGTAAATAGTATAGAGACAAATGCAAGCAATGGCATCACCATTCCTCCAAGTCGTTCCCACAGTCTCTCCCAGATCCGTTTTATTCTCCTGCTGCACTTCGAATCATAGGAAATAAAATTTCCCAATCCAAAAAGCGATGTTGTCATCAAAATACTTCCTGCGTCGATCCTCGCGTTGCAAAAGTGATATACCGCCCATGTAGTAATCAGCCCAAAAAGATAATGAACTCCTCGCAAGTTCTTTCCTTTCAGATAAAAAAACGTAAGCATCCAGAAAAATACATGCGCACCGCAGTCCGTCGGATAGATGATTCCAAAGGAATTTCGGATTCCTCTCGTCGAAGTCTCATACTGCAGATTCGGGATCACTCCCAGCATAGAGGCCGCGAATGCAAGAAACACAATAGCTCCAACGATCAGAAGATATACCTTCAGAATCTTTTCAAACGGTACCTGGTCGCTTCCTGCAATCAGCACAAACCAGATCAGCGGATACACATAGTGGTTCCTGTACAGCCCCACAACACAGTAAAGCCCTGTGACCACCAGGATCAGCACCTTTTTCATCGAATATTTCCCGTACAGAAATATTTTTATTGCGATACAGATCAGTGAGATCAGCATGCAGAGGGCCTGGACCATCTTTGTCATCGGAAACATCGTGGTGACCCATACCGTCGTCGCAAGGTACATCGCATACCCGATAAGGAACAGATCATCCCCACACTGCGGATCAGCAATTTTCTCCTGAACCCGCCGTTTCAACTGTTTTTCTTTCATTCCAGCTAACTCCATTCCCGCTATTCAACTACAACACAACCGAGAACCGCCGTCTTAAATCGCTCGCAAAGACGAGTCTGCTGCTCCAGTTGGCGGTAAGTTGTCTTTCCGACTTCCGCGATAAAGACGCAGTTACCGCAGGCGATCATCTTCTTTAACTCTTCTGCACTCTCAGAAATATTGCTTCCGGTTTCCACCGCAATTCCAGACGCTTTCAGGCTCTCCTCATAATCCTTTGCGACTTTCTTTGATATCTCGTCGTCTGACATTACATAGAAGAAGACCTTGTCCGCATTTTTCGCCTTTGCAAGAACCTCAACATCCATCTTGCTGCGCTCCAGATCCGGCTTATACTGGTTGGGAGCGCTGTATGTTCCCAGAAGGCTGAGATCCGATTCTTTAATATCGTTCGCTGTCCGAAGTGTATCTCCGAGAATGTATTTAAGCGCTACGATTACAAACGCGATTACTGCTCCGAACAGAATTCCAAGAAGAATATATGCCACCATGAGGACCTTTGTGTTCGTGTCCGCCGCCTTTAAGTTGTCCGGCTCGTTCTTCTCAATATAGGTCTTTTTACTATTCTGGAAACCTATCAGCTTGTTATTCAGGTCTGCACGGTTTGTCGTATAGTTTTTTAAATTGTTGCGGTTGTTATTCTGGTTATTTACGACTCCTGTATCTGTTTTTACATATTCCGAAATCTTCAGTTCCTCAAGCGAAAAGTCCCCCTGAAGGTTCTTTACCTTCGGCACATAATTCATGACACGCTCTTTGATGATCGACATGATCCGCTTTGCCTGGTCCATATCACTGTGGACTACTGTTACGATCAGGTTATTACTGCTCTGGTAACAACTTACGATATCACGCCAATACTTCACCTTAAGATCCTCATCCGTGTCAGAAAGCTCTTCCTTCAATCCACCATCATTAATATAGGTAATAAAAGAATTCAAAATATTTCCCACATTATTGCTGGTCTTAAGTCCATACTGCACCGATACCGTCTGGATATTATTCGGGTCGATCTGCATGTAAATCGAGTTATCGATATATTCCTGCAGGCTCTCGATCTGCTTATCCGCCTCCGCGATCGCATTCTGCGTATCTTCGATCGCCGAATCATACTCCGCGATCTTCGCGTTATATTCCTCGATCTCCTGCTTCTGCTCTTCCGTCTCCGTCACGGCCTTTCCGCCCTGGACGATTCCGAGCATTCCGAATAGGACTGCGCAGATCACGATAAAGCTTCCTACCGCCACTTTCTTTTTTATCAGGTCTTCTAATACGTTACGAACATACAGTGTCTTTAAATTTCGCACGCTGCTGCCTCCTTGTCTTTATTACTTTCCCGATTATAACACATCTTTAATTCCATGGACACCCCCATTCAACTATGTTATACTGGTTGATATCGAAAAGGAGGAACCTATTATGGCTGTGCAGGCATCGCTTGGAAAAAACTTTATTATGAATATCCTGCTGGCTGCATCCTCGCTGATCTTTCCTCTGATCACCTATCCGTATGTGTCCCGGATCCTGCTTCCGGATGGCACCGGACGCGTTGCCTTTGCCGTGTCTGTGGTGTCTTATTTTACGATGACGGCGTCTCTGGGAATTCCCACCTACGGGATCCGCGCCTGCGCCGGTGTCCGCGATGATAAAAAAGGACTTTCGCAGACAGTTCAGGAGATCTTCCTGATCAATGCGGCGATGACCCTGCTTGTCTGCCTGGTTTTCGCCTTATGTCTCGCCTTTGTTCCAAAATTTCAGGATGACCGGGTGCTTTTCCTTGTCTGCGGGATCTCACTCCTCTTTAACCTGGTCGGAATGGAATGGCTCTATAAGGCGTTGGAACAGTACCAGTATATTACGTTCCGCTCGATCGCCTTTAAGGCACTCTCCGTTGTCTTGATGTTCGCGATGATCCGTTCCCAGGAAGATTATCTCCAGTACGGATTTCTCACGATCTTCGCCAGTGTCGGATCGAATATTTTTAACTTCTTCCATGCAAGACGCTATATTACCTTTGTCCCCCAGCGCCCGTACCATTTAAAGCGGCATTTAAGACCGATCCTGATCCTGTTTGCGCTCACCGTTACAACGACGATCTACACAAACCTTGATACGGTGATGCTGGGATTTCTTAAAGATTCGGAGACTGTTGGCTACTATAATGCTGCTGTGAAGATAAAGGAACTGCTCGCTACGATCGTCGCCGGTCTCGGAAGTGTACTTCTTCCGCGGATCTCCTACTATATTAAAAACAGACAGTTTGAAAAGTTCCGGGAGCTGATCCGAAGGTCCTTTGCCTTTGTCACTGTATTCGCGATCCCGCTTTGCGTGTATTTTATTGTCATGTCCGACTACAGTATCGACCTGTTCTACGGCCCCGCCTATGAAAACTCGGTACTGCCAATGCGACTCATTCTCCCGACGCTGATCTGTATCGGTCTGACAAACACGATCGGAATCCAGATTCTCGTCCCGACAGACCGTGAAAAGCTCGTCGTATACTCGACCTGTGCCGGGGCTGTGACCGACCTGATCCTGAATGCTGTCCTGATTCCTGTGCTCGGAGCTTCCGGTGCCGCTCTTGGAACTCTGGCGGCGGAGATCGTTGTTCTGCTTGTCCAGCTGTGGTTTATCCGCGGTGAGATCCGTTCTTTCTGCACTTTAATGCAGTTAAAGAAGATCCTGCTTGCTCTGGTTCCAGCTACTGTGATCCTGCTGTTCCTGCACACCGCATTGCATCTTCATACATTTTTCATGCTCTGCGTCACAGCGGCTGTATTTTTCCCCGTTTATCTGGTTGTCCTGCTTCTTCTTCGGTACAAAATAAAACTTCGCGGGTAATACCATTCTGCCGCCCCCATTTAGGGACGTCGGAGACGATATCGCCCGCGAAGTCTTTATCTTCTCTATTTTTCTTTCAACGCCGGATCCTCAAATCCACCTTCCTCAAATCCTTCCGTTGATTCCTTCATAAAGAGAACCTTCGGTGTCATCAGGATCAGCTTCAGATCCATCCAGATCGAGTAGTTCCGGATATAGGTGAGATCCAGTTTCAGCTTATCATAGCTGGTCGTACAGTATTTTCCGTAGATCTGCGCGTATCCCGTGAGCCCTGCTTTTACCTTCAGGCGGTATTCAAACTCCGGAATGTTCTTCGTGATGATCGTGGCAAGCTCCGGGCGTTCCGGGCGCGGGCCTACGAGACTCATGTCACCTTTTAATATGTTTAAAAGCTGCGGAAGCTCATCAAGTCTTGTCGCGCGGAGGAAATGTCCCACCGGGAGAATTCTCGGGTCTTTATCCCCGGCCTTTACCGGGCCGCTCTTCTTCTCCGCATCGACTACCATCGTGCGGAACTTATAGATTGGGAATTCCTTGCCGTTTAGCGTGAGACGCGTCTGTGTATAAAATACCGGACCGCGGTCCGTACACTTAATCAATAACGCAATGATCAGGAAAAATGGGCTTGTGATAAGCAGCATAAGACCTGAAACCAGAACATCCTCAATCCGTTTTAATACCTGCTGATCCCACGGAAGACCTTCGATATTCCGGGATAAATACAGCGGGGAGTCGAAAATATTGAGTTCCACTGACGTACGAAGCAAAATATCGCTAATTTTCGGAACTGTGTAGCTCCGGATATTTCCGGCATAGCAGCGTTTCATCAGCTCATTTCTCTTCTCCGATGGGATATCCCCGATGATCACTCCATCATACTCCCCAGCCTGTCCGATGATTGTTCCGATTCCCTCATCAATGGAGATCGTCTTCGCGATCTCATACTTGTCCTCTCGGGAGTCGATTCGTCCCATCAGGTGGAACATGGACTTGTCCCCATATACTAGGAGCAGCTGTTTTCTCGGGAACAGGAACGCGTACACCTTCTTATACGCCAGCGCCCACACCATAACCACGAGAAAATCAACTACTGTCAGGATCATCAGCGCCGTCGGGTTATGCATCTTTTTATCAAACAGAACGACCTGCACATAGGAGAACGCATTGACGCCTATGATCGAGATCATATGGGAATAAACCAGGTTCCAGTATTTATAGATACCGATCTTCAATCCGCCATACGTCCTGTGGAGTAACAGCAGCAATGCCAGATACTCGCCGATGATCAGCCAGTTACCTCTCCGCCAGAATGCGATGGTCATGTTTCTATTGTAGTAATTCATCCAGACATAATAGTACAGGATCACTTCCAGCAGTACAATCACTACCGAGCCAAGGAATTTTACGACCCGTTTATATTGTTCGAATTGTCTGCCATTTTTCTTGCTTTGCATGTAACTTTATCCTTCCTATTTCCGCGCGTATCTCACGGCCATGGAGACAAGTCCATATGTGAGATATCCTGTACTACGCAGTACCTGTACCGCTGGATTTTTCATTTGAGAATATACCTCTGGGAATTTTTCCCTGATCTCTTTTTCCATCGCCACCATCCTGGTTTTATGGCTCTGTGGAAAACTGAGATAGATCTTATACTGGCTGACCGCCAGTCTCGCCGCCATATCGCGGATCATTTCCGCAGCGGCGCATGTCTTATGTTTGTCGTAAAAATCCATAATCCGCTTCAGTACCCGCTCATGCTGGCTGCAGCGCTTCATCATATTTTCGATGCTCATGCTCTGTGTGCTCATACCGATCCGGTACTGATACACAAAATCCGGGATTGCAGAGACCGTCTGGATATATGGGAGCGGGAAGATCACATATTCCGCATCCACATAAAAGCACTTTTCATCCAGCCTCTCCGGCTGATTTCTCAATACAGATGTCTTATATGTGATCGCATGCATTTTAGCAAAGATGTGGTCTTTTACTTCACTAAACGGGATATCTTTTCCATACTCGATTCCCGGGCAGATCTCACTGACTTCTTCTTTTCTGTTTTTCGTTTTATCGTCGACCCAGTGATAATTAGAGAGGACCATATCTGCATCCGTTTTCTGCAGATGCGCGAGGAAATTCTCAAATGCTTTCTGATCGACCCAGTCATCCCCATCAACCACTTTGAAGTACTTTCCTGACGCTTCCTCGATTCCGCGGTTCACCGTGGATCCATGTCCACCGTTTTTCTTATCGATGATCCGGTAGATTTCCGGATATTTTTCGACGAATTTTTCCGCGATCTCTCTGGAATTATCCGGGGTCTCATCATTGACGACCAGCACCTCCAGAGCTTCTTCTGCGCCCGGAACAAGAAAAGATTTCAGGCATTCCTCTATATAATTTGCCACATTATACATGGGTACTGTTATCGTTAAAAGTTTCATATCAAATCCTCTTATTGTAACCTCTCAATAATAGCTTTACAGGCCTACGCAGTTGATACACCAGCCACAGGAAATCAACTAACGGACAGTTAACAGGTCAAAAACTGTTCGGTTGATACGCCAGTCACAGGAAAGCAACACTAATATGTTCCTCCGGCAGTAATCAAACCAGTACGCTTCCTGCTGCTGTGCAATCTGAGTCTCAATTGGCTTGACTCTCACTTATGTTTCCTCAACTTCTTATCATACAGATATTTCCGCACTCCGTTGGGCATCAGGCTCACAAGCACACGAGCCACTGTCATCGGAAGAAATTCCCCAAATGTGATCACCTGATACCGATACATCTTCATCCGGAACTCAACAATATATTTTGCATACTGGATTCCTCCCCGGCGCTGATGCATTCCATTCACGCGCATGTATAACAACGTATCCGAAAGATTTGCAAGCACCGCCTGATCCCGATACATCCGCACCCACAGATCATAATCCTCAAAATACGGACACGGCTGATATCCGCCGGAGAGCTCCACACTTGATTTCTTGAACATCACGCATGGGTGATTGATCGGATTTCTCTGTTTGATATACCTGAAAATCTCCTCCGGCGTCTGCGGAACAGTTTTATAGGAGGTAACTACCTTTTCCGCCGCCTGTACATCCAATGCGTCTCCCTGAAACTCCGCAATCGTCCCACTCAGCACATCCACGTCCGGGTGCCTTTCCAGATATTTCAGCTGCTTTTCACACCGATCCGGCGCCGCAAGGTCGTCTGTATCCATCCGGGCGATCCACTCACAGGAACAGTGACGGAGACCTTCGTTCAGGGCCTTTCCAAGTCCCCCGTTCTCCGCAAGACGGACAATCCGAAATACTGTTCCCGGCATGTCCCGCTTTCCATCCGGCATCACACGATCATTCATATCTGTTCGTGTGCTCCGTGGAGTATCTTTTGAATAGCAGCTTTCATATTCCGATACCACCTTATTTAACGCATCCGTTAATGGGCCATCACATACCAATACAACTTCTGTCGGCGGAACTGTCTGATGAAAAATACTGCTTAACGCTGCCCGGAAGTATTCCGGATTTTCTTTCTGATATACAGACATCAAAACTGAATACTCTTTTTTCACGATGCTGTTCCACCCGCAAATTTTTCTTCTATGTACTTATCAAATTCAGCTTTTGTGTAGGTATGCACTTCACGAAAATATAAATGCTTGTAACGTTCCAAGTCAAATCGGATAAGTTCTTCATTCCCTTTACCCAGGAAATATTTGCCGATTGCAATTCGCGATGGTGCATCTGATACTGCTTGTTTCTTAAATTGATTAGGCAGAGGATTCTTTTCTTCATTATATACTACAATAAAGTCCAGATTTTTTCTAGTGTCAGATATCGTCTGCTTTGTAAGATCACAAAACAGCAGCAAACTATCGCGAATCTTATCTTTTATATTTCGATTATTCACCTTTCCGTTTTTAAACTCGACAAAAGCTATATTCTCATCCGTTTCTAGCAATGCGTCTACTGAAGCAGCACATTCTTCCGAAAGCACCAGATCATTCGCATATTTCGTTTTAACTGTATCAAAATTTATCGCCTCTAACTGAGATTCTGTCATAAATTTGATGCAGTCCGGATCGCTATGATCTTTTGAGCACTCTTTTAATGTAGATATATGCTCTCGAAATGTTTCATAGAGATTATACTCCATCATAGCGATACCTCTCATTTTCCAGCACCTGCAACGGTCTTGCAAGTTTACTGTAGATCTTCTCGATATTATCTGTCACGTCCTCGATCTGAGATACTTTGTCCACATTTTCAGTAAGATAATATTTGCACTTATCCGAAACCTGGTACTTTGCTGCATATACCTCAATTGCATTGAGAAAATATGGGCTGTGCGTATTCAGAAGAATATGAAGACCAAATTCTTTGTGCAGAAGAACGATCAGCTCTGCAAATAGCAACTGCCATTCTGGGTGAAGGTGGATCTCGGGTTCATCTAAGATGATTGTTCCATTTGTTTGAATGTAGCTGTTCGTCAATAAACTTTTTAAGATTGCAAATGTCTTCAAGCCAGTTGACATGTTTTTCACATCTAACTGATAGTCTCCAACCTGATACTTAACTGAAATACGTTTATCTCCCACAACATTGCCTTCGCAAACTGTTGAGATTTTCTGATAAATCTGATCTAATTTTTCATTTGTTATAATTTCATCGACTACATTATTAGTCCTTGATGCAGCTCTCAAGCGGTTTTCCAAATGTGTCCTATGGTCTGGATAATTCTGCTCACCAAGCAATATATATCTTGAAATTCCTGAAAGTTCATCTAAAACAAATGGATCATCAATATAGATGGCTTCCGTCCCTAATCTGATAGGATTTATTACATTAGCTACTCTATTGCCCGATATAATTATCTCCGTACTCTTGCTGCGGATTTCAAGCTGAATAGAACTTTCTTTTCCACAATAAATATTTCCCATCTGACCGGAAAATTCTACATCTAAATTCTTTTGCAGTACACTTTTTAATATCTCCCCATCTGGTACCGACAAAATCATTACTATTCGCTCTGCAGTAGCTTTGATTGTATCTTTTGAGATATCATCCGAAATTCCATTCGCCACAATAGCTTCAAAAACTGCTTTTTGAAGCTCATCCCTCGTTTTCTTATCTTTAACAGGAGTATTAATTTCTTTTACCAATTTACTCGGGCTAATATGAATGTAATCATCAAAACATGCCTCTCTAGACATCGCCTGAAGCTGATTAAATATACTTCCCTCTCTCTCTGCTGTGATCTTTTCGTCTATATTGTAAAAACTGTTAAACACAGAAAACAACGCTTTTCCAACCGTACTTTTTCCCGTATCATTCTCACCCGCAATGACCGTGATACCATTAATTTCTACCGTGGCATTCTGCACTTTTCCAATATTTTTCAATACCAGCTTCATATATTCCTCCTGATTTGAAATCTGCTGCATTTCCTACACTGTACGACCTGTAATCAATTTTACCGGCACTGTGCGTTCCAGATAAGCAAAGCCTGCTGCCTCCACAATATCATACAGAATTTTCATTTCAGAAAACTCCTACATATTTGCAGTAGCTGAAATCATGCCTCATACCAATTAATTATATGTCCTCTACCGCTTTTCATACGTTTCCGGCGTATAATGGATCACTCTCGTACCGCTGTTCTCAAACTCAAACGGAACATATAAGAGTTCCTCCATCGCCTTATGGACCGCTTCCTGCTTATCCGGCTCTACATAGAAGAGCAGGAATCCACCGCCGCCGGCGCCGAGAAGCTTTCCGCCGAGAGCACCTGCTGCCATTCCCTTTGCGTAGAGTCCGTCGATAGAATCTGTTGAAATTCTGTTGGAGATTCCACGTTTCAGTTTCCATGTATAATCAAGAAGACGGCCGAACTCGTTGAGGTCTGTCTTGGATGTAAGGACTTTTTCCGCGTCATCCACCAGGGACAGCATCTCAAGGAGCTGCTTCTGCTTGTCTACCAGCGCTTTTTCCGTTGTCTGCTGGATATCGGAAGAAAATCTGGAAAATCCGGTAAAGAACAGCATCAGATTCTGGTTTAACTGCTGCTTTCTCTCCGGTGAGATAATAACCGGGTTTACCTCGTAACCGTCGGCATTGAAGTTGATACGGTTCAATCCACCGAATGCCGCCGCGATCTGGTCCTGAACGCCGCCGCTCTCGTTGCAGAGAACTCGCTCCAGATAGATCGCGTCATCTGCAAGCTTTCTCTTATCCGCGTATTTTCCCTTTAACGCATAGAACGCGTTCAACATTCCAACCGCGAAGGAACTGCTCGTTCCAAGTCCGGATCTTGCCGGAAGGTCTGCCTCGTAGGTAAGGCGGATCTCCTGCATATCCAGGTATTTCATCGCCTCGCGGATCGCCGGATGATTGATATCGTTGACATCCGTCACACGCTCGATCTTTGAGTAGGAAAGCTCTGTGGAATAATCGAAAAAGCGCGGTAAATGGCGCACATTTACATAGCAGTATTTATCAAAGGTTGTTGAGATTACGGCTCCGCCGTGTTCCTTATAAAAGTCCGGGAAGTCAGTTCCTCCTCCGAAGAAAGACATTCTAAAAGGGGTCTGTGTGATGATCATAGTTAACTCCTAATTACTTGATAAGTTATGCATCTATGGAACCATCTGTTGTTTCCTGGCACATAAATGTTTAACCATTTACGTTTAGATGATCCTGTATTGATGCTTTAATTCTTCGCAACAGTTCAATATCATGATACTTACTGGTTTATAAACCTGTCTTGTCTTTATCGTTTCAGTAAACCAGTCTGGTATTCTCAATTCTCAAATGAGTTTTACCATCCTCAATCCATCTGCAGAATCTTCTCTACAGCATCCAAAAGGTCCCTGCAGACAAGCTCCGGCTTCACATCATATTTCTTATCGTTTCCGGCCTCACCGGTCAGTACCAGCGCCGTACGCATTCCTGCGTTGATCCCGGTCTGGATATCCATCGTCGTATCGCCGATCATCCAGGATCCCGCGAGATCAATATTATACCGCTCCGCCGCCTTCTGGATCATACCAGTCTTCGGCTTTCTGCACTCGCACAGGATCTTATAAGCCGGATTCTCCTCCGGATATCCCTTATCCGGGTGATGCGGGCAGTAGAATACACCATCCAGGAACACTCCCTCTTTTCCAAGAAGTGTTTCCATTTTTTTATGGATATTCTCTACATCTTCGATCTCACAGAGTCCCCGCGCAACCACCGGCTGATTTGTGATAACGATTCCAAGTCTTCCCGACTGGTTGATCTTCCGGATCGCGTCGACTGCGCAGCTCTCCAACGTAAAGTCCTCTTCCTTGTATACAAGACCTTTGTACTGGTTGATCGTACCATCCCGATCCATAAAGATACAACGCTGCTTATTTCTAAGGCATTTTCCCGCAATTACACCGCGCTCAATATCCGCCAGTGCCTGGTTTACACGGTCCACAGTTCCGACATCCTTCACATACTCCGGAGAGCAATATCCATAGATCAGCTCCCCCGCCTCTAACATTCCCTTGATCACATCATTCTCAAGGTTCCTCTTCACCGGCTCCGGAACATAATCACAGATCTTCTTTTCAAATACAAAAATACCTGCGTTTACGCAGTTCTTATACCAATAATCCCGCACATTATGCTTGGAATCAAACGCCGTGATCTTGTCATCTTTGTCGAACACAAGAAGATCCGAATCAAACGGATGCCCATTCGGATGTACAAACAGCGTCGCCACCGCACCTTTTTCTTCATGGAAGCGGATCATCCGCTGAAAATCGATATCAAAGAACAGATCGCCGGACATCATGACAAACCGTTCTCCATGGATCATATCCTTTAAATAATAGAAAGATCCAGCCGTTCCAAGCGGCTCCGTCTCCTCATAATACCGGATCGCAACGCCAAATTTCTCGCCGTCACCGAAATATTCCTTGATCTTATCTCCAAGGTGTCCGATCACCATGATAATATCTGTAATTCCGTTCTCCTTCAGCCGCTCCACCTGCCATAAAAGCAGCGGCTTTCCGGCTACCGGGACCATCGGCTTCGGAATCTCGTCCTTTGTAAGTGCTGCCAGTCTCGTTCCCTTTCCACCGGCCATGATGACTGCCTGCATCATAATATTTCCTCCCATGGGGCAGGAATCTGCCTGCCCCATTATTGTCTCATATGTTTTATTTACTTACTCAGTCTTTCTTCTCTTCACTGACCGCCGTCTTCCTGCATCCAACACCCATAGCAAGCAGCTGCAGAATAATCGGCATAGCGATCGGCAGATTGATGTTAACAGTCGCCTGGATCATGTATGCTAAAACAGCCAGCATAACCGCCGCAACGACCGGCTGCTCTTTCATTCGCTTTGCCATAGCCACAACGGAAGACACCATAAATACAATATAAGATGCCATACCGGCAAATCCAATGGTAACTAAATAATGCAAATACTCGTTATGAGCACTGTCAAAGATAACCATTTTTCCATTCTGCATGTCCGCCGGGAAATAGTACTGCATGAGAAGCGCAAATGTATCTGCGCCGTATCCGAATACCTTCTGAAGCGGAGTCAGCTTCTTCGTAAAGAGCTCGATCGCACGTTTCCATACGTATCCACGCTGTGTTCCCCAGTTATCATCAAAAACAACATAGGAACTGATCGCTCCGTATTTGTCCGCATGTCCCGCTGCGTTTGCGTCGTAGAGTACGAAAACTACCACAAGGCACACAACAACAATGACGCCAAGCCAGATATAAACCGCGATCTTATTCATCTCATCAGAGCTCGTTCTGTTCATCAGCGCCTGCGGCTTTCTGCTCATGGCAACAAGCGCCGCGCTCACGATCCAGAGAAGTACCGCAATAACCGGAAGGAATTTCTGCTTCGCGATAAGACCAAATGCACTGTCGATTCCAAGTACGGAAGACGCATATGCCTGGTTGATCCCGTTGATGCAAAGGATCACCGTAACAAATGTGGCCGCGGAGATCACATATCTGCGGAGTCCTGTCTTCGTCCTGAATAACCATAACGGAGCCAGGCCAAAAATCGCCGCTAAGGACAGGTACGCGTTATCACTGGTACCCATGATCAGCGCAAAGCTTGATAATACCATATTTCCGAAGTACCAGAGCATTCTCTTCTGGTTCTTCTCCTGCGTGAACAGGATCATGGAGACAGCTAAAAGCGCTGCCGCATAGATCGTATAGGTATTGATGTTACCGAATGTGGCTGTGTAGATCGCTTTCTGCTCATCCACCATGTTTACCTTAAATCCGAGAACATCCATCTGGAAGTAGTCTGTAATTCCGAACACGCAGACAAGAATACCGACTGCAAGGAACGCATCCAGATACCACTGCTTTAATTTAAAGAATCTAGTTACAAGGAAGTAGGAAGCCATGTAAACGGTCATAAGGAACACACCGTTATAACGTCCGGATGTTCCCCAGAACGCCTCCCATTTCCAGTCTTTACAGAATACCCAGGAGAGCACATTGCAGAGCCAGAATGCCAGCATTGCCCAGTCGCACACGTTCATGCTCTTTCTCCATGTCTGGAAATTAAACTTTGAGAACCACTCGATCATCTTCCCGCTCGCCAGGCCATATCCGCCCATGATCACAAGCGCCGCGATCGCAACCACACTATAAAACTGATATTTGGTTTCCAGGATATCAAAATAGAAATCATGGAACACTAACGGAAGCACGCAAAGAACGATCAGCGTGAACACTCCCATAATTAAAGCAACATTATCCTGATAGCTGCTTTTCGTCTCCTCTTTCTTCTTTATTCTGTTTGCCATGAATTTACTTCCTTTCGTCACGTCTTAAAAACTGTGTCCCTTCAGCGGCCCCTGGATCTATAGAGAAAGCGGTACACCCGCCCCTGTCCGCCAGCGTCAAACCACGCATCTCTGCTGAAAGGTCACAAAATCTATTTTATTATATCATCCTTCGACTTTTATAGCAACTTGCGGCGAAAGGGATTTTACTTCCTTTTTATGAAATTATTCTAAATTATATATATCTTTTTAACTATCTTTTTATATCTTCTTAAATGTCCGCAAAGCCTTATTTTATCGGCTCTACGGGCATTTTGCTTTTGTGGTAAACCTCACATATCTAGGTCTATCTTTTTATATTTTCGCTATCAAGCGTGGTTAAAATCGTGGTAAATACTTCTATGCGATTAAACGCTGAACCTCTGATTTTGCAGTATCTATGGACGCATGAGCATACCAGTTCATTGTGATGCTGATATTTGAATGTCCCATGATATACTGTAAATCTTTCGGGTTCATGTTCTTGCTTGCCAATCTTGTGCAGAATGTATGGCGTAGCGTATGCGGTGTGATATGTGGCAAAGGGCTATCCTTATGGTGCTTGTTGTATTTCTTTACCATACGGACAAAAAGCATATTGTAATCAATCGCAACTTTGGGCTTGCCTTTCTGATTGACAAATAGGAAGTTGCCCCGTCCGTCTATCACAAATGGTTCTGCCTTTGGGCGTTTCTTCATAACCCGTTGAAATGCTTGTATCGTTTCCTTGCTTAATGGCACTTGCCTTGTTCCGCTTTTTGTCTTAGGCGTTTCCCTGTGTGTTAGGATAGTTGTCAGTGAAAGATAATTACATTTGTGGTAGTATAGAGCTATCGCAGGAAGGGAGCTTTCATTATGAACTATAGTCCAGAGTTAAAGGATGCACTCCTCA
>NZ_JAVYJB010000024.1:0-38832 GCF_032490495.1 Pilosibacter fragilis | reverse complement strand
ATAAGGATCGCCTGAGAGCGGGCGGAAACTCAAAGATCAAACTTCTTAAACGGGAGTCCAAGGATTCCCCAGAAGCCCCCACTTCAAATTTCTTCAAAATTAAGTGGTGGGTAATTCACGATAGAATGGTAATAGATAAAAAGCTGGCATTTATAAGCGGCGTGAGCTATGGTACTGTAAAAAGATTTGAATTGGGGAACGAAAAGTGTCAGGGAAGAGAGAAATAAACGGAGTTTTTATGATCCCGTTCGGACTTGTGGCGGGATTTGCAGACGGGCAGGAGATCCGGATCACGGAGCTTGCGGAACATGGATTTTGTTTTCGGACATTGGATGAGATCCGCGAAGTAAAGGGATTCCGGATCTGTTTTTATGATGGTTTCAACGGGCTGAAGGCGGGAGATCAGGAGAAGAAAAGCAGTGATCCGTATACGGAAGTTGAGATTCATTCGTTTGAGATGGAAGTGCGTGTGGAAGATGGATTGGGGATTCCGGTATATGAGTATTCGGTGTTTGTGGAGCAGGAGAAATACCGGGAATGCGCTGGAAAACTGATCCTTTGGTATGATAGATTTGTGCGGCTGAAGCTGGAGTGCGAGGACGGGGAACTTGCAATGGCGCTTACCGGGTATCCGGCAAAAAAGGATGAACAGTTTGCGGAGAATTTCATTGAACAGAAAAAAGAGTGGTTCGGTGAAGGAGAAGACAGGGCGAGGCTGGAAACGCGAATCGAAAATCAGTCAGGTATGAGGGAAAATTGCATCGCAGCAGGAGATTTTGAACTCGAAGAATACAAAGAATATAAAGAGCAGGAACGGAAGAATATCGAAGTTGCTGTGGAATTGGACCGTCCGGAGCTTTATGAGCGGTATTTATCCATGAAATTCCGCGATTTTATGGACTGGTACTGGAACGTGAATGGGGCTAAAGAGCTGGGAAAACGAATGCCGGTTCCAGAGCGGATTTATGTGGGAAATGCCTTCTGCCATCTGCTGTTTCCTGAAAAACGGCAGTTGTTTGAGATCTTTAAAAAGGCAGAGTCGGAAGGTCTGGCTGTGACAGTTACATTTTCATATCTGCGGGAATTTATGCTGAAACCGGCGGAAAAACTGTTGGATGAGCTGGAAGAATGGTGCAGAAACCGGGAGACATTTCTGGAGATCGCGGCAAACGACTGGGGTCTGCTGGAGCTTTTGAGAGAGCGGAAGGAATGGAAGGAAGAAAAAGAAGCTCTTGTGCCCTGTATGGGGACCCTGTTAAATAAAAGAAAAAAGGATCCACGGATGGGATACAAGCAGGGAGAGACAGGATATTTCCGGGAGAACAGCCTGAATGCGGAATTTTACCGGACGTATCTGAGAGACACGTTCGGGATCCGGCGGTACGAGTGGGAGTCCTGCGGATACAGGCAGGAATTTCCGGAAGGAAAGAACAGCATCCACGTTCCGTTCTATCAGACGAATACCTCCCAGTATTGTACACTGTATGCTGCGTGTAAAAATGGAGAACGTGGAAAGCAGGAACTGCCGGAATCGTGTCCGGGATATTGCAGGGAGAAAGTTTTTCTGTATCCAAAGCATTTGAAGATGGTGGGGCGGTATAATTCGCTCTTTGCGCTGGATGAGAGTGCAGTTTCCGGAATGGCGGATACAGAAGGTTGGAAAGAGAAAAGAATTGATAGAATCGTAGTAAATTTACTGTAACTAATATGCAATTAAAAATAGCAGATAGTCAGAATTGTACTCGCGAAAAATGAAACGAAATGTGGCAGATGCGAACTTTCAGAAGTTGAGAAGCTGAATTTAAGGAGAGATACAATGAAGATCACGGCGGGACTTGGGTCCATCGATGAATATGTGCGGTACGTCGAGGCCGGGGCAGATGAGTTTTTCTGCGGATACGTACCTTATGAATGGAATAAAAAATACGGGACGGTTCTGCCGCTGAATCGTCGCGAGGTTCTTGGCATCAACGTGCAGATCGGGGCGGAGAGTGAGCTGAGGATTCTGGCGGCGCTGGTGAGAAAATATGGGAAACCGGTACATCTGACATTTAATTCGCTTTATTATACACCGGAGCAGTACCCGGAGATCGCGGATGTCCTTCACCGGTGTACGGAGCTTGGATTTTCAAGCTTTATTATCGCGGATCCGGCGCTGCTGATCTACCTGAAAAATAATGGGATCCGCTGTGAGATCCATCTGAGTGGGGAGACGGCAGAGGTAAACAGCCGTATGATAGATGTATTTGACTGCTTGGATGTCAGTCGGCTTATCTTTCACAGGAAGAACAGCTTCGCAGACATGGAGTCGGTGATCCGGCATGAGAGGGAAAAGGGCAGCAGGGGCGTATATGAATTTGAGGCATTTGCACTGAACGAGCTCTGTCAGTTTTCGGGGGCGTTCTGCAATTCCCTGCACTGCGATGAGATGGGGCATCTGTGCCGGGTCCCGTATAAGATAGGAAAAGTTAAAGGAAATAGAGAGAAAAAAGAAGAAGGTTCAGAAACGGAGAAGCTGGTCTCACGGACGGAGAACACAGTGAAAGATGCGAATGATGAACGAAGCGCAGATAAACAGAACGAAGAGTATGAGGAACGAAGATATGATTCCGACGGCTATCTCTGCGGTGAGACAGGATGTGGGCTTTGCGCATTGTATCGGCTGCGAAAGGCCGGAATCACCCATTTAAAGCTTGTGGGGCGCGGAAATTATGTAGATTTTATGGAAAAGGATATCCGGAACCTGAAGACAGCTCTGGATATCCTTGAGCATGTGGATACGGAAGAGGAATATATCAGGGACATAAAACGAACATTGTTTCCGTATGGATGCAGCGGACTGTGTTATTATAGAGAAACGGAATCGGTTGCCGGGAAGACAATTTAAATACAGTGTCCAGGAACCGGGATTGGGAACCGTATTAACATTCGATGGCTACCTTGATCACACCGTCCATCTTATTTTCAAAGAGTGTGTATGCTTCTTCGATCCTGTTTAACGGGTATGTATGTGTGATAAGTGGTTCCGTATTCAGTCTGCCCTCTGCGATCAGCCGCAGTATTTCCTCACAATTGCAGCCGTCTACACCGCCGGTCTTGAAGGTGAGGTTCTTGCCGTACATATCCGGCAGCGGCAGAGTCTGAGCCTTGTCATAAAGAGCAACGACCGTCACGACCGCATTTGGTCTTGCACATTCCCATGCAAGGCGAAACGTGGATTCGGCGCCTGCGACTTCAAGAACGACATCTGCTCCGCCATGGTCACTGTTGGCACGAACATAATCTGCACAAGCTTCGGGTGATACAGTAAGGATTTCCGGATAGTGCTCATGGATAAAGCGGATCCGGCTTTCGTCTTTTTCACAGACGATGATACGTTTCGGATTCTTCAGCATGACACAGAGCAGCGTACAGATCCCCGTAGGTCCTGCACCGATGATCAATACCGTATCCTCCTCTTTGATCTCAGAAATACGAGCTGCCCAGAAACCGGTGGCAAGAACATCTCCGACCAGCAAAGCCTGACGGTCTGTAACATGATCCGGGATTTTATTTAGCCCCTGATCTGCAAACGGTACGCGAACATATTCTGCCTGTCCGCCATCGATCCGGCATCCGAGAGCCCAGCCGCCATTCTGATCGGTGCAGTTGTTTACATAACCATGCCTGCAGAAAAAACATTCCCCGCAGAAGGTTTCCACGTTTACCGTGACTCTGTCACCGGGTTTCACATTCGTTACGGCGCTGCCGATATCTTCAACAATACCGACCATTTCATGTCCGACGGTTATACCCGGCACAGCGCGGGGGACGCTTCCGTGTTTAATGTGCAGGTCACTTGAGCAAATGCTGGCGAGTGTTACCTTTACAATGGCATCCCGTTCATCCATAAGAACCGGCTTCGGTTTTTCCATTAATTCAAATTTTCCTTTGGAAACATAAGTATATGTCTGCATTTTTATCCATCACTTTCTTCTTTATTTATTGATTCTTTTATCTCGGTCGAGAAGACGCCCGCATTTTTTAGTGGTGAGTAACAGCAAATTTGTCTCGGTGGGAGTCAGGTCTCCGACTTGAATCATGTCTTTGGTGGGCCCAGGGGAAAAAGTATTCCTACAGACAAGCCTGCGTCGGACTTCGGACCGCATGATCTTAGTATTATATTATAGCACTTATCTGCGCGGATAGATACAAAATTCCCTTTCCGGATCCGGAAAGGGAATAGATTAGATGTTGCTCCTGTCTGCAATGAAATGCAGTGTGAAGGATATCTCTAATATAAAGAAGCAATGATTTTTACACACTGATCGATTCCAAGCACACCGCTGTTGAGTGTCAGATGATAATTCTGTGCATATCCCCATTTCATGTCGGTATAGAACCGGTGATATGCAGCACGGCGTTTATCCTTGTCGCGCAGGCGTTCCTCCGGGGACTGTTCACGTTCTCCATAAACCTCGACGATGCGCTGGGCACGGAAATCCATATCTGCGTGGATAAAGACCTTCAGGCAGTCGGCCTTATCCTGTAAAATGTAATCAGCACAGCGTCCAACAATTACACAGGGGCCTTTTTGTGCAAGCTCCGTGATGACCTTATATTGATGCTCCCACAGAATATCTTCATTTGTGGGGCCAAATAAGCGGTTTGAAAATGCAGATGAGAGGAAGCTGCCGGGCGTATATTCACCGGCTTCCTTTACATACTCCGGTGTAAAACCGGTTTCTTTTACCATTTCCTGAATGATCTCTGCATCATAGCAGGGGATGCCCAGCTGTTCTGCCACTTTTTTTCCGATGGTACGTCCACCGCTGCCAAATTCACGGCTGATCGTAATCACTCTGTTTTTCATACGTCTTATGCTCCTTTCACATTTAATTCATGATATGTTTTTATGATAATCACTGCTGAGATGATAAAGGTCAGAATATCTGAAACCGGCATGGAATACAGCACACCGTCCAGACCGAAGAAAACCGGAAGGAGCAATGCGAAGCCGACACCGAATACTACTTCACGGAACATGGAAAGCATGGTAGATGCCAATGCCTTGCCCACGGCCTGTAAAAAGATGAAGCATGTCTTGTTGATACACGCTAAGATCATCATGCAAAGATAGGTACGGAATGCCTTAACAGCAAAATCGGTATAGTAGCTGCTCTCATTGGAAGCGCCGAAAATAGCGATAAGCTGATGCGGGAATCCTTCCGCCAGTATGAGCGCGACTGCACCTACCAAAGCCTCGGAAATAAGCAGCCGGGTAAACAGCTCCCTCACACGCATGGTCTTTTCTGCACCCATGTTGTAGCCGACGATCGGAATACAGCCGGCAGCCATGCCGACTACGATCGAGATGACGATCTGGAAAAACTTCATTACGATCCCGACGACTGCCATGGGGATCTGTGCGTACTGCTCCTGTGAGAACACAGCGTCCAATGCACCGTATTTACGGAGCATATTGTTGATCGCTGCCATTGCGGCCACAAGGCTGATCTGAGAGAGAAAGCTGGTAATACCAAGGGTGAGCATCCGTCCGAATATATTTGGAGAAAGTGCATAGTCACCGGCTTCCGGCTTGATGATCCGCATGTGCACCAGATACCAGACAGCGAGAATTGCCGTCACCACCTGACCAATCACTGTGGCTACAGCTGCACCCATCATGCCCCACTGAAGGCCGAAAATGAAAATCGGGTCAAGAATGATGTTGATAACAGCGCCTGCCAGTGTGGAAATCATGGCAAATTTCGGGTTCCCGTCTGCACGGATAATAGGATTCATAGCCTGACCGAACATATAAAACGGAATCCCAAGAGTAATGTAGAAGAAATATTCCTGTGAATGCCGGTAGGTTTCCTCATTGACCGTACCGCCAAACATGGCGATGATGCTGTTTGCAAAGATCAGATATACGGCGGTCAGGATAAGACTTCCTACAATGATCAAAACTACCGCATTGCCGACACTGCGCTTTGCCCGGGCTGTTTCATTCCGGCCAAGCGCCATGCTGACAAAGGCACAGCAGCCGTCACCGACCATCACGGCGATAGCCAGTGCAACAACCGTCAACGGAAAAACAACGGTATTAGCTGCGTTTCCGTAAGAGCCGAGGTAGCTGGCGTTTGCAATAAAGATCTGATCAACAATATTGTATAATGCACCTACTAACAATGAGATGATACAGGGAACTGCATACTGACGCATCAGCTTATCAATACGCTCTGTTCCCAAAAACTGATTTCCAATTTCCATAATGATCTCCTTTTTCTTAAAAAAATAAGAAATGCGTAAGCTCCTTTAAATCCGGACTTACGCATTTCTGCAACACGATCTGTCTATAAAATTGTTCTTTATCGTTCACTTCCCACCTCCTTTCAATTTAAATCGAACACCCGTGAGACTTGGCGCTTGATTCTGGTATTCCTATCAGAATCACTGCGCATCCTTGCGGAGCATTTATCTCGGTCGGAGACCTAACTCCCACGGAGATAAAAAAAGTGTGGCGCTTCTGCAACTGGATTTACGCAGAAACGCCACACGATGTAGCATTATTATAGCAAAAACGGAAAAAAATGTAAAGCAGTGGATTTTGATTGAACATAATATACAAAGTTAAATTATAATACGATATATAATGATACATATTGACAAATGGTTATAATATGATATATAATGAATTTCAGATGAGAGATGTGAATTTTGAAATAGATTTTGAAGGCGAAAGGGAGGGGAAACATGAATCTGGAATTGTACTTGGAACAGATGAAAGAGCTGGTCAACATTGACAGCGGCTCTGGAAATGTAGCCGGAATCAACCGGGTGGCAGATAAATTGGCTGGCTGGTATCAGGAGATCGGCTGGAACGTAGAACGAATTCCTGTCGATGGAGGTCGTCAGGTCCTTCTTATTACAAATCATGTATCCGAACATTATGATGCGATGTATATCGGTCATATGGATACGGTATTTCCGGACGGGACGGCAGAGAAAAGACCATTTCGGATCGAAGGAGAAAATTATTACGGTCCGGGTGTTGGTGATATGAAAAACGGTGATCTTGCAATGTTTCATATCGCGGCAAATTTACCGGAAACTGAGAAGAAATGCCTGAATATCGCAATGGTCTATAATCCGGATGAAGAGATCGGGTCGATCTACTCAAAAGAGATCACAGATCGAATCGGATGTCAGGCAGATCACATTTTTGTCATGGAATCTGCTGGAAAAAATGGAACCCGCCATTGCTTTGCGAGAAAAGGTTCCCTGACGTATGATATTGAGTTTCAAGGTCAGGCGGCCCATGCGGGCTTTATGTTTGAAGTAGAAAATGCGTCTGCGGTTCTTGAGATGGGACATTACATTGTGGAATTAATGAGTCTGGCGGACAGAGAAAAAGATACGACGGTAAATGTCGGGATCGCAAATGGCGGTACAGCCAGAAATGTAGTTGCAGATCATGCAAAAATCAGTGTTGAAATGAGATTCAGGGATGACAGCGAAAGAATCCGCTTGAAAGAATATGTAAATAAAATAACAGAAGGACAACCGTTTGTTCCCGGAGTAAAAACAACGATCACAATGCAGAAGGAAACTCCGCCTTTTATAAAAACAGAGGAAGCGAAAAAGTATATCGAACGGGTCAGAAAAATTGCTGAAGAACATGGGATTCCATTTGAGGAAAAAGACCGCGGAGGACTCTCTGACGCGAACCATCTTTCCAGATGTGGAAAAGCGATCGTTATGGATGGAATGGGACCGCATGGAGCGAATGATCATAGTGAGAAAGAGTACGGATATATCGGATCCGTTGAACCATGTGTAAAGCTCCATCTGGCAATTCTAAACGATATGTTAAATAAACAATAAGCCGAAGGGAGAGAATCTGATTGATAAAATATGTTATAAAAAGACTTTTTTATGCAATACCGGTGTTTCTTGGAATTACATTTACGGTGTATTTGCTGATCAATCTTGCTCCCGGAGGACCGCTTTCAATTTTGGCTGCATCCGGAGAAATGTCACTCAGCGATCTGGAGGCGTTGAAAGCTTCACTGGGACTTGATAAGCCGGTTCTTGTCCGGTATTTTCTGTGGCTGGCAGACCTGCTGCATGGAAATCTTGGGACATCATACCGTACCTCCCAAACAGTCAGCATGATGATCGGACAGCGTATCATCCCATCATTACTGCTCACGGGAACCGGTATTATTGGTGCAATCATCATAGGAATTCCGCTTGGAGTGGTTTCTGCCTGTAAACCGAACTCGATATGGGATCATATCAGTACATTTGTTGCTTTTATCGGAGCATCGGTGCCAAACTTCTTTTTAAGTCTTCTTCTGATCTATGTATTGGCTGTAAAAATGAAATTGTTCCCGACGAGCGGCATGTATTCGGCAGGAACTGGTGGTGATTGGAAGGATCTTCTCTATCATTTGGCACTTCCGGCTTTCGTGTGTGGAATCCAGCCAATCGGAAATTATATCAAACAGACAAAATCGAGTGTTCTTGAGGTTTTGAATGAGGAGTACATAAAAACAGCAAGATCAAAAGGACTTAGAAATGTCGTCATTGTGATCAAACATGCATTTCGCAATTCACTGATTCCGATCGTTACAACCTTAAGCCTTTCTGTCCCGTTTCTGATCGGAGGAGCTGTTGTAACAGAACAGATATTTGCCTGGCCGGGGATCGGAAGCTTGATGATTACTGCGATCACAAGTCGTGATTATCCGGTGATCATGGGAGTCGCTGTTTTGATCTGTGTCGTTGTTCTCGTTGTAAATCTGATTCTGGATCTGATCTATGCTGCGTTGGATCCGCGAATTAAATTTAAATAGGAGGGCATCAGGGCATGAAAAAAATATTAAGTAATCAAGCAGTAAAAAAATTTATGCATAACCGGAAAGCTGTTTTAGGCCTTATCATTGTCTGCTTTCTTGTTTTGGCAGTCATCCTGATCCCGATATTCATGAAGCTCGACCCATATACGACTGACCGGGCGGTAGGATTCAACAAAGCCCCATGTTCCGGTCACCCTCTGGGCACGGATGATGTGGGAAGAGATCTGTTCGCAAGGCTTTTATATGGAGGAAGAATCTCACTGTTTGTCGGAATCATGTCTACGATCATTTCAGTTTTGATCGGAATTCCGTTAGGACTGATCGCCGGTTATTTCAGAGGAATTGCAGAAACTGTCATCATGCGTGTCGCAGATGCATTTATGTCATTCCCGACAATGGTCCTGATTCTTGTTCTCGTTGCGGTATTCGGACCGTCGATCCTTACGGTCACGGTGGTGATCGGAGTCCTGGGCTGGACTGCAATAGCAAAGCTGATTTACGGCAATGTTTTGTCGATCCGGGAACGTGAATATATTCAGGCAACAAAAGCGATTGGAATGAGTACTCCAAAGATTCTGCTTTCAGAGGTACTGCCAAATGCGATCCCTCCGGTATGGGCAAATATTTCATTCCGGGTAGCAGGCGCAATTTTAACAGAATCATCATTAAGCTTTCTCGGAATGGGTGTCCAGACACCACAGGCATCCTGGGGAAATATCATATTTGCAGCGCAGAATCTTCTTGTATTGACGGCACGTCCGTGGGTGTGGTTCCCACCGGGAATCTGCATCATTCTCGTTGTTGTAGGATTTAATTTTATCGGAGAAGGTGTACGAGATGCCCTTGATCCAAAAACAAAATAGGGCAGTATATATCAAAAAATTTAAAGGAGGATCATTATGAGATCAGGTAAAAAAATTGCAGCGTGGATGCTTGCGGCAGCCATGGCAACAGGACTTCTCGCCGGCTGCGGAGGCAGCTCCGGAAATGAGACAACAGCGGCTGCATCTGCAGCGGAAGGAACAACAGCAGCGTCAACGGCGACGGATAAGACGGGAGATTATTCCGATAAGGTCATTACATACGGTTTGACGACTGCATGGGATACCGTTAATCCTTACGGATCTACATCCGGATCGATCTATCAGAATCTGGTCTGCGACAAGCTGTACGACCGCCTTGCATTTATTGAGGAAGCTGGTTCCGGGGTATCACCGAGATCGGCCAAATCATGGGAATCTGCAGATGATGGAAAAGCTGCGATCTTTCACTTAGATGAAAATGCAAAATGGCATGACGGTCAGCCGGTAACCGCAAAGGACTGGGTATTTACCGCACAGCTGATCACAAATCCGAAATTTGATTACGGACTCAGAAGTGAGTTCAACACATGGGCAGGAACCGATGAGAATGGTCTTGAAACGGCTGAAAAATCAGTCGGAGTTGAGGCTGTTGATGATTATACATTGAAGATTTCTTTTAAGAATGTTACCCCGGTCGAGGATTGGCTGATCCTTCATAACAAGTATTTCTATGTACTTCCGGAACATCTTCTTGGTGATATCGCACCTGAAAAAATGAAAGATGATGAGTTCTGGAAAGCACCGATCGGTTCCGGTCCCTGCACCTTTATCTCTGAGCTTTCCGGAAGCCAGCTGGAGCTGGGATCTTTTGCGGATTATCAGCTTGGTGCGCCGCAGTTTGGCAAACTGATTCTGAAAGTGATCGCTTCCACGAATACGATCACATCCATTGCAGCAGGAGAGATGGATGGATTTTATCAGCAGCCAACGACTGATGATGCACTTGCGGCAAAGGATATGGGACTTACGGTGACAGAATCAAGCGAACCGACCTTCGTAGGCGTATTCCTGATCAATAACCAGAATGTATCAGATAAGCGTATTCGTCAGGCAATGAGCTATGCAATCGATAAGGATCTTCTGATCGAGCAGAATCTGCAGGGGAAAGGCGTTGCACCGGCAACCTGTGTGATCCCGGGATCGGAATATGATTGCGGACTCACCTGGTCCAGAGATGTAGATAAGGCGAAAGAGCTTCTTGCAGAGGCCGGATGGGATTCATCAAGGAAACTTAAAATGGCAGTAACCTCCGCAAGAGAGAGCATGGCAGCGATCATTCAGCAGAATCTTGCAGAGGCGGGAATTACGATCGATGTTCAGACAGTTGAGCTTGCAACGATGTTCTCAGGGCTTCAGGACGGAACTTATGATCTTGGAATTTGCGGCTCAACAGCAATGTCCTATCCGCTCTGGATGTCCGGATATTATGACAATAAGAATGCGACATACTGCCAGATCACAGATACCGCATACGCAGAGCTTCAGGATAAGATTGCTGCTGAAACAGACGAAGCAAAGAAAAAAGAACTGGTAAACGAATATCAGCAGCTTCTTTGGGATGAGATGCCGTTGGTAATGCTCTACAACGGATATATTTTCGGAGTTCAGTCGGAGAGATTCCAGGGATATAACGCATTTGAAGGCGGAGTCAATAACCAGGCTGTCTGGAAATGGTCTGTAAAAGAATGATCAGAAACCGGTGACGGGTTTGTCACAAATTTAGAAGGATGATGACAGGAGGGGAGCAGATGGATGAACATTTGCTGGAAGTTAAAAATCTGAAGGTTTCCTTTAAAATTGGAAAAAAGAAGCTGACAGCAGTGGATAATGTTACTTTTTCACTGGACCGGGGAAAGGTGATCGGGATTGTTGGAGAGTCAGGATGTGGAAAAAGCGTCACGGCCACTTCGATTATGCGTCTGGTATCTCCTTCTGTCTGCGAAATTGATGAAAACAGCCAGATCCTGTTTGAAGGGGAAGATCTGTCAAAGGCATCAGAAGCCAGAATGAGAAAGGTGCGGGGAAATGAGATCTCCATGATCTTTCAGGAACCGATGTCGTCTCTGAATCCGGTATACAGGATCGGAGATCAGATGTTAGAGATGATCAGGACCCATCATCGTGAGATACCGAAAAAGGAAGCATTAAAACAGTGTATTGAAATGCTTTCCAGAGTGGGGATTCCTTCTCCGGAGCAGCGGATCAGGGAATTTCCACATCAGATGTCCGGTGGTATGAGACAGAGGGTAATGATCGCAATGGCATTGCTCTGCCAGCCAAAGCTTTTGATCGCAGATGAACCGACAACGGCCTTGGATGTGACGATTCAGGCCCAGATCCTCAGAATTTTAAAGAAGCTTGCGGAGGAGTCAGACACATCGGTGATTTTGATCACACATGATATGGGTGTGGTGGCAGAAATGGCAGATCATGTCATGGTCATGTATGCAGGAAAATCAGTGGAATATGGAACCGCAGAAGATATCTTTGATCATCCGATGCATCCATACACGGTGGGATTGCTGAAATCAATTCCAAAGCTTGGAAGTGGTCAGGAAGATCATCTGTTTACGATCGAGGGAACGGTTCCGGGACTGGATGAGATGCCGGCCGGCTGCAGATTTTCTACGCGATGTCCATATGCAACGGAGCAGTGCAAAAAAGAAGACCCGGGAATGCAGGGAGAAGCAGGACATTTTGTACGATGCTTCCGGTTTATGGATCCCGAGATACAGGATAGCAGGGAGGTGGAATAATGGAGACCCCTTTATTGGAAATCCGGGATGTAAAAAAATATTTTCCGGTAAAAAAAGTACATGGAAAGGAAATTACAGTAAAAGCGGTGGATTCCATTAACCTGAAGATCAATCAGGGAGAAATCGTAGGCCTTGTAGGCGAATCGGGCTGTGGAAAATCAACGTTAGGAAAGTCCATTTTAAAGCTTCATGAGATAACCGGAGGACAGATCCTGTTCCATGGAGAAGATATTACAAATTATAACGAACGCCAGATGCGTCCGCTGAGGGAAAAAATTCAGATTATTTTTCAGGATCCGTATGCGTCCTTAAATCCAAAGAAAAAAATTGTTCAATCCGTTATGGCACCGCTGGATGTGGCGGGAAAATATACGAAAGAAGAAAAACTGGAAAAGGTCAGGAAGATCCTCCGGGAGGTCGGTCTCAGTGAAAAGTATCTTGAAAAATATCCGCATGAAATGTCCGGTGGACAGAGACAGAGAGTCGTGATCGCAAGAGCCCTGATCAACGATCCGGAGCTTGTCATTTGTGATGAGCCGGTATCAGCGCTGGATGTGTCAGTTCGATCACAGGTGCTGAATCTGTTAAAGGACCTTCATAAGGAAAGAAATCTAACGTACATTTTTATTTCTCATGACTTGAGCGTGGTGGAGTATCTTTGCGACAAGGTAGCGGTCATGTATTTGGGGCGCATCATGGAATATGCAGGAAAGAGGGAGCTCTATGGGAAACCTCTTCACCCGTATACAAAAGCATTGCTGTCAGCGATTCCGGTTCCGGATATCCACGCGAAGCGGGATGAGGTGATCCTCCAGGGAGAATTGCCGAGCCCGTTAAATCCGCCGGCAGGCTGTCTGTTCAGTACAAGATGTCCGATGGCGACAGAGAAATGCAGACAAAGTCGTCCGGAATTAACAGAGATCACGGGAGACGATGGAACAAAGAGAAGCGTTGCCTGCTTTCTGTATCAGTAAACATTGTAAAAATATAACATGCGAAAAATGCGCAGAGGAGGAATTCAACGATGGAAGTAAAACAGATCATTGCGGAAATTAAGGAAAAGATGGATCAGAGAGGTGGATTAAAGCATATGTATTTTGTTGCCTGCGGTGGATCAAAGGCAGCTATTTTCCCGGGACTCTACCTGATCCAGTCGGAAGCAAAAAATTTCAGTGCGACAACCTATACCAGCAATGAGTTCGTACATGCGACCCCGAAAGAATTAGATGAGAGATGTATCGCAGTCATCTGTTCTCTTAAGGCTACACCGGAGACTGTAAAAGCTGTCGAAACAGCAAATGCAGCGGGAGCAATCACGATTGCCATGACGGGAAATATGCAGACCGGTATGGCAAAGGTCGGTCAGTATGTTGTGACATATTCAAACGGAGATCATCAGGATTACAGCGACTCCAATCAGGCGAATGCGCTCCGCATCGGCTTTGAGGTTCTCCATCAGTTTGAAAACTGGGATAAATATGACAAAGCAATGGAAGCGTATCAGTATATTGATGAGATCGTTTCAGAGGGAAAGAAAAATTGTCTTCCGGCTGCACAGGCATGGGCAGAAAAAGTCGAACATGAGCCGGTCTTCTATGTCCTTGCATCCGGTCCGAACTATGGAGTTGCTTATTCCATGTGCTGCTGTCACTTTATGGAGATGCAGTGGAGACATGCGGTATGCCTGCACACAGGTGAGTACTTCCATGGACCGTTTGAGACAACCGATAAGAAGCTCCCGATGATCCTGTTAATGAGTGAGGGACGTACAAGAGCGCTCGATGAGAGATGCCTGAAGTTCCTGAATACATATGCTGAGAACTTTATTATCATTGATTTTGAAAAGCTGAATGGAGGAAAAATCGATCCTTCGGTTGCAGAATTCTTCAATCCGGTTGTCATGATCCCGATTGAGCGGTATTATGTATCTCAGCTGGCAGAAAAAACAGGTCATTCAATGGATGAAAGAAGATATATGTGGAAGGTTGAGTATTAATGATAAAGGTAATTGGCATCGGAGATAATGTATGTGATCAGTATTATCCTGCAAAGATCATGTATCCGGGTGGTCAGGCTATGAACTTTTCTGTATATGCAAAAATGCTGGGGGCGCAGTCTGCGTACCTCGGCGTTTTTGGAAATGACAGAGTGGCAGAACACATTATTTCTGTTCTTGATGAGATCGGGGTCGATCATTCCAGATGCAGGCAATATGCCGGCGAGAATGGATACGCAAAAGTCCGGCTTGAAAATGGTGACAGACAGTTTATCATGAGTAACCGCGGAGGGATCGTAAATGAGCATCCGTTGGATCTAAAGACGGAGGATATTTCCTATATCAGGGAATTTTCCCTTGTTCATACCAGTAATAATGGTCACTTTGATTCACAGTTAAAAAAAGTAAGAGAAACTGGAATTCCGGTTTCTTATGATTTTTCCGGTCACTGGAATGAGGAATATTATTTAAAAGAGATCGCGCCTGTTGTTGATTACGCATTTTTCTCCTGCGGAGAAATTGATGAGGAGACCGCAAAGGCAGCATGTAAGCGCTTTGTATCGGAAGGCTGTAAAATTGCAGTGGCAACCATGGGAAAACGCGGATCCCTCGCTTTTGACGGAAAGAAGTATTACAGACAGATCCCAAAGACTGTTGATGCAATCGATACATTGGGAGCCGGAGATTCTTTTACAACTGCTTTTTTACTCGCCCTTTTAGATGGTGGGAAAATCGAGACAGCAATGGAAAAGGGAGCTGAATTCGCTGCAAAGACATGTATGGTGAGAGGCGCTTTTGGATACGGCGTTCCGTTTGAGGATCCGGAGCCTGGTGACTGCCTGTAAAAATCTGTGGATCGAACGGGGAACCTGCTCTGGAAAGAAAATTGTCCTTGCTATTTGTCTGAGCTGTTATTAAAATAGTATTGAAAAGAATTTAGACAGTGGGGGAAAATGAATGTTAAAGCAGGATGCGATGACTCCGTTATATGTTCAGCTTATGGATACAGTGGAAAAGGATATCAAAAGCGGAAGATATAAACCGGGAGATAAGATCATGACGGAATCAGAGATGGCAAAGACATATGGTGTCAGTCTGATCACCGTGAGAAAAGCAATCGGTTCCCTCATGGAAAAAGGACTTGTTGTTCGGAAACAGGGAAAGGGAACCTTCGTAACAAAGCCAAAGTTTTCCAGAAATATCAAACGTCTTCAGAGCTTCAGCGAGATGTGTGAGCAGATGGGAGTCGTGCCGGGGGCACATATGCTGGAAAATAAGATTGTGGATGCAGATGAAAAGATTGCGGCAAGGCTTGGAATTGAGACGGGCAGTAAAGTGATCTTTATATCACGTCTGAGATTCGCGGATTCAGAACCGGTCGTGATTGAAAAAAACTATTTTCCGTTAAAATATGCGTTCCTGTTAGAAGCTCAGTTTGAGGATAATTCCCTTTTTGATTATTTAAAAGAGAAAGCAGAAATGCAGGTTACAAGCTCGGAAAAACTGATCGAGCTTTGCAGAGCAACACAGGAGGAAGCAAAATTACTCGAAGTCCGAAAGGGCGACTATCTGATGTTCGTTCGAAGTACAGCATACGATCAGGAGAATGAGCCATTGTATGCGGGAATTCAGATCATAAATGGGGATCGATTCTCTCTGTATGTATATGAGACAAATGGGGAGCATTGAACATTCAGGAAAAGACCGCTGTTTTCACAGAGCGATTTGTGGAAACAGTGGTCTTTTTTAATGAAAATTTTGATGGGACTTTGGGCTGTTAAAAGATAGTACGAGCAATTGATATGTGTCTGCAGGCAAATGGAGATTGCAGAGGTCATAGTGAGAATGGGTTGGGTTACATTTTTATTGATTTGTAGATTGACTGATGGTAAAATAATAATAGATAATATATTATATATTTTGAATATAATCATGTGAAAATAGATAAAATATTATCTAATAAATGCGCGAAAAACGGAATCGAAAGTGGGAAAGACTATGGAAGGTTTTATATGGGAGACAGCGGAAGAACTGGATCTGAAGCTGGCGCAGAGGATCCGCAATATTAGAAAACGGCGTTCAATCTCGCAGGAGAAGCTGGCGTCGATGAGCGGTGTGAGTTATGGTTCTGTTAAAAGATTCGAGTCTACCGGTCAGATATCCTTGTTGTCTCTGACGAAAATCGCAATGGCACTGGATATTGCGGATGAACTCAGGAATATTTTTTCGCAGGTACCATACAGAGACATAAAGGAGGTCATAAATGAAACAAGATAATGCGCTGCAGGTGTATTATGATGAAAAACTTGTGGGGACATTGGCCATGACAGCAAATCGAAAAGCAGCATTTCAGTACACCGATGAATGGCTGGAACATGGATTTTCGATCAGCCCATTCTCGCTGCCGTTAAAAAAGCAGGTGTTTGTGCCCACAAAGGATTATTTTGGCGGCCTTTATGGCGTGTTTGCGGACAGTCTTCCAGATAATTGGGGAAGATTGCTGCTAAATCGTCTGCTTCGTGAGCATAAACAGAATCCGGATAAACTAACGGTTTTAGACCGCTTGGCAATCGTTGGAAAATCGGGAATGGGTGCGTTGACGTATTATCCGGAAAGAAAATTTCCAGAGCAGCAGGATAATCCTGACCTGGATGAACTGGCGCGGGAGTGTCAGAAAATATTGAACACAGAATATACAGACAAACTTGACGAATTGTACCGGCTTGGAGGAACGAGCGGAGGAGCAAGGCCGAAGATCATGACTTCAATCGGAAATGAAGAGTGGATCATAAAATTTCCGGCCCATGTAGATGGAAAAGATGCAGGAAAAATGGAGTATGATTATTCATGCTGTGCCCGGAAATGTGAAATTACGATGAGTGAGACAAAGTTGTTCCCGTCTGGAATCTGTAAAGGCTATTTTGGAACCAGGCGGTTTGACAGAGTCCCTGATCAAAATGGGATAAAGCGAGTCCATATGCTGACAGCTGCAGCGCTTCTCGAACTGGACTTTGAACAGCCGAGTCTTGATTACCACAGTCTGATGAAACTTACGAAGATATTGACGAATGATCATTATGCGGATGTGGAAAGTATGTTTCGCAGAATGTGTTTTAATGTTTTTGCGCATAACAGAGATGACCACTCAAAAAATTTCACCTATTTATATGATGAAGAAAAAGATCAGTGGAGACTGAGCCCTGCATACGATCTTACTTATAGTAATACGTACTATGGGGAACACACAACGACCGTCGACGGAAATGGAAAAGATCCGGGAAGAAAAGAATTATTAGCTGTTGGCATTACGGCCGGAATGAAGAAGAACCGGTGTATGGAAATTATTGATGAGATCGAGAAGTGTGTGGGAGAGATGCTTGGCGACTACCTATAGAATGCGTTCTACTATGAGCCTGAAAAGTTACAATGCTTCAATGAAATACACAATTAATTCACAAAAAAATTAGCACTCACCTCTTGACAGTGCTAATAATATGTGTTATATTACATGCAGAACAAAGGAAGAGAGAAAAAATCAAAGGATCTCAAGGAGTTCCCAAGATTGGAAAATCTTCTGAAGTTCTTTCAGATAGATGACAAACAAGAAAACAGGAATTCTGATTGGAGGAATGATTTATGTATATGCCGAGTATTTTTGGAGAAAGTTTATTTGATAATATGTTCCCGTTTGATGAGAAGTTCTTTACAGAAAAGAAGGATCCGCTGTATGGTAAGAACGTATCCAGACTGATGAAGACAGATGTCAGAGAGACAGAAAAGACGTATGAGCTTGATATCGATCTTCCGGGATTTAAGAAAGATGAGATCCAGATTGAACTGAAGGATGGTTATCTGACCGTCAGTGCCGAGAAAGGTCTTGATAAGGATGAGGAAGATAAGAAAGGCAAATACATCCGCAAGGAACGTTATGCAGGTGCTCTGAGCAGAACCTTCTATCTTGGCGAGGAGATCCGGGAAGAGGAGATTAAGGCGAAATTCGAAAACGGTATCCTGAGTGTATCGATTCCGAAAGAGGAAGAGAAGAAGGTTGAAGGTCCAAAGCACATTTCCATCGAAGGGTGATCTGACAGCCCCGAGCGGTAACGATACAGAAACGTATGCGAAGCTGCCACGTATCTGAAAGATTAAGCCGCCCGGCGGATGAAAATTTCGCTGGGCGGTATTACTGACAACAAACACAACAAGTACTTCAGAATTGAAGGGAGGCTTGCGATCATGAATATCAGCAAATTTACACAGAAATCAGTGGAAGCAGTCCAGAACTGCGAGAAGCTGGCTTATGAATATGGAAATCAGCAGATCGACCAGGAACATCTCCTGGTGAGTCTGTTAAAGTTAGATGACAGCCTGATCTTAAAGCTGATCACGAAAATGGGAATCTCCGGTGAGCAGTTTGCGGATGAGGCGGAAGCAGCACTTAAGAAGCTGCCGAAGGTATCCGGAGGCGGACAGGTCTATCTCACACAGGATCTCAATAAAGTCCTGATCGATGCCGAGGACGAGGCAAAGGCGATGGGGGACGAATATGTTTCCGTTGAGCATTTGTTCTTATGCCTGTTAAAAGAACCGAACAGGGCAATAAAGGAACTGTTCCGTACTTATGGGATCGACCGTAATAAATTCTTACAGGCTCTGTCCACGGTCCGCGGCAACCAGAGAGTTACCAGTGATAATCCGGAGGCAACCTACGATACCTTAAATAAATACGGTTCTGACCTTGTAGAAAAGGCAAGAGACCAGAAGATGGACCCGGTGATCGGTCGTGACGCCGAGATCCGGAACGTGATCCGGATCCTTTCCAGAAAAACGAAAAACAACCCGGTCCTCATCGGTGAACCCGGTGTTGGTAAGACCGCCGTTGTAGAAGGTCTTGCACAGCGTATCGTCCGCGGCGATGTGCCGGAGGGCTTAAAAGATAAGAAATTATTCTCACTGGATATGGGTGCCCTTGTTGCGGGAGCGAAATACCGTGGTGAGTTTGAGGAACGTTTAAAAGCCGTTCTCGATGAGGTGAGAAAGAGCGAGGGACAGATTATTTTGTTCATTGATGAGCTTCACACCATCGTCGGAGCCGGAAAGACGGAAGGCTCCATGGATGCCGGCAATATGTTAAAGCCGATGCTTGCCCGTGGTGAGCTGCACTGTATCGGTGCGACGACGCTGGATGAGTACCGGAAATATATTGAGAAGGATCCGGCTCTGGAACGTCGTTTCCAGCCGGTTATGGTCGATGAGCCGACAGTCGAGGATACGATTTCGATCCTTCGTGGACTGAAGGACCGTTATGAGGTTTATCATGGCGTAAAGATCACCGATTCCGCGCTTGTAGCGGCGGCAACCCTTTCCAACCGTTATATCAGCGACCGTTTCCTTCCGGATAAGGCTATCGACCTCGTGGATGAAGCGTGCGCAATGATCAAGACGGAGCTCGATTCCATGCCGACGGAGCTGGATGAACTCTCCAGAAAGATCATGCAGCTGGAGATCGAGGAGGCGGCTCTTAAGAAAGAGGCAGACCATTTAAGCCAGGAACGCCTTGCGGATCTTCAGAAGGAGCTGGCGGAGCTCCATGACCAGTTCGCGACTCAGAAGGCCCAGTGGCAGAACGAAAAGGCGACGGTTGATAAGCTTTCCTCCATCCGTGAGGAGATCGAGGCAGTCCATCGTCAGATTCAGGATGCACAGCAGAAATATGATCTGAATAAGGCAGCAGAGCTCCAGTACGGCAAGCTTCCGCAGCTTGAAAAAGAGTTGAAGGAAGAGGAGGAGAAGGTAAAGAACGCAGATCTGAGTCTTGTCCATGAAAGCGTTACCGAAGATGAGATCGCAAGGATCATCTCCCGCTGGACCGGTATCCCGGTTGCAAAACTCACGGAGAGCGAGAGAAATAAGACCCTTCATCTGGATGATGAACTCCACAAACGTGTTGTCGGTCAGGATGAGGCAGTTGAGAAGGTTACAGACGCGATCATCCGTTCCAAAGCCGGGATCAAGGATCCGACAAAGCCGATCGGCTCCTTCCTGTTCCTGGGACCTACCGGTGTCGGCAAGACAGAACTTGCAAAGACACTTGCAGCAAGCCTGTTTGATGATGAGAACAACATGGTCCGGATCGATATGAGTGAATACATGGAGAAATACTCCGTATCCCGTCTGATCGGAGCGCCGCCAGGATATGTCGGATACGATGAGGGCGGTCAGCTCACAGAGGCAGTCCGCAGAAAACCGTATTGTGTCGTTTTGTTCGATGAGATCGAGAAGGCACATCCGGATGTATTCAATGTTCTGCTTCAGGTCCTCGATGACGGACGTATCACAGATTCCATGGGCAAGACCGTGGATTTCAAGAATACGATCATTATCCTGACATCCAACATCGGTTCCCAGTATCTGCTTGACGGTATCGATGAGAACGGTGATATCAGGCCGGAGGCAAAGGCAGAGGTCATGAACGATCTGCGTGCCCACTTCCGTCCGGAGTTCCTGAACCGTCTTGATGAGACGATCCTCTTCAAGCCGCTTACAAAGAACAACATTGGAAGCATCATCGATCTGCTTGTTGCCGATATCAACAAGCGTCTGGCGGATAAAGAGCTTGTGGTTGCACTTTCCGATTCTGCAAAGCAGTTTATCGTGGACAACGGTTATGATCCGGTATACGGCGCAAGACCGCTTAAGAGATATCTGCAGAAGAATGTGGAGACTCTGGCAGCCCGCCTGATCCTGTCGGATGGTGTCCATACCGGAGATACGATCAAGATCGACGTGGTCGACGGAAAGCTCAACGCGTCCGCGGAGAGAGGAACAAAAGAATAATCAGAAAACCGGATTCCGGGCGGGGGCTTTGAAGGCAGCCTGGGATCTGGATAAAAGAAAACTTCATCCTTGGAGTTTTTCAGACCGGTATCACAGCCTGAAAAACTTCCGAAGATGAAGTTTTTTAGTGTGTTTCTCCTCCAATCACTTTGATATCCTGCTCATATTCAACAGCGGCCTTCACCGCCGCCTCCAATGCAGCCGTAATATCCGCAATGGCCATAGACGGGGTTGCCGGTTTATTGACAACCTGAGAAACAGCATACGGAACGTGGATAAAGCCGCCGCGTACATTTGGAAATTCCTTTTGGATATAATATAAAATTCCGTACATGACATGGTTGCAGATATAAGTTCCTGCGGTATTGGAGAGGGTAGAAGGATAACCGGCATTTCGGATCTCCTGAACCATCGCCTTCACCGGAAGATTGGAGAAATAAGCGGCATCTCCATCTGCAAAGATTGGTTCATCGATGGGCTGGTTTCCTTCGTTATCCGGGATCCTTGCATCTGTTACATTGATCGCAACACGCTCCGGAGTCACGCCGAACCGTCCGCCGGCCTGGCCGATGCTGATGACGATATCCGGGCGGAGCTCCATCATCTTTTCATGGACCTTCGCAATGGATTTATTGACAACGGTCGGGATCTGCAGCTTCGTGATCTTTGCTCCGGCGATCTCGTCTTTCATGGCTTTTACGGCTTCCCATGCCGGATTAATCGGCTCTCCGCCGAAGGGGTCGAACCCGGTGATCAGTACGTTCATGTAAATTCCTCACTTTCTTTACAGCCGCCTCTGCAACGCGGGGGATTTTCGGGCTGGAAAATTCATACCCGTGATATTAACGGCATATTTTCTCAGGAGACTTATTTGACAAACAGAGTCTCCGACGTTATGATAGATAAGGATATTATACAGGAAAATAAAAGAATTCGCAAACACAATTCCTGTACACGGACAGGGATTTTCTAATGCGCACTCGCGCAAAGATGCAGACTGTCGCAAGCGACCGCGCGAGGCGCGAGAATGTGCCAAGGCACATTCTTTTTTATTGAAAATCCCGTACGGTACAGAGACGCAAAAACAGATAGAAAAGAGGAAAAATTATGTTTCGCAGAATCGGAAAAAATGATCCATGCTGGTGTGGAAGCGGGAAGCCATATTGTGAGTGCCATATGACATTTGACCAGAAGATCAGTCGTGCCCGCTTTGCAGGCCACGAGGTTCCGTCCCACAAGATCATCAAGACACCGGCACAGATCGAGGGGATCCGTGAGAGCGGAAAACTGAATGTGGCGGTCCTTGACTATGTGGCGGAGCACATCAAGGCAGGAGTTACCACGGAGGAGATCGATCAGTGGGTATACGACTTTACGACAAAACATGGCGGGATTCCTGCACCGTTAAATTATGAGGGATTCCCAAAGAGCGTGTGCACCTCCATCAATGATCAGGTATGCCACGGAATTCCGTCCAAGGATGTTGTCTTAAAAGACGGTGATATCATTAACGTGGATGTCTCCACGATCCTTCACGGATATTTCTCTGATTCGTCCAGAATGTTCCTCATCGGCAATGTGGACCCGGAGAAGGAAAAACTTGTCCGCGTCACGAACGAAGCTGTGGAAAAGGGTCTCGAGCAGGTAAAACCGTGGGGATTCTTAGGAGATATGGGGCAGGCTGTCCATGACTACGCGAAGAAGAATGGTTACACCATTGTCGAGGAAGTCGGCGGTCACGGTGTCGGCCTTGAGTTCCATGAGGATCCGTTTGTAAGCTATGTGACAAGACGGGGCGAGGAGATGCTTATGGCACCGGGGATGATCTTTACCATCGAGCCGATGATCAACATGGGCCGCCCGGATATCTTTGTGGATGACAGCAACGGCTGGACGATCTATACCGATGACAGGCTTCCGTCCGCCCAGAGGGAGATCATGGTACTCGTGACAGAGACCGGACATGAGGTCCTTGCGTGGTAGAAAAACAGGGAGAAAAACCGTTACTGTTTGCGCAAGGCGTAAACAGTGACGAAAAACCTGATGGAAAATAGGAAAAATCCTTGAATAGTATCTGAAAATTCGGTATAATATAGTCAAATAACAGTAAACGTGAGATTTGAATAAGGAGGATCGTGTATGGAGTTAAAGTATGACAAAATTCAGACGACCGGTACAGATACCCCGTTAAAAATCGTAAAGGGACATTTTGCAACGAATCATGCCCACACGAATTACTATTTTGACCTGACGACGGTAAAGAGCCGTCTGAGTGAGGCTGGAGGAATTGCCCAGGCACTCGTACATATGTATCTGTACGATATGATCGTTGATACGATCGTATGCATGGAAGGGACTGAGGTGATTGGAACCCTTCTTGCGCAGGAGCTGACAAAAGGCGGTTTCATGTCGAAGAACGCCCATAAGACGATCTACGTTATCAAACCGGAGTTCAACAGCAACAGCCAGATCGTGTTTAAGGACAATTACCGCGCAATGATCAATGGAAAGAATGTGCTGATCCTCACCGCGACCGTGACAACGGGCTTGACGATCAACAAGGCGATCGAGGGTGTCCAGTACTATGGGGGAATTATTCAGGGGATCTCCGCAGTATTCAGCGCACTTGAGAATGTCAACGGAATTCCGATCAAGTCGGTATTCGGATTAAAAGATGTTCCGGATTACCAGTACAGCGACTACAGAAACTGCCCGTTATGTAAGGAAGGAAAGAAACTGGATGCGCTGATCAATCCGTATGGATATTCAAAACTGTAAAAATAATTTGAAATAGGAGCAGCTCTGCAGACCGGGGAAATCCCGGTGCCTGCAGAGCTTTTTCTTTTAACTGGGAATTCCGATGAATTCCCAGTTAAACAAAAAGGCACTGACGAGCCAGCGATGTTACATAACTCTGGTTCATACAAGCTATAAAAAGAAACTACTTGCAATTTCTGACAAAGTGCTTATAATAAAACATAGCAACATTGCTGAAAGGCAACTGGAAAGGAGACGCAAAGATATGACGAATCTTATTCTACTCGCAGTCGTGATTCGAATTATCGTCAGCATTATCGTCGTGGACGGGAATGCTTATTTGCGTTATACTGAATCCGGGATTGCCTGATAGAAACTTGAAAGAACAAGTTACGAAAGAAAGCAAAGCCTTACAGTGTAACGCTGTAAGGCTTTTTTATACCTGAATTTTAATACGGACATTTGTCCGTGCCAGAAAAGAAAAAGGCGGGAATGTCTGACAGAGCCGGACATTCCTGTGAGAAATAAGATGAGGGGAAAACAGCTATGAAAATGAACGGAGCGCGGATCCTGGTGGAAGAGCTGATCCATCAGGGCGTGAGAGTGATCTTCGGATATCCGGGGGGAGCAGTACTTGATATCTACAATGAACTCTATCTTGCGTCTGACCGCATCGGACATGTCTTAACGGCCCACGAGCAGGGAGCTGCCCATGCCGCTGACGGATATGCGAGAGCAAGCGGAAAGACCGGCGTGGTCCTGGCGACAAGCGGTCCCGGTGCTACCAATCTTGTGACAGGGATCGCGAATGCCTACCTCGATTCCGTACCGATGGTCGCGATCACAGGAAACGTCGCGGTAAACAGTCTCGGAAAGGATTCTTTCCAGGAGGTGGATATCGTCGGAATTACACAGCCGGTAGTAAAACACAACTTCATGGTCCGCGACATCAAGGATCTTCAGAGAACGATCATCGAGGCCTTCGAGATCGCAAACTCCGGACGTAAGGGACCGGTTCTCATCGATATCCCTAAGAACGTCCAGTCCGCAGAATATGAATATTTTGAGGACTTAAAGGTTCCGAGCGTTGTGAAAAAGCCGAGAAGGTCCGAGTGCGGCAGCATCGACGAGGTCGTTGAGATGATCAAAAAGGCGAAAAAGCCGTTTATCTATGCAGGCGGCGGTGTCGTTGCGGCGGGAGCCCAGGAAGAAGTTCTGGAACTCTCCAGGAGAGTGGATGCGGCCATCGGCCTTTCCATGATGGGAATCACATCAGTTCCGGCCTCCTACCCGTTAAATCTTGGAATGTGCGGCATGCACGGAAAATATCCGTCTATCAAGGCACAGTCCGAATGTGACCTGCTTTTAGCAGTCGGCGTAAGATTCTCCGACCGCGCAACAGGTGACTTAAACGAGTATACAAAGAAATGTATGACGGTCCATATCGATATCGACCGTGCGGAGATCGGAAAGAACGTCAGTCCTGACGTGAGTCTCTGGGGCGATGTGAAGGAGATCCTCGATAAGATCCTGGAAGCACTCCCGGAGCATAAACATCCGGAATGGGTTGCAGAGCTGGAAGGTTACAAACACGAGATGATCCTCCCGGCACCGAAACCTTACGGACCGGAAGCCATCATCGAGGAAGTCCACAAGCACTGCACCGAGGACACAGTGGTCGCTACCGACGTGGGACAGCACCAGATGTGGACCATGCAGTTCTATCCGTTTGAAAAGCCGCACACACTTCTCACTTCTGGCGGTCTCGGAACCATGGGATATGGTCTCGGAGCAGCCATCGGCGGATGCATCGCAGCGAGAGGCAGAAGAACCGTTCTCTTCACCGGAGACGGAAGCTTCGGAATGAACCTGAATGAGATGGCGACGGCGGTGAGTCAGGAACTTCCGATCACTATTGTCATTTTTGACAATGATGTCCTCGGAATGGTAAGACAGTGGCAGACAATTTTCTACGCCTGTCACTATTCCCAGACGATTCTGGACAGAAAGACGGACTTTCCGGCTCTGGCGAAAGCATTCGGCGCTGACGGATACGCGGTCTACACGATGGAGGATCTAAAGAAAGCTCTCGACGTAGCCGACAAATCCCAGGGACCGGTGCTGATCGACTGTCACATTGATATGGATGAGAAAGTCCTGCCGATGATCCCGCCGGGACGATCCATCAAAGACATGATTGTGGAAGGATAAGGTGACCATGGAAAACAAAGTTGAGAAGTTTGCGGTCGCCATGATCGTAAACAACCGCTTCGGCGTTTTAAACCGCATCGCCGGTCTTTACGCAAAGCGCTGCTATAATATCGATAATATCTCCGCAGGTACGCTGGATGATCCGAATTATACGCGGATCACCATCGTCTCCACAGGAGATGAATATATGAAGGACCAGGTGGTCCGTCAGCTGGAAAAACTCATCGATGTCCGTGCCGTAACACTTTTGGAACCGGAAAACACCGTATTTGCCCAGCATATGTACATCAAAATGCACCTGACAGGAACCCACAGAGGTTCCAGCAAACATCAGGTACTGGATCTGATCAACGAGTACGGCGGAAAAGTCGTAGACTTCGGTGAAGAGCATCTGACAGCCGAGATTACCGGAGACAGCAAAAAAGTTGAATCGTTTATTGAAAAAGTCAGAGGTTTTGGTATATTAGAACTTAGCCGGTCGGGAGAGATCGCGATCGGTTTAGGAATAGACAACACATTACGTGTCGATCACAATGAAGAATAAGGAGAAGAAAAACTATGGCAACAATGTATTATGAGAGAGATTGTAACTTATCACTTCTTGACGGAAAGAAAGTAGCTGTTATCGGCTACGGTTCCCAGGGTCATGCACACGCTCTGAACTTAAGAGATTCCGGTGTGGATGTAGTAGTAGGTCTTTACGAGGGCTCCAAGTCCGCAGCAAAGGCAAAAGAAGACGGCTTCACAGTTATGCTCACAGCAGACGCTGTAAAGGCAGCAGATATCATCATGATCCTTGTAAACGATGAGAAGCAGGCAGCTCTCTACAAGAAAGATATCAAGGACAACCTTACAGCAGGCAAGACACTTGCATTCGCTCACGGCTTCAATATCCACTTCAAACAGATCGTTCCGCCGGCAGACGTTAATGTTATCATGATCGCTCCGAAAGGACCGGGCCACACCGTTCGTTCCCAGTATGTTGGCGGCAAGGGCGTTCCGTGCCTCGTAGCTGTTGAGCAGGATCCGAGCGGAAACTCCATGGAAGTTGCTAAGGCATACGCTGCAGGCATCGGCGGAGCAAGAGGCGGTATCCTTGAGACAACATTCAAGGAAGAGACAGAGACGGACCTCTTCGGTGAGCAGGCAGTTCTTTGCGGCGGCGTTTGCGCATTAATGGAAGCTGGTTTCAACACACTTGTAGAAGCTGGTTACAAGCCGGAGAACGCATACTTCGAGTGCATCCACGAGATGAAACTGATCGTAGACCTGATCTTCAACGCTGGTTTCGAGGGAATGAGATACTCCATCTCCGATACTGCTGAGTACGGTGACTATGTAAGCGGTAAGAGAATCATCGGCGATGAAGCAAAGAAAGCAATGAAGCAGGTATTAACAGAGATCCAGGATGGTACTTTCGCTAAGAACTGGATTCTTGAGAACCAGGTTGGCAGAACAACCTTCAACGCAGCAAGAGCAGCACACGCTGAGACACTTGCAGCTAAGACAGGACGTGATTTAAGAGCAAAGATGGGTTGGAAACAGACACAGGATCTTGACGAGGCTAAATAGTCGCGATAGCAATGAGCAGTGCGAATCCGACGAGGAAAGATTCCTGTTGTGCTTGCACATAAGTGAATCTTTGCCGGCGGATTCATAGGGCGAATGCCCGCGCACTCGCGGACGCAAGTCCGCGAGTGTGGCACTGCGGGGCAGCGAAACCGACGAGGAAAGATTCCCGTTGTGCTCGCACATAAGTGAATCTTTGCCGGCGGATTCATAGGGCGAATGCCCGCGCACTCGCGGACGCAAGTCCGCGAGTGTGGCACTGCGGGGCAGCGAAACCCTAAAAAAATTCTTCAAGGCCAGGCATCACCGCCTGGCTTTGGGTTTCATAAGGAGAAAAATCATGAATTCAGATAAAGTAAAAGCTGGCGTAGAGCATGCGCCGCACCGTTCCCTTTTAAAGGCAGATGGATATAACGACGAGCAGATGCGTCGCCCGTTTATCGGCGTTGTAAACTCTTTTAATGAAGTAGCACCGGGACATATGCACTTACAGACTATCGCCCGTGCCGTAAAGGACGGCGTCCTTGCAGCAGGTGGAACACCGATGGAGTTCAATACCATCGGTGTCTGCGATGGTATCGCCATGGGCCATGATGGAATGCATTTCTCTTTAAGCTCCCGTGAGCTGATCGCAGATACCATCGAATGTATGGTAAAGGCACACTGCTTCGACGCACTCGTATTCATCCCGAACTGTGATAAGATCGTTCCGGGTATGTTAATGGCAGCAATGCGTCTGAACCTTCCGTGTATCTTCGTATCCGGCGGTCCGATGCTCTCCATCAACCAGAGAGATTTAAATACTGTATTCGAGGCAGTTGGTGCCAGAAAGGCAAATCTGATCAACGACGAAGAACTCGCTGAGATCGAGGGAAGCTCCTGCCCGGGCTGCGGTTCCTGTTCCGGTATGTTCACGGCAAACTCCATGAACTGCTTAACAGAGGTTCTTGGCCTCGGTCTTCCGGGAAATGGTACGATCCCGGCTGTATACGCTGAGCGTGTCCGTCTCGCAAAGACTGCAGGTATGCAGGTTATGAAACTCTTAGCTGACGATGTTCGTCCGCGCGACATCATCACACCGGCAGCATTCGAGAACGCTTTAACAACCGATATGGCTCTCGGATGTTCCACAAACTCCGCGCTTCATCTTCTTGCAATCGCCCATGAGGCTGATATCACTCTTGATCTTCACATGATCAACGCGATCAGTGAGAAGACTCCGAACCTGTGCCACCTCGCACCGGCAGGACATCACCACATGCAGGATCTCCTGGAGGCAGGCGGAATCTCCGCAGTATTAAAAGAACTTCTCGATGCCGGTATGATCCACGGCGACTGCAAGACTGTAACAGGAAAGACTGTTGCGGAGAACGTTGCCCGTGCCGTAAACCGCAATCCGGAAGTGATCCGTCCGTTAGACAATCCATACACAAAGACCGGCGGACTTGCCGTCCTTTTCGGAAACCTGGCTCCGAACGGCGCGATCGTAAAGCGTTCCGCTGTAAAACCGGAGATGTTAGTCAACACAGGTACCGCAAAGTGCTTTGATTCCGAGGAAGAGGCGATCGCAGCGATCTATGCTGGAAAGATCGTTCCGGGCGACATCGTTGTCATCCGTTATGAGGGACCGGCAGGCGGCCCGGGAATGAGAGAAATGCTTTCTCCGACATCCGCGATCGTTGGTATGAAGCTTGACACAACCGTTGCTCTTCTTACAGACGGACGTTTCTCAGGCGCATCCTGCGGTGCAGCTATCGGACATATCTCCCCGGAGGCAGCCGCAGGCGGCCCGATCGCTTACATCAAAGACGGCGACAAGATCGCTATCGACATTCCGAACTACAGCTTAAAGCTGCTTGTTTCCGATGAGGAGATGGAAGAGAGAAAGAAGACCATGAAGATCCGCGAGCCGAAGAAGCTGACAGGATACTTAAAGCGCTATGCGAAGAACGTATCCTCTGCGGATAAGGGTGCTATCGTAGAGTAATTTGATACCTGGGGTCAAAAGGCTTTTTGACCTTGGGACCCTGGTATCGCATGATATATAAAAGGCGGCGGGCTTATTTTGGAAGCTGCGCCGCCTTTTTACCAGGTATCCGACGGAAAATGCCATACGGCAGTTTCTGAAGGCTGCCAGGTTTCGGAAAAATCCCCGGAAAGAGAGGAAACTATATGAACGAGATCGTATCAAACCTGCTCGTATACGGCAGCCTGCCGGAAGACTCGATCCTCTGGCAGCTTGCGGATATCTGTGAGAAACTGAAAGATGGAACAGAGACGAAGGCGGCGCTCAGAGGCCGCGTTTTCCACCAGGTGAAGAATCTTCTGACGGTTGCCACAGACTACGCTTTTGACAAGAACTTATGGCACAACTACCTGACATTCCTCCTGATCACGAATGAGAATCCGTTCAGCCTCGTCTGTGAGAAGATGGGGGCTCAGGAAGGAACGGTCAACAACTTTGTGACCCACGATTTCGACATGTTCAAGGAACTGTTCGATTACGATTTTTCCTGGCTGGAGAAAGAACTCTCCATCGATTGCTTCACACAGCTGACCCACTACCAGGCAATCCGCAAAAAAGAGCTGATGTACAATAAAAATGTCAGCGAGAAAGTGAGAAACTTAAGCGAGAAGCTTGAGACGGCCGAGTCAGGCGCAGATTTCTTCCAGTATGTGACGGAGTTCTACAAAGATTACGGTGTCGGCATGTTCGGACTCAACAAGGCATTCCGCATTGCTGAGAACAAGGACGGATCCATCCGCTTCCTGCCGATCAACAACATGGATACCGTTATGCTGGATGACCTCATCGGCTACGAGCTCCAAAAGAAGAAACTCGTGGAGAACACCCAGGCATTCTGTGACGGAAAAGCGGCGAACAACGTGCTGTTATTCGGCGACAGCGGTACCGGTAAATCCACCAGCATCAAGGCCATCGTCAACCAGTTCTACCCCCAGGGCCTGCGCATGATCGAGATCTACAAGCATCAGTTTAAGGATCTTTCCACGATCATCGCCCAGATCAAGAACCGCAACTACAAGTTCATCATCTACATGGATGATCTCTCCTTCGAGGAGTTTGAGATCGAGTACAAGTTCTTAAAGGCTGTTATCGAGGGCGGAGTCGAGACAAAGCCGGACAACGTGCTGATCTACGCCACATCCAACCGCCGTCACCTCATCAAGGAGACGTGGAAGGACAGAGAGGACATGGAACACAGCGAGGATCTGCACCGCTCCGACACCATGGAGGAGAAGCTCTCCCTGGTCAACCGGTTTGGCCTTTCTATCTTCTACGCGAAGCCGAACAAGGAAGGGTTCAACGAGATGGCAGTGGCTCTCGCGAGACGCGCGGGCATCACTCCGGAGGTTATGACTGATGAGGAGATCTGCTACGAGGCGAACCGTTTCGAGATGCGCGGTGGCGGACTTTCCGGCCGTACAGCGCAGCAGTTTGCGAATTACCTGCTCACGATCAAATAAAAACGACAGAATACGAGAAGACCCGGTATGGAAACATGTCGGGTCTTTTTTATGTAACGGGAAATTCCGAGGAATTCCCCGTTACATAAAAAGGCACTGACGTGCCAAAGATGCACACTCGCGCGAAGATGTAGATCGTCGCAAGCGACCGCGCGAGGCGCGAGAATGTGCCAAGGCACATTCTTTTTAACATGTCTGCTGTTAAAGAATGTTAAGAAAAGAAGATATAGTGATAAAAATAGATACAAAGCTCGTAAAATAACGAAAAATCACGAATGATTTTGAAATTGTACACCTATTTCGGATTGGATTCGACAAGGGGGCAATACTATAATGTCTATATTCCTACCGGGGATGCTCAAAAAGAAAAATATCATGTCAGACGCCCGGCCGGAACGGGGAAAATGACCGAAAAAGAAACTTTATGTGTTACAGGAGGAGCATTATGGCAGAATTATCCATTGCGATTGCAGATGACAACAGACAGACTTTGAATTTACTTGGCGAAATTCTGGAAAAAGAAGATGGGATCCATGTAGTTGGGAAGGCGGATAATGGCGAGGACGCGTACAACATGATCGTCCGCACGAATCCGGATATTGTTCTCATGGATGTGATCATGCCGAGACTGGACGGAATTTCCGTCATGGAAAAAGTAAAAAACAACACGCAGATGAAGAACCACCCGTCCTTCATCATGGTGACGGCGGCCAGCAGCCAGGATGTGACAGAGGACGCGTTCCGGCTCGGAGCTAATTATTATATTATGAAGCCCTTCAACAGGGATATTATTCTGGATAAGATCCACAGAGTCTGTCGCGGTCGGATAAAAGCGGCAGGTGCGGTACATACGGATGTGAAGAAGGTACAGCCGTATCTTGATAAAGAGACCTATATAGAACAGAATCTCGAGACGGATGTGACCCAGATGCTGCATGAAATCGGAATTCCGGCCCATATTAAAGGATACCAGTATCTGAGAGATGCCATCATCATGTCCGTCCGGGATACGGAGATGCTGTCCTCTGTCACGAAGATCCTTTATCCGACCATCGCGAAGACCCACAAGACGACACCGAGCCGCGTGGAGCGCGCCATCCGCCATGCCATTGAGGTTGCTTGGGGCAGAGGAGAGCTTGATACCCTGAACAGCCTCTTTGGATACACGGTGAACGGCGGCAAGGGGAAACCGACAAATTCTGAATTTATTGCGCTAATTGCAGACAAAATTCGACTGGATTATAAACGTATCTGAAAAATCTGAAAAATCTGAAAAAGCAAAAAGACCCACTTTCTAATTTCCGAGGGATGTGTTATACTGAATCTAATAGCGGGGCATGGCATTTTTGCGGATTTTCCCTGCCATGGAGCAAAAAGTGGAAGGATGGGTTATCATGAAGAAAATATTGTTTGTCGCTTCCGAGGCTGTACCTTTTATCAAGACCGGCGGACTTGCCGATGTTGTGGGATCCTTACCGAAATGTTTTGATAAAGAATATTTTGATGTGCGGGTCATGATCCCGAAGTATCTCTGTATCAAGGATAAATTTTTGAGCAATCTTACTTATGTAAATCATTTTTATATGGATTACCTGGGACAGAGCCGTTATGTCGGAATTCTTGAATATGTATATGAAGGGATCACCTTCTATTTTATCGATAATGAGAGTTATTTCTGGGGCGATAAGCCATATGGTGATTGGTATTATGACCTGGAAAAATTTTCATTTTTCTCACAGGCAGCGTTATCCGCACTTCCTGTGATTGGATGGAGACCGGATGTGATCCACTGCCATGACTGGCAGACTGGACTGATCCCTGTATATTTAAAGGGAAGATTCGGAGAGGGAGAGTTTTTCCGCGGAATCAAGTCCGTCATGACGATCCACAACCTGAAATTCCAGGGCGTGTGGGATGTAAAGACGATCCAGAGATTCTCGGGACTCCCGGACTACTTCTTTACACCGGATAAGTTAGAGGCATACAAAGACGGAAATATGTTGAAGGGCGGTCTTGTGTATGCCGACGCGATCACGACGGTCAGCAACACCTACGCAGAGGAGATCAAGACCCCGTTCTACGGAGAAGGGCTTGACGGACTTATGCGGGCGAGATCCGGCGATCTCCGCGGGATTGTAAACGGTATCGACTATGATGTCTTCAACCCGGAGACGGACCCGGATATCGTTCAGAATTACAACGCGAAGAATTTCAGAAAAGAGAAAGTGAAAAATAAACGCGCGCTTCAGGAAGAGCTTGGTCTCACGAAGGATGATAAGAAGTTCATGATCGGTATCGTCTCAAGACTCACGAGCCAGAAAGGTCTGGATCTGATCCAGTGCGTGATGGACGAGATCTGTACGGATGATGTGCAGCTGGTCGTTCTTGGAACCGGAGACGAGAACTATGAGAATATGTTCCGCCATTACGACTGGAAATATCATGACCGCGTATCAGCGCAGATATACTACTCCGAGCCGCTGTCCCACAAGATCTACGCGGCCTGCGACGCGTTCCTGATGCCGTCCTTATTTGAGCCGTGCGGTTTGAGCCAGCTCATGGCGCTCCGCTACGGAACGGTGCCGATCGTCCGCGAGACAGGCGGCTTAAAGGATACGGTATGGCCGTACAATGAGTTCGAGGGAACAGGAACAGGATTCTCCTTCGCGAACTACAATGCCCACGAGATGTTGAATATTATCCGCTATGCGAAGCATATTTACTACGATAAGAAGCGGGAATGGAATAAGATCGTTGACCGGGCGATGGCTGTGGACTTCTCCTGGAAGACGTCTGCCGGAAAGTATCAGGAATTATATGACTGGCTGATCGGATACTAAAATGACTTGGAAATACTGACATAAAAGAGGAAAACATGACAATGTGGAATGAATTTCTGGGAAACCAGATACTGATCAGTGCAGTGCTCGGATGGACAGTGGCGCAGTTTTTAAAGACCGTGATCGATATGGTGATTAATAAGTCTTTTAATCCGGAGCGGATCTTCGGCTCCGGAGGAATGCCGAGTTCCCATTCAGCGACGGTCTGTGCGCTTACGACGGCATCCGGAATGAAGTACGGAGTGGGAAGCTTTGAATTTGCCATCAGCTTTGTTCTCTCGATGATCGTAATGTACGACGCGATGGGCGTAAGGCGGGAGACCGGAAAACAGGCAAAACTGTTGAACAGCGTTTTCTTTGAGAATATCCTGAATTTAGACGGAGTTTTTCTCCAGGAAAAACTGAAAGAATATGTGGGACATACGCCGCTGCAGGTAGTTGCGGGAGCGGTTCTTGGTATCCTCCTGGCAGTGCTCACTGGTAAATTGTACTAAATTAAAAGAAAATTGTGTACAATTTTGACCAAGAAAAACGACGGAAATTTACAGAAATATGTGAAAAAATCACGAAACTTTTATAAAGGGATGTTGCAATTTTTGGCAACATCCCTTATAATATGTACAGGCCTTTTTTCCGACACTCGATTTTTTTGTGCGATATTTTCAAACCGGAGTTACGTGATGGGGGAGCGGAAGTATTGCAGGGGAGCAAAGAGATGAGGGCAATATAGACATCTCAGTCTAAACTAAATTCTAGGAGGAATAACAACTTATGGCAAAGTGGGTTTATAAGTTTGAAGAAGGCAGCGCGGCAATGAGAAATCTTCTCGGCGGCAAAGGCTGCAACCTTGCGGAGATGACAAATCTTGGCATGCCGATCCCGCAGGGATTCACAGTAACAACAGAAGCCTGCACAGATTACTACAACAGTGGAAAACAGATCACAAAAGAGATCCAGGATCAGATCTTTGAAGCTTTAGCATGGCTCGAGGGCGTGAACGGAAAGAAATTCGGTGATACTGAGGATCCGTTACTTGTATCTGTACGTTCCGGTGCACGTGCATCTATGCCGGGTATGATGGATACCATCTTAAACCTCGGTTTAAATGATGTAGCAGTAGAAGGTTTCGCAAAGAAGACAGGTAATCCGCGTTTCGCATATGACTCCTACAGAAGATTCATCCAGATGTATTCTGACGTCGTTATGGAAGTTCCGAAGTCCTACTTCGAGAAGATCATCGACGAAATGAAGGAAGCAAAAGGCGTTCACTATGATACAGAGTTAGACGCTAACGATTTAAAGGAGCTTGCTGAGAAGTTCAAAGCTGTATACAAAGAAGCTATGAACGGCGAAGAGTTCCCGCAGGATCCGAAGGAACAGTTAATGGGAGCTGTGAAAGCTGTATTCCGTTCCTGGGATAACCCGCGTGCAATCGTTTACCGTCGTATGAATGATATTCCGGGCGACTGGGGTACCGCAGTAAACGTACAGACAATGGTATTCGGTAACAAGGGTGAGACATCCGGTACAGGTGTTGCGTTCACACGTAACCCGTCCACAGGTGAGAAGGGTATCTTCGGTGAGTACCTGATCAACGCACAGGGCGAGGACGTTGTTGCCGGCGTTCGTACACCGCAGCCGATCTCCCAGCTTGAGAAAGACCTTCCGGAGTGCTACAAGCAGTTCATGGAACTGGCTATGAAACTTGAGAATCATTTCCACGACATGCAGGATATGGAGTTCACGATCGAGGAAGGTAAGCTCTACTTCTTACAGACACGTAATGGTAAGAGAACCGCTCCGGCTGCGATCCAGATCGCATGCGATTTAGTAGATGAGGGACAGATCACTCCTGAGGAAGCTGTTTGCAGAATCGAAGCAAAATCCCTCGACCAGTTATTACATCCGACCTTCGATCCGGCTGCATTAAAGGCGGGCGAAGTGATCGGCCAGGCTCTTCCGGCTTCCCCGGGTGCTGCAGCTGGTAAAGTCTGCTTCACAGCAGATGACGCTAAGGCAGCTGGTATCGGCGGCAAGGGCGAGAGAGTGATTCTGGTTCGTCTTGAGACATCCCCGGAGGATATCGAGGGAATGCACGCTGCACAGGGTATCTTAACAGTCCGCGGTGGTATGACATCCCACGCAGCAGTAGTTGCACGTGGTATGGGTACCTGCTGTGTATCCGGCTGCGGTGAGATCAAGATCAACGAGGAGAAGAAGGAATTCACACTCGGCGGACATACCTTCCACGAGGGCGATTACATCTCCTTAGACGGTACAACAGGTAAGATCTACAACGGTGATATCAAGACTCAGGAAGCATCCGTAGGCGGAAACTTCAAGAGAATCATGGATTGGGCTGACTCCTTCAGAAAACTTGGTGTCCGCACAAACGCTGATACACCGGCTGATACAAAGAACGCAGTTAAGCTTGGCGCAGAGGGCATCGGCCTTTGCCGTACTGAGCATATGTTCTTCGATCCGGAGAGAATCCACAACTTAAGAAGAATGATCGTTTCTGATACAGTAGAGGCAAGAGAGGAAGCATTAAGCAAACTCCTTCCGTACCAGAAGGGCGACTTCAAGGCTATGTACAAGGCACTCGAGGGCAGACCAATGACAGTCCGCTACTTAGATCCGCCGCTGCATGAGTTCACTCCTAAGACAGAGGAAGAGATGGCTGATCTTGCGAAAGATATGGGCATCACTGTTGATGAAGTAAAGAAGAAATGCGACGAACTTCACGAGTTCAACCCGATGATGGGTCACCGTGGATGCCGTCTTGCAGTTACCTATCCGGAGCTTGCAAAGATGCAGACACGTGCCGTTATGGAAGCAGCGATCGAGGTTCAGGAAGAAGATGGCTACGATATCGTTCCGGAGATCATGATCCCGCTCGTTGGCGAGAAGAAAGAGCTCAAGTTCGTGAAAGACATCGTTGTTGAAGTTGCTGAGCAGGTTAAGAAAGAGAAAGGCTCCGATATGAAGTACCACATTGGTACAATGATCGAGATCCCGCGTGCAGCTCTTACTGCAGGCCAGATCGCTGAGGAAGCTGAGTTCTTCTCCTTCGGTACAAACGACCTGACACAGATGACATTCGGCTTCTCCCGTGATGATGCCGGTAAGTTCCTTGATTCCTACTACAAGGCAAAGATTTACGAGTCTGATCCGTTCGCAAGACTTGACCAGACTGGTGTTGGCCGTCTCGTAGAGCTCGCAGTTAAGGAAGGACGCGCAACACGTCCGGAGTTAAAGTGCGGTATCTGTGGCGAGCACGGTGGAGATCCGTCTTCCGTAGAGTTCTGCCACAAGGTTGGCTTAAACTACGTAAGCTGCTCACCGTTCCGTGTACCGATCGCAAGACTTGCTGCAGCACAGGCAGCTCTTCATGAGAAAGGTTACAAATAGGATCTGACTGACGCGAAGCGTAAATTGAATCTTTATAAAATGTAAAAATGAGATCCCCCGGAAGTTTTTCTGGGGGATCTTTTGGAAAAGGAGAAGCAATATGAAGGTATTAAATATTGGATCTCTGAATATTGACCGTGTATATGGAGTGGATCACTTTGTAAAACCGGGAGAGACGATCAAGACGAGAACGTATGCGGAGGCCTGCGGCGGAAAAGGATTAAATCAGTCTATCGCTCTGGCACGTTCCGGGGCGGAAGTGCATCATGTGGGCGCTGTTGGAGCGGACGGGGGAATGCTCTTAGATGTTCTCAAGGCGTCCGGGGTACATACGGAAGGTACAAAGAGTCTTTCTGGAGCCAGTGGCCACGCGGTGATCCAGGTGGATCAGAATGGACAGAACAATATTATCATCTGCGGCGGAGCCAACGATTCCGTATCAAAGGAAATGATCGACGAAGCGGTAAAAGAGGTGGAAGAGGGAGATATCGTTCTTCTCCAGAACGAGATTTCCAATGTGGGATATGCAGCTGAGACGGCGAAGAAGGCCGGAGCGAAGGTCGCGCTGAATCCGTCCCCGATCAACGAGAATCTGAAGACGATCCCGATGAATCTGGTGGACTATTTTATCCTCAATGAGATTGAGGGAAAAGAAATTTCCGGAGCGGAGAGTGAAGAACCGGAAGAGATCATGGAGAAGCTGAAGACGAAATATCCGGATGCCGCTTTTGTATTAACGCTTGGAGAAAAAGGGTCCTGGTATTTTGATAAGACCAGGTGCTTCAAACAGGATATTTATAAAGTTAAAGCAGTGGATACCACTGCGGCGGGAGATACCTTCTGTGGATATTTCCTGTCCGGAATCACAAAAGGAAGAGAGATTCCGGAGATTCTGAAAACAGCAAGTGCCGCCAGTGCCATCGCCGTAAGCCGGAACGGCGCAGCTCCAAGTATTCCGGAGTATGAGGAAGTGGAGAAATTTGTGGCGGAGCGCGGGTAAGAAGATAGAAAATGTGAGCCAGTATTAGAAAAGGCTGAATAGGAATAAAAAATTGTTGCGGCAATCCGCAAAGAACTAAAAAATGTCATGAAAGAAAGCATTTGGAAAGAAAGCTTATATTCATGACATTTTTTATAAAACAATCTAATTTAACCTATTGTGCTATTTCAAATAAAACGTTTAAAAACTTGTAAAAACCGCAAAGAATCCCTGTTTTTTTGATAAACAAATTTTGTAACTATTCAGTACCTTCATAGTTA
>NZ_JAVYJB010000023.1:0-43748 GCF_032490495.1 Pilosibacter fragilis | reverse complement strand
GCCCGCGCACTGTAACAGGATTTTGCCGATGCTTCGCATTCCGAATCGGCAAAATCCACTACCACCACTGTATTGTACGGAATTTTCAGTTCAGAAAATTCCTACCCATGAAAAGTAACATCTGCTCCACAGGGAACTTTCCCCGCTTCTGCATCCTGCATCTTCGAATTACTTTCTCATAATGATCTCGTCTCTTCCCGGACCATTGGAAACCATCGTGATCGGCACTCCGATCTCCTCCTCGATGGTCTCGATATACTTCTTACAGTTCTCCGGAAGATCCTCGTAGTTCTTGATTCCGCGGATCTCGCACTTCCAGCCCGGAAGAGTCTTGTATACCGGTTTTGCTTTCTCAAGCTCCGGAGTTGTCGGGAAGTCTTTTGTTACCTTTCCATCGATCTCATAGCCTACGCAGATATGAAGCTCGTCAAGATATCCTAAAACGTCGAGAACCGTGAGGGCAACCTCTGTGGATCCCTGGATCTGTACGCCATATCTTGATGCGACTGCATCGAACCATCCCATTCTTCTCGGGCGGCCTGTCGTCGCACCGAACTCACCGCCGTCACCGCCGCGGCGTCTTAACTCGTCTGCCTCTTCACCGAAGATCTCGCTGACAAACGCACCTGCGCCGACTGCGCTGGAGTAAGCCTTAACGACTGTTGTGATGTTCTTGATCTCGTACGGCGGGATGCCTGCGCCAATCGCGCCGTATGCAGCCAGTGTGGAAGAAGATGTAACCATCGGGTAGATACCGTGATCCGGATCCTTTAAGGAACCGAGCTGGCCCTCTAAGAGGACATTTTTTCCTGCCTTGATCGCATCGCGAAGGTATTTGGATGTGTCGCATACATACGGAGCGACCATCTCCTTATACTCCATAAGTGTATTGAAGATCTCCTTCGGATCAAGAGCCGGCTGATGATATAAATGCTCTAACATCACATTTTTCAGTGTGCAGACATTTTCGATCTTATCCATCAGTTCCTTCTCATCACCGAATAACTCGTTGACCTGGAAACCGATCTTTGCGTATTTATCAGAATAGAACGGAGCAATTCCGGACTTTGTGGAGCCAAAGGACTTACCTGCCAGACGCGCTTCCTCATAAGTATCGAATAAAATGTGGTACGGCATTAAGATCTGTGCTCTGTCGGACACAAGGATCTTCGGCATCGGAACGCCCTGGCTTGTCAGGTCGTTTAATTCTTTAACAAGGAACGGGATGTTTAATGCCACGCCGTTTCCGATGATGCTTGTTGTATGATTATAGAATACACCTGACGGAAGAAGATGAAGGGCAAATTTTCCGTAATTGTTGATAATTGTGTGACCAGCGTTGCTGCCGCCCTGGAAACGGACAATAATGTCGGATTCCTTTGCAAGCATATCCGTGATCTTACCTTTTCCCTCATCGCCCCAGTTGGCGCCTACGATTGCTCTAACCATGTTCTAATATCCTCCTTTGGACGTTTAAACAGAATGCGTATTCCGCATCCCGGCGTCTTACGCAGTTGTACGTGCCATACTCATGACACTCCCATAGTTTACAACAAAATTATCCATAAGTAAAGACAATATTTATTATGAAGTCCATAATGTCTAATTATGGTTACAGCACACGGGCACTCCATGCCCGCGTACTGTAACAGGATTTTGCCGATGCTTCGCATTCCGAATCGGCAAAATCCGCGGCCATAACAGTATCTTACGGAATTTTCAGTTCAGAAAATTCCTACCCATGAAAAGTAACTAATTATGCACTGCAATTCATACAGGGCACGAACTGCAGTCGGAAAACATTTTATCCTATACTTTTCGTTCCCTTAAGACCTCTAAGAACCTCTCCCCTGCCGGGGAGATCGGCACCTTCTTATCCGTCACGACGCAGATCTCCCGCTCCGGCATCATCTCCCGGAAGGCGAGCTCGAAGAGCTCCCCGCTCTCGATCTTCTCCTTTGCGAACTCTTCCATCACGCAACCGATCCCCATGTTCCGGATCGCGAACTGGACGATCATATCGCTGGTGGCCAGCTCAAACTCCGGTTCCAGAATGATCCCCCTCTGTTCCAAAAAACGGTCCATGAACTTTCTGGTACTCGTATCCTTTTCCAGAAAGATGCAGGGAAGCTGCTCCAGCTCCCCATACTCCATTCTCTTTCCCTTCAAGGTCCAGAACTTGTTTCCAGCCACAAAGGTGTTCCGGATCTTCTTCACCTCGAAGGATTCCACCTCCGGTCTCGCGTCAAATGGCGTGCTCACCACACCGAAATCGATTTTTCCCTCGTACAGGGACTCGATGGTCTCCGGTGTCGGCGCGTTTGACACCATGACCTTGATATTCGGGTAGCGCTCATGGAAAGTCTCAAGGTACGGGAGCAGGTAAAACTGCAGTGTCATATCGCTGGCACCGATCCTCACCTCTCCCATGTCCATATCCACAAGACGTTTTAACATCTCCTCACCGTCCATGAGGTTTTCCATCCCGCGCTCCACATATGGATACAGAAGCTTTCCCTCTGTGGTGAGCCGCACACCCTTCTGGGTCCGAAGAAAAAGCTTTGTGTTCAGCGCTTTTTCCAGCTGCTTGATCGCCTGACTCGCCGCAGGCTGGGAAATGCAGAGCGCCTCTGCTGCAGCGGTAATGCTGCCGAGGCGCCCTACATAGTAAAATACTTTATAATATTCCGTGCTGATGCTGCTCGCATGATCCATTATACGTTGATCTCCGCTTTCACTCCGAGAAGATCCGCGTTTTCTTTTAAGATCGGGCGGACAACCTCATCCAGGAACTCATCTACCTGCTTCGGTGCGCGTCCGACGTACTTCTTCGGATCCATCGTCTTCTTTAACTCATCAAGGCTTAAATTGAAGGACGGATCTGCCGCGATAAGCTCTAAGAGGTTGTTGTCCTTTCCTTCTACCTTCACATTCTTTCCTGCTTCCATGGAAAGCTCGCGGATACGCTCGTGAAGCTCTTGTCTGTCTCCGCCGGCCTTTACCGCATCCATCATGATGTTCTCAGTAGCCATAAACGGAAGCTCGGCCATTAAATGCTTCTCAATCACCTTCGGATATACCACAAGACCATCCACAACATTTAAGTAGAGATCCAGAATACCGTCGATCGCAAGGAATCCTTCCGGAACGGAGAGACGCTTGTTCGCGGAGTCATCCAGAGTACGCTCGAACCACTGGGTGGAGGCAACAAGCATCGGGTTCATCATATCAGACATCACATAGTTCGCCAAGGACGCGATACGCTCACTTCTCATCGGGTTTCTCTTATATGCCATAGCGGAGGAACCGATCTGGTTCTTCTCAAACGGCTCTTCCACTTCTTTTAAGTGCTGGAGAAGACGGATATCGTTGGAGAACTTATGGGCGCTCTGGGCGATTCCGGCAAGAACGGAAAGCACACGGCTGTCGATCTTTCTGGAATATGTCTGACCGGATACCGGGTAGCACTGGGAGAATCCCATCTTTGCGGCGATCCGTCTGTCTGCCTCGCGGCACTTCTCATGATCCCCGTCAAAGAGCTCTAAGAAGCTTGCCTGAGTACCTGTAGTTCCCTTGGAACCGAGTAATTTCATGGAACCGATCACATGGTCAAGATCCTCAAGGTCAAGGCAGAGTTCCTGCAACCATAAGGTCGCACGCTTTCCTACGGTTGTCGGCTGGGCCGGCTGGAAATGTGTGAATGCCAGCGTTGGGAGTTCTTTATACTTATCAGCGAAATCGGAAAGCTCTTTCATCACATTGATGAGTTTTTTTCTGACAAGCTTTAATGCCTCCGTCATCAGGATGAGGTCGGTGTTGTCACCAACGTAGCAGGATGTAGCACCGAGATGGATGATCCCCTTTGCCTTCGGGCACTGGAGTCCGTAAGCGTATACGTGGGACATCACATCGTGGCGGACAATCTTCTCTCTCTCCTTCGCCTCCTCAAAGTTGATATCCTCGGCATGTGCCTTTAACTCTTCGATCTGCTCGTCTGTGATCGGAAGACCGAGTTCTTTTTCTGTCTCGGCTAATGCGATCCATAATTTTCTCCATGTGCGGAATTTCTTCTCCGGAGAGAAAATATACTGCATTTCCTTGCTTGCATATCGCTCAGAGAGCGGGCTCTGGTATCTGTCGTTCATGACAAAATCCTCTTTTCTAATTCAATGTTTTTCTAATTCAATATATTTTCACGAATTCTCCGCCAACTGCGGAGCTTTGTGGAACGTTGAATTTCCCTGATTATTTTTCATAACTTCCGCGGATATCTTCTTCCGGCGGATCCACCGGATACTCTCCGGAGAAGCAGGCCGTACAGATCGGAAGTCCGTTTGCCATTTCACTTAAGCGCTCCATCTTTAAGTACGCTAACGAATCTGCTCCGATCACCTTGCAGATCTCATCCACGGTACGTTTGTGGGCGATGAGCTGCTCGCTGGACGGGATATCGGTTCCGAAATAGCACGGATAGAGGAACGGCGGTGCGGAAATTCTCATATGTACTTCCTTTGCTCCTGCCTCACGCAGCATATCCACGATCAGGTTGCTGGTGGTTCCGCGGACGATGGAGTCGTCGATCATAACGACGCGCTTTCCTTCCACGGCCTCTTTCAATACGTTTAATTTAATACGGACTGCAGACTCACGGCTGCTCTGGCCCGGCTTAATAAAGGTTCTTCCCACATAGGAGTTCTTTACAAAGGCCATCGCGTAAGGGATGCCGGATTCCATGGAATATCCAAGGGCTGCTGCATTTCCGGACTCCGGAACACCCACAACGATGTCCGCGTCTACCGGTGAATCCTTTGCGAGGCAGCGGCCTGCGTAGATTCTGGAGTGGTAAACTCCGACGCCGTCAAAGACGCTGTCCGGTCTTGCAAAGTAAATATATTCAAAAATACATCTCGCCTCTTTTTTCGGGTCATGCATCATGAGATTGGACTTGATGCCATCCTTATTGATCGTCACGATCTCGCCCGGAAGCACGTCTCGGACGAAGGTAGCACCGATCGTGTCAAGCGCACATGTCTCGGAGGTCAGGATATAGGCATTATCGCGCTTTCCGATACAGAGCGGCTTGAATCCCTGCGGATCGCGGGCACCGATGAGTTTTCTCGGGCTGCTGATCACAAGGGAATAGGCGCCCTTGATCTTCTTCATAGCGTTTGCCACGGCTTCCTCAGCGGTTCCCACCTTACAGCGCTCTCTCGCGATGTGGTAAGCGATGACCTCAGAGTCGATCGTGGTCTGGAAAATCGCTCCGTCGTAAGCGAGTTCTCTGCGAAGTTCCGGTGCATTGACAAGGTTTCCATTGTGTGCCAGTGCCAGAGTTCCCTTCACATAATTTAAAACGAGCGGCTGTGTATTCTCGATGGTGCTGCTTCCGGCAGTCGAATACCGGACATGGCCGACACCAATATTTCCTTTTAATTTTTCCAGCTTCTCTGACGTGAATACTTCATTGCAGAGTCCCATCCCCTTACAGGCATTGACAACACCTTTCGGTCCGTATGTATCGCTCACCGCAATTCCGCAGCTTTCCTGTCCGCGGTGCTGTAATGCGAACAATCCGTAATAAATGGTTGATGCAACATCATTTCCGTCCAGATCGTACATTCCGAAAACGCCGCACTCCTCATGCAGCTCGTCTGTTCCCCAGTCTAAAGTAAGTGATTTCTCCATAAATGCTTTTCATCCTCTGATTTATAAGTTTTTGCGATAAAACAGCAGTGTTTCAGTAGAAATTATAATACATACCCTATGGAAAATCAAGAAGAAGTTCCTCTCTCAAGGAGTCCTGTGGACTTCTTTGTGAAACCAGAACAAATTTCCGGCCCCTTTTTCGATCCCTATACCATAAATTTCCCCCTCCGTCTCAGAGGCGGTCCCATCTGGAATCCCTGTTTCAATATCCGGCACCAGGTATGTCTTCTCTGTCATCCTGGAGCACGCACAGGAATACGCGAGCCAGAGGAGTTCCAGCAGTAAAAGGATCCTCGCTGTCTTTACAGCAGCTCTTCTTATCTTTTCCCTTCGGTACCCGTGTCTCCACGGATGGTATGGATGGTACAGATAGCGGATGGCGTTCACTCCTTTCAAAATTCAGGCTGATACTTTTCCACGACTTTTGATAAGTTTTTTCAAGATGTACTCTTATTATATCTGTTTTCGCATATTTTCACAACAGGAAAACTTGTTATCGTTACATTTTAGTTGCTGTGACGGGTAGGAATTTTCTAAACTGAAAATTCCGTACAATACAGTAATAGCAGTGGATTTTGGTGATTTGGAGTGCGAAGCATCGGCAAAATCACGATGCAAAAGAAACAGGGAAATGATCTTCATACCCGTCCTGCAGATCATTTCCCCGCTGTCCTGTCTTTCCGGCTCTTTCTGCCGTGTTGAGTTTCATTCCCCGGCAGTCCTGGATTCCGGTCCGGATATTTAGTTTGCCTTGGTGGTCTCCCCAGCAGTGCCGTTCGCTCCCGCCGCAGTAGTTCCTGACATGCCGGTGACATCGTCCGTCAGGTTGTGGATGCCGTCACCCACGTCATCCACCATATCCCGGAGCACACCGCCACTCTCCCCGGCTGTCTGGGACGGCGCGTTCGTGCTCTGGTTTGTGCCGTTTGTCTGTCTCTCCATTGTGGTTCCCGCTCCCGCGCTCCCCGTATCCGGGGCTGTGGTCATATTATTTCCGTTCCCTCTTCCGCAGGCCGTGATGATTGCCGCGGTCATAATGAGAAGCGCGCATGCTCTGATCCATCTGATTTTTCCCATAAAAATAATCTCCTTTCTACGGCTATTATGTGCCATAGAAAGGAGAAGTATTTTGGAAAAAAATGTATAAAACTTTAACCTCTATCAACCGACCACATCAGCCATATCGTAAAGTCCTGCCGGCTTTCCTGCGAGGAATTTTGCAGCCTCCACAGCTCCCTTTGCGAAGATCTCGCGGGAATAAGCGGTGTGTGTGAAGGTGATGACCTCGTCGCGGCCCGCGAACATAATATCATGCTCACCGACGATGGTGCCGCCGCGCATTGCCTGGATTCCGATCTCCTTTGGATCTCTTGCGACACGCTCGGAGGAACGGTCATATTTATAATGATAGCTGTTGTCGAGGCTCTCATTGATGGCATCAGCAAGGGCGATGGCGGTTCCACTCGGGGCGTCGATCTTGCGGTTGTGGTGCTTCTCTAAGATCTCGATGTCAAATCCTGCTGCCGCAAGGACCGGAGCGACCTCTTTCAATGTCTTCATGAGAAGGTTGATTCCGATGGACATATTTGCGGAGCGAAGGACTGCGTCCACCTTGCTCGCCTCTTTCACATGGTTTAACTGGTCCTCGGAAAGTCCTGTGGTGCATAAAACCACAGGAACTTTCTTCGTCTCGCAGTAGTCCAACAGTCCGTCAACCGCCTTTGCGGTGGAAAAATCGATGATGACATCTGCCTCCGGGCATTCGTCGAGGGACTTAAATACCGGGTATCCGGCATAGTTTTCTGTGTTCATATCCACGCCTGCAACGATCTCGACCGCGTCATCCTTGGAAATAATGTCCGTGATCACATGACCCATCACGCCGTGGCAGCCATTCATAATTGCTCTGATCATGTTTTTCTCCTCGTATTTTATTACAGGATACCGAAATCCTGCATTGCTTTCTTTAATACTTCCTGGTGCTGCGGCTCCATCACTGTAAGCGGAAGTCTCGGCTCGCCTACGTTCTTGCCCATTAAGTTAAGCGCAGCTTTTACCGGAATCGGATTTACTTCGGAGAACAGGGCCTCGATCAGCGGCATTGCCTTTAACTGAATGCGTCTGCTGGCCTCGATATTGCCCTTGAAGAACTCTGCGCACATGTCATGTGTCTGCTTCGGAGCCACGTTGGAGAGAACGGAGATCACGCCCTTTCCGCCGAGAGCCAACATCGGAACGACCTGGTCATCGTTTCCGGAGTATACATCCACATAGCCGCCGGAGAGCTGAAGGATCTTCGCTGCTGCGGAGAAGTTTCCACTCGCTTCCTTGACACCCACAATATTCTCCACATGCCTGCAGAGATCAACGATGGTCTCCGGTGCGATATTCACGCCTGTACGGCTCGGTACGTTGTAGAGGATCGCCGGGATCTTGATGGAGTTGGCGATCTTTGTGAAGTGGGCCTTTAAACCGTTCTGGGTCGCTTTATTATAGTACGGGGAAACTAAGAGAACGCCGTCTGCTCCTGCCTCTTCGGCCTCAACAGAAAGCTCAACTGCTGTCTGTGTGCAGTTGGAACCTGTTCCGGCAACCACCGGGATTCTTCCGTTTACGACCTCACATACGAAGCGGATCACCTGAATGTGCTCCTCCTCAGATGTTGTCGCGGACTCGCCTGTTGTTCCCATTGCTACGATACAGTCTGTTCCAGCCGCGATCTGTTCCTCGATCAGGCTTTCCAGTACTTCATAATTTACCGTTCCATTTTCCTTAAATGGCGTTACAAGTGCTACGCCGGCTCCTTCAAAAATAGCCATCATGCGTCCTCCTCTTTATTATGTAAAAATTAAATGTCTAAGATAGATTGCGCTCTTTTGCGGAACAAAGAATCCTGTTTCACAAAAAAAGGAGCTGAAATCAAATAAGATGTCAGCTCCCGGATCTTTCAGATTAAGCAGCCCTCCATCTTTTTTCTAAAGATGACAGTCATACGGTTCTTCGCCGCATGCCCAGAAACGGGAGCCTTAGGGATTCACTTCCTGTCTCTTCGGCGCCATCCCCTTTTATCCGGCAGCCATTTCCCATTATCTGCCGGTCTACTCATGTCAGGCGCAACCTCTACTTATCATTTATGGTATCATCATTCCTGATGATTGTCAACGTCAATGTTTTCCATCCGTGAAATATCGGTTACATATTCTTCAATACCTTCCGGACACACGCGCCCGGTCATGACCAGCTCAGTCTCCTCATCTCTTGACTCAAGAAAACTCTGGAATTCTTCCTTCGAGATAATTCCCTGATCCACGATTCCAAGAATCTCATCCAGGATCAGGACATCGCACTCACCGGTCGTCATCACCTTTCTTGCGAAATTGAAACCGTTTCGCATGTTCATCAGTTCCTCGTGCTTCTGATCTTCCGGAAGGTCCTCAAACCGCTCTTTGGAGTGCTCAAAACGGAAGAATTTGAGATCCGGCTCGAGACGCTTCAGGACGTCTGCCGCTCCTTCTCCCAGCATACCTTTCAAGAACTGTACCATAATGACCCTTTTTCCGCGGAAAACGCCCATCATTGCGTATCCCAATGCCGATGCGGATTTTCCGTATCCCGGTCCGCAGATCACACGGACTCTGTCACTTGCCATGATCATTCCCTCACTTTGTGTATACCGTTAGCTGAAGCTTTTTAAAGCTTCTATTATGCTATATTATCACATCTCTATCCTGTTTGCAAGAGATTTGCCTGTCTGTCAAAATTGCCCTCCCTGATGTCTTTAATATGTATTTCTACGACTCCGCATGATCCGCACATTCAAGCTTACTGACGGAGACTTCATAGGCCACACGCTTCTCGCACTCCGTCTCGCTGACCTTTTTCGTGTACTCCCTGCTCTGGACACGGCCCCAGATGAGGATCCTTGTTCCGACGCCAAATCCTGAGGCGTATCTGGCATTGCGGCCCCAGGCGATGCATGGGATATAGTCTGACTTGCCGTACGGGCGGTTCACTGCTACTAAAAGGTCTGCGATCTCCCTTCCTAATGGCGTCTTCCGGTAGACCGGTTCTTTACAGATATATCCGTCCAGAAAGATCTGGTTCGTTTTCGTGTAGTCCGTGAACTCCTCCATAAAGCGGACCTCTCTGACAAACACGGACAATACCAGACGGTTCTTCGTCCCCTCGTGGCGGTTGTAGGACCGGAACTGACCGGAGGCCTCCATGGTGCAGCCCTGGTAATCCTTCGTCACATCGATCAGACGCTCTGATATCATAAGCGGAATAATGTCCGCCTGCTCACTCAAACGGTTCACGAGAAGATCCACAAGATAAAAGCCCTCCCCAAACACGGCATGGCTGAATGTGAATCCTGAAACGATCGTTCCAATTACGGTTACTTTGTTGTTTTCCATTCCTTTTTCTGTCATAGTATTTTCTCCTTTTTGATTGTTTTTTCCGCTATACGGCTTTTACCGTATATCTGTATGTAATTAGAACGGAAATTAGAACGGTTTTGTGTCATGTCTTTTCAGGTTTTTATCGACGGAAATCCCGGATTTTTTCGGTATTTCGGCATGATCTTCTATTTTTTCTCAATACAGTGGTGGCAGTGTTACTGTACACGGGTAGGAATTTTCTGAACTGAAAATTCCGTACAATACAGTGGTGGTAGTGGATTTTGCCGATTCGGAATGCGAAGCATCGGCAAAATCAGTTACTGTTTGCGCAAAGCGTGAACAGTAACGTGGCAGTGGATTCTGCCGCATGCTGTTTTTTTACCACTCTTGTTATTTTTCTCTCTTCATGTTAATATTTTATGATGTTGAGGTCAAAAAGTCTTTTGACCTCTCTGATATAGAAAGAAAGGGCATGACCGACAGGATACCTCCTTCGCGGTTATGGAAAGGTCAGGATTTTATGCTTCGCCTGCTACTCTTTGGACGACAGGTCTATTTGAAATATTCCATGGACGAAATGTCCGTTTATGCCGCACAGGCCTCATTTTTCATCATCATGGCGGCGTTCCCGTTTTTTATGGTGCTTCTGGCCCTGATCCAGGTGGCCCCCATGATCCATGAGGCAGATCTTCTGCGTTTTCTGCTGCCTGCGATCCCGGGCCGGTTCCAGGGGCTTTTGATCTATCTCCTGGACAGCCTGCACTCCGATTCCCCGGCAGCGCTGATCTCTGTGACTGCTCTTGCGGCGGTCTGGTCCGCGGCAAAGGGAATGCTCGGGATCGAAAAGGGCTTAAACCGGGTATTCGGCGTCACATCGCCGCGAAATTATATCCTTCGCAGGGCCCTCTGCAGCGTTTATACCCTGGCATTCTCCCTGATGTGTGTGACGAGCCTTGCGCTCCTCGTATTCGGAAGCTTCCTGCAGGAGATGCTGTTAAAATGGTTCCCGGCCCTGTCCTATCTCTCCGGGATGATCTCCCTGGGACGCGGACTTGTGATGTTTATCATGCTGATGATCTTTTTCACCGCCATCTACACGGCACTTCCGCACCGGAGGCTCTCGATCTGCGGCCAGATCCCGGGAGCCATGTTTTCCGCCGCCGGATGGGCACTCACTTCCCTGGCATTTTCCGTTTACTTCCGGTATTTCGGAACATACGCTGTCACGTACGGAAGTTTGACTGCGGTGATCCTTTTTATGCTGTGGCTTTATGTCTCGATCTGCATCCTGTTTGTGGGGGCGGAGATCAACTGGTTTTTGCTGTTTTATAAAGAAAAGATCATGTCGATAAAAGAAAACGGACTGCCCTGATCAGGCAGTCCATTTTCTTATAATCCGTAGATTCTTTTCGCATTTTCATAAAAGACCTTCCCCCACTCCTCCTCAGGAATCAGCCATTTTACGACTTCGATGTAGTCTCCGTAGTTGGCTAACGGCCAGTCTGTTCCGAACATGAACTTTTCATACTGGCTGCAGTAGGAGATCCAGGTCTTTAAGGCATCAAAATATCCTCTCTGCTGCTCTAAAAGCTTCGGGAAATCGATCTTCCCCTCCAGAAGGCCGGAGAGATCCGTCATCACGTTCTCATTTTTCTCCACGACAGCCGCCGCGTCCAGGAGCCACGGATTGCCGAAATGGCACATGACAAAGTTTACATCCGGATGACGGACTGCCGCCTCGTCCAAGGTCAGCGGATGACTGTATTTTAAGTAGGCGCGGGAACCAGCTGTCTGGCCCATGTGGATCGCCACAGGCTTTTTGTACGCCTTTGCGAGATCATAGAGCGGCTCGTACACCTCATCCGTCACATACATCTTGTTGTATCCGGGATAGAGTTTGATTCCGACACAGGTATCCCGCTTTAAGTTCTCCTCCACCTGATCCAGGCTCTTCTTTTTGTCCTCGCTCACGAGAAAATCACGGTCGATCCCCACACAGTACCTTAGGAATTCCGGGTAGGAATGATCCACCGGGTCCACGCCCCGGTTTCCCATGACGACTCCTCCCTCAATATTGTATTTCTGATAGACCGCCCTTAAGTCTTCCTCTGTATTTTTATGTTCCGCCCGCACCGCGATCTCCTGGAAGTAGGGATTTTCCGGCACAAAGTGAAGATGTGCGTCGATGATCTTCATAGTCTCGCTCCTTAAGTCAATATACAGGAAAAACCCCTGTTTTAAGGGGTTTTCCTCCGTTTACGGGGCCTAGAAGTATTTCTTACTGCCCCACAGATTACACCGTTTCAGATCCAGATATTCGTGATAGGCTTTCTCCAGAATCTGCTTCTCATTTGAGAATTTCAGAAGGTGGTACGCCTCATAATATTTGTAATATCCGGAATCTACGAAGTATTCTTCGCGCTGTGGTTTACTGTAATAACTGTCCGCCATCATTAAATACCAGTGGACTTCCTTTTCCACCGTATCCTGCGGCGTGTTAAATGAATACTGGCTCTTTCCGATGTACTTAATGATCTGGGCCTGGACCCCGGTCTCCTCCTTCACCTCTCTGAGAGCCGTTTCTTTAAACTCTTCTCCTGCTTCCACAGTTCCTTTCGGTAAGACCCAGCCTTCGTACTTGTTTCTGTAGTTCTTATAGAGAACCAGGATCTTGCCGCGAAATATAACCACACCGCCGCAGCTCGTTGCTTCTATCATTGCAATTCCTCCTGACAGGCATTCAAGGGATTCCGCCCGAAAGCAGATTCCGCAGGTGTGTTTTTTACTGAGTTTAGTATACTTCTTTTTACCCGTGTTTGCAACCACGTTTTCACTCGCAGAAATTTCCATAATGTGTTACAGTACACGGGCACTCCATGCCCGCGCACTGTAACAGGATTTTGCCGATGCTTCGCATTCCGAATCGGCAAAATCCACTACCCCCACTGTATTGTACGGAATTTTCAGTTCAGAAAATTCCTACCCATGAAAAGCAACCATAATGTATCTTCAGAAGGCCGATCATATATTTCACTGCGGTCCACGCCTTACGCCGAAACAGAAAAACTCCGGCAGACCATACATCCGCCGGAGTTTCCTGTCTATGACCAAAGTTCAGTCATTCATTTTTTATGAACGATAACCATTCGGATTCTTGGACTGCCAGTTCCATGCGTCACGGCACATATCGTCGAGGTTTCTCTTTGCCTCCCAGCCAAGCTCCACCTTTGCCTTTGTAGCATCAGAATAGCATGTCGCGATATCGCCTGCACGGCGCGGTTTGATCACATACGGGATCTCTTTTCCAACCGCCTTGGAAAAAGCGTGGATCACGTCAAGAACGCTGTATCCGTGACCTGTTCCGAGATTATAGATATATACCGCCGGCTTATCATCAAATTTCTTTAATGCCTTTACATGGCCTTCCGCAAGATCCATCACATGGATATAGTCGCGGACACCCGTTCCGTCCGGTGTATCATAGTCGTTTCCGAATACGCCCACCTCTTTCAACTTTCCGATGGCAACCTGGGTGATGTACGGTGTCAGGTTGTTCGGGATTCCCTCCGGATCCTCTCCGATCAGACCGCTCTCATGAGCTCCCACCGGATTGAAGTAACGGAGCAGGATCACATTCCACTCCGGGTCTGCCTTCTGCATATCGGTAAGGATCTGCTCCAGCATACTCTTTGTCTGTCCGTACGGGTTTGTGCACTGTCCCTTCGGGCACTCCTCTGTGATCGGCACAAAAGCCGGATCTCCGTAAACGGTAGCGGAGGAACTGAAGATGATCTTCTTCACGCCATGTTTTCTCATCACATCGAGAAGGATCAATGTACCGGTAATATTGTTGTGGTAGTATTCCCACGGCTTTGCGACTGATTCGCCAACAGCCTTTAATCCAGCAAAGTGGATCACTGCGTCGATCTTCTCCGCATCAAAGATCTTTTCCATCGCGTCACGATCCAGCATATCTGCCTTGTAGAATGTCAGATCCTTTCCTGTGAGCTTCTTTACGCGGTTTAATGCTTCTTCCGACGCATTGTAAAGATTATCAAAGACAACGACCTCATGTCCCTGTTCCAGAAGTGCCAGGCATGTATGGCTTCCGATATATCCTGCGCCGCCGGTTACTAAAATTCTCATGATGAACCCTCCCATGAATTTTGCCGTTCTGAGATACGGTTATTATTTCGGATCCTTTTCCCCGGATCCTGTCCTCGTTATCATTTTAACACTACCCGTAATAAAAGAAAATATCATTTTTCTTTTATTCAATACAGATTTCTTTTTTTTACAGTAATTTTGTTACAGTTCAGCCACCATATGCTGATTTGGATGAAAAAGTGCTTATGCAAGCAAGCTTGCAACACACTTTCTCATTCAAACCAGCGCATGGCTGAACTGTAACGTAATTTTCTCCACATACAGCACTTTTTCTGTTCTACAGACCACGTCCCGTATCTTACAGGCACATTTCCAAAAAGCACTCTACTGAAGCCATGCATCAAACAATTTCGCCGCGATCGGTGCTGCCGTATGCCCGCCGGAGCCGCCTTCCTCCACGATAACGCATACCGCGATCTTCGGATCATCCGCCGGTGCGAAACCGACAAACCATGCGTGAGTCTCTTTTCCCTTGTCGAATTCTGCGGATCCTGTCTTCCCTGCCACCTGGTAGGAATCCCGTTTCAGTGCGGATCCCGTTCCCACATTGACCACCTGTACCATCAGGTTCTTTAAGGCATCCGCCTCGTTCGGGACCATCAGCTCTCCTGCCACAGACGGGGAAAACTTCCGGATCACATCACCGCCGGAATTTTCCACATGATCCATCAGATACGGTTTCATTAAGATTCCGCCGTTTGCGATCGCCGCGGTGATCAGAAGATTGTGAATCGGGGACATCAATGTCTGTCCCTGTCCGATACTTGTCTGAAGCACTTCCCATGTCTCCGCATCCGGCTGCATGGAGAAGGTACTCTTATTGTACGGAATATCGAGAGGCAGGCTTCTGTTGAATAAAAGCTGCTCTGCAAGGTTCCGGTAGCTCGTCAGCTCAAGCTCTGTTCCGAGGTTCGCGAACGCTCCGTTGCAGGAATTTGCAAATGCCTGGGTGAAATCCTGGGATCCGTGTGCCTTCTTGTGATAGCACTGGATCTTGTTGTCCTCGAATGAAAAAATTCCACTGCAGTCATAGTGATAGTCATTGTACGCGCCCGGATGTTCTCTCATATACTCCAGGGCTGTGACGATCTTAAAGGTGGATCCCGGCGGGTAGAGTCCCTGAGTCGCGCGGTTTAACAGTCTCGCCTCCGTACTGTCCCCGTTTACGAGATCATTCCAGTTTGCCGCCACCTTATTCGGGTCGAAGGACGGCTTTGAAACCATGCAGAGGATCTTTCCGGTATCCGGCTCGATGGCGATGACCGCGCCCCGGTTCTTTCCGAGAGCATCCGATGCGATCTGCTGCAGATTTACATTCAGGGTCGTCACCACGTTGTCCCCAATGCTCTTTCTTCCCATGATCTCATCGGCGGTCTGCTCGATGAGGTTCGTGTGAGATCTCAAAAGGTCAAAGTTTGCCAGGGATTCGATTCCTGTCTTTCCCACCGTCGAATATCCTACCGCATGGGCAAACAGGCTGCCGTATGGGTATTCCCGCACCTCGGTACCGTTGGAATCCGTCGCCGTAACGGTCTTTGCAAGCACAGTCCCGTCATCCGCCAGGATCTTGCCGCGGGTGACCCGGTCCTCGAAAATAGTGGCTCTGGCGTTATACGGATTATCGATCACCGTATCGCTCTTTACCACGAGAAAATATCCCACATAGATTCCCATTGCGAGAAATAAAAATATTGCTGCATACACAAACCAGAGGATATTCCGGTTTGCCTTCGGATTCGGTTTACTCTTCTTCACTGGAATTCTCCTCCTCCTCTTCTTCCCCGCGTTTTAAGACATAAAGTCCCTGGATGACCTGGAATATGATAAAGGTCGAGACGATGGAGCTGCCGCCATAGCTCACAAGAGGCAGCGTCACACCGGTGGACGGGATAAACTTCGTCACCCCGCCGATGGTCAGAAATACCTGGGTAATATAAACACTTCCAAGTCCAAACGCGATCAGTTTATAGAACATCGCCTGCATCTTCATCGCGATCAGCATAAACTGCATATAACAGCCAAGGCATAAAAACAGGACGCAGAGCGCATAGAGTGCCCCCATCTCCTCGGAGATCGCCGCGAAAACGAAATCCTTATCCACAACCGGGATCTTCTCCGGCATGCCCCGGTAAAGACCCATTCCGAACCATCCGCCTGTTCCGATGGCAAACAGCGCCTGTGCCACCTGGTAGCCCTTGTTTGCGATATCAGACCAGGGATCCGCCCAGGCCTCCACACGCCGTCTCACATGTGGGAACAGATAGTAAGCCGCAACCGCCGCCAGGGATCCGCCCGCAATGCCCGCACCGAACCAGAGATAGCTGGATGTGGCAACAAAAAGCATCGTCATGTAGGCGACGAAAAAGATCAATGCACTTCCAAGGTCCTTTGAAAGCACAAGCACCAACACATGAAGTGCCGCCACGACGGTGGTCTTTATGATCGTCTCCCTGTCCGTGGACTGGTAGAACATGGCTGCCACGAAGAACACAAAACTGATCTTCACAAACTCAGACGGCTGTACCGTAAATCCACCGAAGGAGAGGGAAAGCTGTGCGCCGTAGGAAGTATTTCCGATGACGCAGACCACTCCCAAAAGTACCAGCCCGAGTATTCCATAGACCCATGGGAACGTCACAAGCTGCCATACCCGGTCGATGATAAACGGGATGATCCAGGTGATCACCGCTGCCGCCGCCACGATCACGAACTGTCTCATAGCCCGGTCAGGGTTCAGCCTTGTGAGGATAATAAATCCCGTCGCCAAAAGCGTACACATATTGTTGACGAGCAGTCTGGAACTGTTCCTGTAAAACAGTCTCGTAAGGTAAATGTACAGCAGGAAAAATACCACCTGCGCACCGTAAAAGGCTAACATCGTCACAGATTCCGTGTTCAGCCAGATCAGGATATTCGCCAGAAAGTGCAGCATAAACATGCACACAAGCTGGCGTCCGCAGACGCGGTTTTTTCCCTCCTCATCCCGCATGGAAAAGAAGCGGAAATTGTAATAGGTATCCATGGCGATCAGAAGGATCATCAAGTATCTGGATATCTGTATGATCAGATTAGTCAATAATTATCACCTACTCCACTCCGCGCTTAAAGTGTCCGCGCGTAAACTGATTCCTTAAAACTGGCGGCTCCGCCGCTTTTTCACTCATTCCGTATTCCTCAAAGAACGCGTCCAGGATCTCGCCCGCCGCAGCTGGTTCCTCCACCGTGAAGTTCAGGCGGACCGCATTCGGCTTAAGCCCTGTGACCTGTTCGGAGAGTCCTAAAAGGGAAAGCGGCGCAGAATTGTAGATCGTATTGTAACAGAAACGACACTGGTTTACCACCGGGAACCGCATGTCCTTGCGGTCCTTTAACCACATGATTTCCGACTTTCCGGAACATCCAAGCGTTGTTTTTCTGATACACTGGGCGGAGATCATCATCGGAAGATACCCGTATACGATCATCTCTCCCTGAACACCAGAATCCCGGATCTCTCTCTCGTTTAACTCCACAGGGATCGTCAATCGGTCTGCCCCATACCGCTCCATCGCCGCTCCCGCAAGGTGGTTCCAGGAATACATTCCCTGGTCGAAGTACATAGGAAGTTCAATTCCTGCTTCCCGGAGGAATCCCGGTTCTTCCATGGAACCGATACCAAGCGCGTCAAAACCGGCACTCGTTAAAAGCTCCATCTGCTTTCTGAAGTACTGTTCCGCCTCTTTCCGGAAGATCCTCGGCATCATAAGATAACACCGGACTCCCGCCTCATGACAGCGGTCCGCAAGCTTCTTCCACTCCTGGGCGTCAAAGCTCTCCGCCGCAAGATAAATTCCGTATGATCTTTCGGACAGCTTCCGGTACATCTTAAATTTCCCGAGAACCATCTCAAACTGCTGTTTCGTCTGGACAAAGACAGTAAATTCCGGTCTTTCTTCCAAATCAGCCTTTTCAGGCGCTCTCTCTTCTTCCTTTGTCGGTGGAACAGAACTGTTTCTCCGGTATCCGGAAAGGATCTCGTCCTGAAGCTTCTCCAGGACCTCGCGGCGCATCTTATTTAATGCCTGCACCGGCATAAACACATTTCCCTCACACTCCACGGTAAGGTCCGTGAACGTAAACATGGAATCACCGGTCTTTGAGAGCTGTTTTCTGATGCGCTCCGCGTCCATCGGGGCATTCTTTGCCTCCTCGGCGGGCTGGGATTCCTCCCAGGCTGTATTTCCCGCCGTATCCGACACGGAGCAATATCCCGGTTTTCCGACCGCGATGTACGCGCTTCCCGTCACAGGGATCTTCTTTTCCACATTCACATACGTGCGGTCCAGATAGTCGAAAAGTTCCTGGTCCACGTCGCGGTACTCCGGCTTTTCCTTTAAGACCACCATGTCCCGTCCGTTGTGGGTGTGGTAATAGCCCTGGGACTGTCCGCCCCGGTCGAAAAGAGCCAGCAGGGCATCCCTGTCTGCCTTCTCCACATGGTATCCGGCACGCCCCTCCTTCAAGTAGAGGTCCACGTATTTCCGGTAGATACTTACAACTCCTGCCGTGTAGCGCGGACTCTTCATGCGTCCCTCGATCTTTAAGGAACAGACACCCGCTTCCAGGATATCCGGGATCAGATCCAGGGTACAGAGATCCTTTAAGCTTAAGATATATTTTTCATTCTTTTTATTGACATATTTTCCGTTCTGCTCTGCGTCAAAAGGCAGACGGCAGGTCTGTGCGCACCGGCCCCGGTTTCCGCTCCGTCCGCCGATCAGGCTGGAAAACAGGCACTGGCCGGAATAGCAGTAACAGAGGGCACCGTGAACGAAGGTCTCCACCTCCAGACCCGTATCATCATAGATCTCACGGATCTCCTTTAAGGAAAGTTCTCTCGCCGGAACCACACGGACAGCGCCAAGGGCTTTCAGGTCTCTCGCGCTGTATTTCCCTGTCACCGTCATCTGGGTGCTGATGTGGACCGGAAGATCCGGGAAATGTTTCCGGATGTAGGTGAGCGCTCCCATATCCTGAACTAAAACGGCATCCAGTCCCGCCTCATAGTACGGTTTCAGATAGGAATACAGATCTGACATCTCTTTTTCCTTCACGAGCGTGTTGACCGTCATATAAATCCTGCATCCGTGAAGATGCATGAAGTTGATGGCTTTCACCATCGTCTCCTCATCCAGGTTGTTCGCGTAGGCACGGGCACCGAACCGGCTTCCGCCGATATAGACCGCGTCCGCTCCCGCGTTCACCGCCGCCACCATACTCTCGTAGGAACCGGCCGGTGCGAGTATCTCAACCGTTCTGTTTTTCATATTCTCTCCTTTATTCCGCCTTCTTCTCCGCGGATTCCTGCTTCATCTGAAGACCGATCAGCTCATGCTTTAAGCTGTAGATCTCCTTCTCCATCTCATCCTTCTGGCTGCGCAGCATCATCGCCTCCTGAAGTGTCTTAAAATAATCGTCCGCCAGGTTCAAATAGATCATGACTTCCTGGTAATCCTTATTCTGTCTCGTAAATCCCGGCTGTGCCTTTAAAACGGCGATCTTCTCATTAATATAGGCAGCCACCTTCTGCAGGTACTCCGGATCCTCCGCTCCTCCCAGCGTGTAGACATTTCCATTGATCAGCACTTCCGTATAGTTCTTCTCATCCATTTCTAATTCCTCACTTCTTTTGCATAACTGTCCGCCTGTTTTCCAGCCTGTACTCCCTCACGGCTCCACACGATCGATCCACAGATCCGCCGGACAGTTATCATCTATATAAAAATTGTCATTTTTTCTCTATCGTACAGATTTTTCAATTCAGAAAATTCCTGCCTGTATACTGCAGCAAATGTTTTTTTCTATTTCGCCGCATCCAGCCCAAGGTGCTTGTAGGCCAAATCCGTCGCCATTCTTCCTCTCGGCGTGCGCATAATAAGTCCGTTCATCAATAAATACGGCTCATACACGTCTTCCAGTGTCCCGGAATCCTCTCCGATAGACGCCGCCAGCGTCTCAAGTCCCACCGGACCACCGGAAAATTTCTGGATCAGGGTGAGAAGCAGGGTCCGGTCATTATTGTCGAGACCAAGCTTGTCCACATCCAGGATATCCAGGGCAAAATCCGCCACATGTCTCGTGATCACACCGTCGTATTTTACCTGTGCAAAGTCCCTCACTCTCTTTAAGAGGCGGTTTGCCAGTCTCGGCGTTCCCCTGGACCTTCTTGCGATCTCAAAAGCTCCTTCCTCGTCGATCTCAACGCCCAGGACCTTTGCGGAGCGTTTTACGATCACGCAGAGTTCCTCCGGTGTATAAAATTCCAGCCTCTGGATCACACCAAAACGGTCCCGGAGCGGAGCTGTTAAAAGTCCCACTCTCGTTGTTGCTCCCACAAGTGTAAATTTCGGAAGATCCAGTCGGATCGAGCGGGCGGATGAATCCTTTCCAAGCATGATATCGATGGCAAAATCTTCCATCGCCGGATACAGGACTTCCTCCACCTGGCGGTTCAACCTGTGGATCTCATCCACAAACAGGACATCTCCCTCCTGGAGATTGTTTAAGATCGCAGCCATCTCTCCCGGCTTCTCGATCGCCGGCCCGGAGGTCACCTTTAAGTTCACCCCCATCTCGTTCGCGATGATTCCGCAGAGCGTTGTCTTTCCAAGGCCCGGCGGGCCATAAAAAAGCACATGATCCAACGCCTCCCCGCGGCTCTTTGCCGCATCGATAAAGACCTTCAGCGTGGACTTTATCTTCTCCTGACCGATATAATCTTTTAAGTACTGTGGGCGCAGGGTCCCCTCTATTTTTTTGTCTTCCTCAGTTTCTTCGGTCGTAATGATTTTTCGGCTCATAACATTTCCTATCTATTTCTTCTATCAGACAGCCGTCTCCGGCTGCCATTTTTACAAAGTTTCGTAACGATTCAGTACCCTCACAGTTACGCGCAAAAATCCATTCTAAATCGGCTGTGCCGATAGGATTTTTGCCTTCTAGTCTAAGTTTTCTTACGGTCAGCGCAGTAAATGCGCAGACCTACCGAATAGTTACAAAGTTTCATCCTATAAGAATGCCAGATGCTTTAACGCGCCCTTCAGCACGTCCTCGGAAGTCATACCTTCTGTGATCGCAACCTTCTTTACTGCGGTCTGCGCCTCGGACGCGGAATAACCGAGGGCCGTAAGCGCTTCCACAGCCTCTTTTCCAGCTTCCGCCATTCCAGAGAGATCCGTTTTCGGGCTCTCCTCCAGATCTGCACCTGCAAATAATACGTCTTCTGCTTTTATTTTATCTTTGAGATCCAGGATGATCCTCTGGGCTGTCTTTGCCCCGACGCCGGGCGCCTTCGAGATTGCCTTCGCGTCACCGGAGATTACAGCCAGACGCAGCACATCCGGTTTCAGCGCGGAGAGGATTCCCAGGGCACTCTTCGGACCGACCCCGTTCACCCCGATCAGCTGGCGGAACATCTCAAGATCCTGCCTTGAGAGGAATCCGAAAAGACTCATTCCATCCTCACGCACGGAAAAATACGTGTAGATCTTCACTTCCTCCCCAAGACCCGGAAGCTCCCCGAGGACCGATGACGGAATAAAGATCCGGTAGCCAATATTTCCCGCCTCAACAACGACGGAATCTTCCCTCTTTTCTTCCAAGGGACCGCGTATATATGAAATCACTGAATGAACCTCCCTTTTCCTCATCATGTCATGATGCATGTCGTAATCATACCATAGCCGCCATTTAAGTGCAAGTGGAACCGCCGCGAGAATCGAACATATTTTCGATTTAGCTGTTTTTTGAAATATCTTCCCGGAAAACGCCGCCAGGCTTCTCCTTCGTTGACTTTCCATGTTTTCGCGGGTATAATCAGAAAACACGGAAGCAAAAATTCTTCCGCCTGTTCCATTCATGATTTGCCATATGCAGTTTTCCGAGCAGTCACCAGCATTTTTATGAACCCCAGGCGGATCAGCAATATAAGTATAAGGACTATCACATGATCACTATAGAAAAAACATTCCCTGGCACCATCGCCTATCCGTTGGAGCGCCTTGGCGATCCGGAAAAGCTTGTCTTTTTTGATATCGAGACCACCGGCTTCTCCGCCGACTACAACACCGTATATCTCATCGGCTGTATCTGGCCGGAGGGAGACCATCTCCGCTTCATCCAGTGGTTTGCAGACACGAAAGCCGCGGAGGCCGATGTCCTGACCGCATTTTTTTACTTTATAAAGGATTTTCGCACTCTCGTCCACTTTAACGGGGACATGTTCGATATTCCTTTTGTCACGAAGCGCGCCAAGGCCTTAAAGCTCACCCCCGCCTTTGACAGCGTGGAAAGCGTCGATATCTTCCGCCGGATCAAGCCCTTTAAGAAGCTCCTTGGTCTGCCGGACATGAAGCAGAAGACCATCGAGCGCTTTCTTAAGATCGGACGCAAGGACCTCTATAACGGCGGCGAGCTCATCAAAGTCTACCTGGACTATCTGAGGACTCACGATCAGGAAGAAAAACATCTTCTTCTCCTCCACAATGAGGACGACTTAAAGGGAATGCCTTCTCTCCTTCCCGTACTCTTCTATCCTGACTTTTTCGCCCAGGATTTCACCCTGGACGCGGTGCGGGAAGCTCCCGGCGAGACAGACCGGCTGATCCTCTCCCTCTCAGGGGACCCGGTGACGATCCTTCCGTCCCCGGTGGCTGCCTCCGTCCCCGCCTACGCTTTCCGGGCAGACAAAGACCGGATGGAGCTTTCCATCCGGGTCTACAAAGGTACATTAAAATATTATTATCCGAACTATAAGGATTACTACTATCTGATCTACGAGGATACCGCGATCCACAAGAGTGTCGGCGAATTTGTCGACAAGGACGCCCGGATCAAGGCGACAAAGGAGACCTGCTACACAAAGAAGGACGGCACCTTTCTCCCCCAGCCCGCAGATATCTGGGTGCCGGAATTCAAGACCTCCTGCAAGGATAAAACAGGATTCTTCGAAGTCCGGGAAGACTGCTTCTCCGATGCGGAAAAGCTGAACCGGTATATAAAAGAGATCTTCTCATTTCTCAAATAAAACCCGCTAATCCAGTATCTTCACACATCAGCCCTGCCGCCTGCGTCAGCTGCAGACGGCAGCGGTTATGCTGCAAATCTCATTCAATGCGAAAACATGCTTAGACACATTCCTGCACCGGACGCGAGTGCTTATTTCTAGTAATCCCCGTCCTTAAGAAGCTTCCTGATATATGCAAACGTCTTTCTCTCTCCCTTTTCCTTCAACATCAGCAGGATCTTATCCAGACATGCCTTCGTCTCCGGATGCATGACGATATATTCCTTATTTCTGGAAAAATATGTGTAGGGCGCCGCGTCCGTGTAGTTCTTTCCCTGGTAGATCTTCGAGGCCGCGATCCGGTCCATGACCATCTCCGCCAGGTAATTCACTGGCATCTTCACGCCGACGATCTTCCAGTGGTCCTCCGCTGTGGACACATCGGTCCAGTACTCGAAGTGATGCTTATTTCTCCCCTTGTGATGGAGCCATGCGGAGGAATATCCCTTTTCTTCCTTCTCCGCCGCGTTTGGACTCCGCGTTCCCTGATAATACTTCACGCCGGTCTTAAATTCCTCCCAGGAATACTTCGACAGATCGTGGAGCAGCCCCTGTTTAAAAAGTCCAACCTGAAAGCAGCCTTCCATGACCACCAGCTTGTGATGGGTGATGGTCAGAAAGTGATGCCAGGCGTTGTGGAGCAGCCGTTTTTCTTCCTCATTCAATTTAACAGAACTCATATTTTTACTCTCTCGTTGCCCTCTTAAGCATATCTTCCAGCTCATCCACAGAGAACTTATAATGCTTGTTGCAGAACTGGCAGTTGACCTCGATCTCTCTGCCCTCGTTGATCATGTCCTGGATCTCTTTTTTTCCGATGCTGATGATCGCCTTCTCCACTCTGGAGCGGTCACAGTCACAGTGGAACTGTACCGGCATCTTTGATAAGATCTCAAGTCCGAACTCGCCGAGGATGTCTGTCAGGATCTCCTCCGGAGTCTTTCCCGCATTCAGCAGTGCTGTGATGGAAGAAATTCCGGAAAGCTTCGCCTCGATCTTGTCGATGATCTCATCGGAAGCACCCGGAAGAAGCTGGATGATAAAGCCGCCTGCCTGACGGACCGTGTTGTCCTTATTCATTAGAACACCTAGGGCAACGGAGGACGGAACCTGCTCAGATGTGGCAAAATAGTAGGTCAGATCTTCCGCGATCTCACCTGTGACGAGCTGTGTCTGTCCCACATACGGCTCTTTTAAGCCAATATCCTTGATAACGCTCAAAACACCAAGGTCCAGGGAACCGCCGACATCGAGTTTTCCCTGTGCATTCGGCGGAAGCATTACATCCGGATTGAACGCATATCCTTTCACATCTCCATGGCCGTTGGCTGTGACAAGAAGTCCGCCCAGCGGACCGCTTCCCTCAATTCTAAGTGTTAAAAGGTCCTTCTCCCCTTTTAAGTCAGCGCCCATCATGGCAGCTGCTGTCATGAGACGTCCTAAGGCAGCCGTAGCCACCGGGCTTGTGTTGTGGGCATTCTTTGCGTTCTCCACCATATCTCTTGTCGTTGCAGCAAAGGCGCGGATCTGTCCCTCCGCAGCCGTCGCACGGATCATATAATCGTTCATGCTCTATTTCCTTTCTTTTCCATATTCTCTCGCGATCACATAAATACGTTCGCTGTCCTCCCGCGGCGGATTCTTCGTAAATGCATCGTAGGCGGCAACAAATTCCATTCCCGCTTCGTGGATGGCACTCTTCACCTCTTCCAGGGAATAAGCCCGCTGATAATGTGTCTCATGGTACTTTCGGAAGAGATCCCCGTCCTCACGGACAAAGATCGACAGATCATAGATATTGATCTGCTCCTCCTCATCGTACTGGTTGTCCCAGATAAAGCTGGAGTCATCCCGGTCTTCCGCGATCGTGTTGTCTCCCATGATCTCCCGGTATTTGTACTCCGTATTCATGTCGAAGATAAACACTCCGCCCGGATCCAGGTAATTGTTAACCAGGCGGAATACTTCTGTCAGATCCTCCGGCTCTAAAATATAATTCATACAGTCACAGATGGAGACCACCGCCGCCACCGTGCCATAAAGTTCAAATTCCCGCATATCCTGACAGAGATACAAAATATCTTTTCCGGACTGTTCCTTCTTTTCCAGGGCAAGCTCCAGCATCTCCTCGGAGTTGTCCACGCCGATCATATCATAACCAGCGTCCGCGAGAAGCTCCGTGAGACTTCCCGTTCCACATCCGAGATCGAGAAGAAGTCCCTCCGTAACCCCCTGTTCCTTTAAAAGCCCTGTCAGATATTCACACCATTCTTCATATGGAATATTATCCATGAAAGTGTCATAGACAGCTGCAAAACCTGTATATGCCTGCATTTTATCTCCTTGATCAGCCTCAGTCCGCGTACAATAATGAAAAAGCCACTACCCGCAATAGGTAATGGCTTACGTTTCATCTTATGCGTTGCGGCCGCAGCACTTTTTGTACTTCTTTCCGCTTCCGCACGGACACGGATCGTTCGGGTAGATCTTGTGGCCTTCGCGGCGTACGGTTCCGGAAGCTTTCTGCTTCTTGTAAAGCTCGGTTCTTGTCTCAGCGGAAAGGATCTCAGACCACTGCGGAAGCTCATAGAGCCAGGAAGCCTTAGCTTCTACCATATTGTAGTAAAGCTTTTCCGGATCGATCTCAATCTTAACAACGGTATCCTCTGCCATTGTGTCGATCGGGTTCTCATATCCCTTTAAGCTCTCATTGATTCCATCAAGGAAACCAGTCATAACGAGAACTTCTGTGCCATACTTCTCAGCAAGTTCTTTTACAGTTCCCTCAACAACTTCTGTCGGGTTGGAAAGGATCTTCTCGTAGATGCCTTTTTCGATCGTAAAATAGTTTGTCCAGAGTTCTTCTTTCTTTTTATCATCGAGACCATCGCCGTAAGCGAGGCTTCTCCATGTTTCAAGTAATGTTGCCATATCAGTTCCATCCTTTTCGTATACTGTTTCTATTTCTTTTCCGCACCATCCATTTTCAAAAGGGCAGACTGGTACAGAAAACGTCTAATGCACATTATAACATAGGATATTTTTTCTGTAAACAGGAAAATTTTTTGTGCATTGGAAATATTAAATGTGACAGGTCCGGTACGTGTTCTGTACCATTACTGGGCATTCTGCTTCGTAATATACCCCTCATCATCGATCACCGCCTCCGGAGAGATGCTTCTCATGTAATTGATGATCCGCTCCTTCTCCGCTCCTTCCGCCTTCGCCACGCGGCAATTCGACTGCTTCGCCGGAATAAACCGCAGGGATTCCAACCCCTCATCTCCGATCACCGCCTCCACGAGGCAGGAATCGAGCGTCTTTGAGTTGAAGAGATAGTTCCCGAGACTGTACACCACCGGGACATCTCCCTGGTAGCCAATGGGCTGCAGCACATGGGGATGGTCCCCGATGATCAGGTCCGCTCCTGCCGCCGCGATCTGGGGCGCCTGCTCCTGCTGCCAGTGATCCAGCTTATCAGTTCCTTCCGTCCCCCAGTGGATGTATACAATGACAAAATCGCTGTCCGCCTTCGCCGCGGAGATCACCTCCAGAAGTTTATTGATCTCCAGACACCGGAATACCCCCGGAGTTGTCTCCGTTGCCCCTTTGGTGTCCGGCGGAAGTGTCCGCTCGATCTGGGTTGCGGAGACGAAGGTGATCTTCCTTCCGTTTGCGATAAAGGATACCGGTTTCACCGCTTCATCCAGGTTTCGTCCCGCTCCCACATAGGGCATTCCGATGGCTTCCAGGGTGTCCAGGGTGTCTGTCAGGGACACTTCGCCGTAATCATAGGCGTGGTTGTTCGCCAGGGACACGAGATCCGCTCCCATGTCAAAGAGCCAGGACGCGTACTTCGGATCCGCACGGAACGTAAATTTCTTTCCCGCCGTGGGCGCTCCGCCCGTCGTATACGGAAATTCGTTGTTTACCATAAAGATATCGGCGCTCCGCATGATGGATAAGAGATCCGCGGAAATTCCACCCTCGATCCCCTGCCCCCTCTTTAAGAGGGATGCCATGATCGCGTAATGGGAATCGAACAGGATATCTCCCGCAAAGACGATCCGCGTTTTTCCCGTCTCCGCTGTCTCTTTCACGTAGATCTTGTTCGCCGCCATGACTTCCGGGTCCTTTAAGAGGTCCGCGTAAGGATCCGCGGATCCTGTCTCCGCCTCGGAAGATTCCGTCTCATTCTGCTGCAGGACAACATGAGGTTTTTCACCGCCTGTTTTGCTGTCCACGCTCTCCTGTGTAGTATCACTATTCTCCGCAGGCTCAGCCGTTTTCGTCTCCTGACTTACCTCAACCGCAGCCGTCGTCCGCACGGTCCCCGATGCCACACTGCTGCATCCGCCAAGCAGAACGACCGCCAACAGGACCGCTCCGCAAATTACCGCTATTTTTCTTCTCATCATACACTCCCATAAGCAGAATTCCTTTAAATTCCACCATTTTCCCTTTTGTTTTTTCTCCCTAAAGCTTACCAGATTTTTTCCTGTTCCGCAACATTACTATATAGAGAAAAAGGCGGCAAAGCCGCCCATTCGCAGCTCCACCGCCTTTATCCATCCTTTTATCGTAACTATTCAGTACCTTCATAGTTACACGCAAAAATCCATTCCAGATCAGCTTCGCTGATGGGATTTTTGCCCTCCAGCCTATGTTTTCTTACGGTCAGCGCAGCAAGTGCGCAGACCTACTGAACAGTTACCTTTTATCCTAACTTTTATCCTTTACTGCTTCTCAGCCTTTCACCGCAAGACTACCAGCTGTGATCGCCTTTCCAGACTTTCTGTCAAACAGAAGAATGTCCGTTCCCGCGATATCAACACCTGTCTCTTCGCCAAGTTTAAAAGTAACACCGCCGAAGATAACGCCTGTCAGCAGGTACTTTCCGATCCTGAGCTTCACGGTTGATTCCATGCCGGTCGGCATCGCACCGTAGATCGTGGATGCGATGGATCCGTCCTTTGAGAGTTTCAGCGCCTCCGGACGGATCGCCAGGACGAAGTCCTCGTTGGTGATCTCCGGCTCTTCCTCCACCGCATAGTCAGACTCGTCAACCTTCGCGATATGGTACTTAAATACCTCGTCCTTGTTGCTCTTCTCAACGGCCTTCTTATCCTTTAGCATCTCAATCCTCTGAGCTTCCAGATCAGCCGCGTCTTTATCCCTCTTTGCGAACCATGCCGCCATATCGATAGGCTCGTTCGGTCGGAATGTCGCTTCGAGATCATCCAGAATCTTAAATCTGAAACTTCCATCAGCCTGTTCTTTTCCCTTCGCCTCCACAAAGTTGATGGACGGATTTCCGACGAAGTCCGCTACGAAAAGGTTTGCCGGCCTGTTATATACATCAAGCGGGGCATCATACTGCTGAAGCACACCATTGTTGATCAGACAGATCTTTGTCGCCAGTGTCATGGCCTCCATCTGGTCATGGGTGACATACACAAAGGTACTTCCCGTCTCAACATGAAGTCTCTGCAGCTCATATCTCATCTCGAGACGGAGCTTCGCATCAAGGTTTGACAGCGGCTCATCCATGAAGAGAACTGCCGGTTCCGGTGCCAAGGTTCTCGCGATGGCAACACGCTGCTGCTGACCGCCGGAGAGCTCTGCCGGGTAACGGTTCATGAACATGCCGATCTTGACGATCCTGGAAACTCTGCGGACGGATTTATCGATCTCTTCCTTCGTGAGTTTTCTGTCTTCTGTCAGAACTTTTCCTCCGGATACGATGGCATATTCCTCATTTAAGGATTGACCCTTTGACTCATAGGACTTCTTGATTCCGTCAAGCTTCTTTATCAGCTCCTCCGCCTTCGCCTTTGCGGCTGCGTCCGGATCTGCCGCGTCCTGAATCCCGTATCCGTAGAGGATCTTCGCGGTATAAATAGAGAGGATGAATGCGTCGATAAATTTCAGATAGACTTTATCCGTGTCGAGCTTACCTCTCTTATCGCGGCACTCTTCCACTAACTCTTTGATCTTCTTTCCGCTCTTCAGCGCCCGGATCAGCTCCCCCGTCGTCATGGCATCAAAATCGTATTTCGGAAGTTCTTCCCTGATATTGCTTAAACCAAAAGAAATATTCTGGTAAACGGTCATGTTCGGCCACAGCGCGTAGTTCTGGAACAGGAATCCGACCTTACGCTTATTGGCCGGAATGTTGATTCCCGCCTCGCTGTCAAACACAACCTTATCTCCGATCTTGATCTGACCAGTCGTCGGTGTCTCGAGCCCCGCGATCATGCGGAGGATCGTTGTTTTTCCGCATCCGGACGGTCCGAGCAGTGTGATGAAGGAGTTATCCGCGATGTCAAGATCCAGATGATCGACTCCGAAGAATTTTCCCCAGCGTTTTGTTATATTTCTCAATGTGATTTCCGGCATATTAATTTCCTCCTATTCCATCGTCAAGGCTTGCACCTGTCAGCTTATTGACTAACGTATTGAAGATCAGGATCGTAACGATCAGGATCAGGTTGATCGCGCTCGAGAACGCGTACAGACCCATTTCATCGAAATAGTCCAGCGTCGTCGAGAGGATGAAGCCCTGCGTACATAAGAGCAGGAACAGTGACAGTTCACGGAGACATGTCATAAACGGAAGCATGTATCCACTGATGATCGCGGATTTCTGGATCGGGATAATGATCCGGAACATTCTCTTCGTCCATGGAATGTCCTGTATGATCGCCGCTTCCTCGATCTCATTGCTGATCTGCAGCATGGAGTTTAACGCACTCCGGCTCGCAAACGGAATGTACTTGATCGTACCTGCGATGATCAGCAGCGTATATGTATTGAAGAGGTTGATCTTCTCGTTGGAGAAGAGGATGAAGAATGCAGCACCGACAGCGATGGAGGGCATCAGATACGGAAGGAATGCCACGCCGTTTACATAGCTTGCCCAGCGGCTTCTGCGGTTCTTCGCGACCGCGTATCCGATCAGGGTACCGATGGTACCTGCGATCAGTGCACAGCAGACAGCAACTAAAAGTGTACCGGCAAACGCGTGCCAGATCGTACTGTTATAGAGGATACCGTGCTGTCCGTACATACCGTTCTCGGTGATATTCTCTTTCGTGATCCACCATTTCGTGGTCAGGTTGCTTAAGTCTTTCGTGTAGAGGAAGCTATAGTCGCCCGGGTTCGGGAGGAACGTCTCAAGGGCGAAGGAAAAGATCGGGAAGATACTTGTGAAGAAGGTCAGAATGATCATCACAACTGCAATCGCGTATTTTCCGACTTTTCCAAGGTTCATCTTCGATAACTGACCGGATTTGCCGGTGACGGTCGTATAGTTCTTCCGGCTCTTTAAGCTCACCTGGTTCATCGTGAGGATCGCCACACCGAAGATCATCATGATGATGGCTAAAATACTCGCTTCACCGGTGTACTTGGAGTTTAAGGAAATGTACTTCGTGGAAAGTGTGGTAAGTCCAAGGTAATGCGGTACCGGGTAGCTTCCCATGGCGCTTCCGAATACGAGAAGGATCGTCGAGAGGATCGCCGGTTTTACCATCGGAAGCGTAATGCGAAACATCGTCTTCCATTTCGGTGTATCGAGGATCGTCGCCGCTTCTTCCAGATTTGCGTCCATATTCCGGAAAATTCCGCCGATCAGGATGTAAGCGAATGGCGCGTAGTGAAGTCCCAGAACCACAGAGCTCGGAAATAATCCCAGACACCACCATTTCGGCATGCAGATGCCGGTAAGGGATGCAAGGAGTCCGTTGGATGTACCAACGACTGCGTTGCTGTTAAATACGTTCTGCCATACAACCGCTAACGTCCACTGCGGCATGATGTACGGGAAAATAAAGATGGAGCTTAAATACTTTTTGAATTTCAGGTTCGTTCTTGTTACCAGAAATGCGAAGGTTCCGCCGTAGAGGATAGAGATCGTACAGGTAAAGACTGCTAAGAGGATCGTATTCCACAACGGCTTCCAGAGGTTTGTCTTCGCCAGACGGCTTGTAAAGAGGTCCACATAGTTAATCAGCGTGTAACCGGACGCCTTTCCGGCGAGATGGGCGTCAATGGTTCCCGGATGGATCGTGATCGTATCTTTTACGATGGCGATGATCGGCGCAACAGTGGAGAACGTCAGTACGATGCCGAACAGGAGAAGGATGATGTTCTGCGGTTTTGAAAAATATGTTTTTACACGATTGTATCTGTTCACAGAATTGTCCGCTCCTTTCATTTAAAACATGGATGCCGTTTTTCTCTCACGGCAGATGCCATATGTAACATGAGGGCGCCGCACACATGTACGGCACCCTCGAACTATCTTGTTTCATGCAACTGTTCAATAGGTCTGCGCATTCACTGCGCGGACCGTAAGAACGCGTCGCGCAGTAAGCAAAAATCCCATTGACGAAGTCAATTTGGAATGGATTTTTGCATGTAACTGTGAAGGCACTGAGCAGTTACAGGTTCATTTACTTTGCAGAGTCGCTGTACTTCGTGAGAAGCTCGATCCAGCTGCCGACTGTAAAGGAAACGGATGCACAGTAGTCCGGATCTTCCAGAACTAACTCACCGTCTGTTGTCCACCAGTCATATCCACGGTCGTCCTTGCACGGGAACTGGTCTTCGCCGGCCTCGTTGTAGCCGCCCTTGCTGTGCTGGTAGGTTTCCTCGATCGCTGCAGCAACTTCCGGGTTAGCGGAGTAGCCGCCCATATCTTTGCCCCATGCGGAGAAGCCGTCCTCTGTACATGTCATGTACTGGATGAATGCGCATGCGGTCCACGGAAGCGGGCTGTTGTTTGTAACGAAGAGATAATGGCAGTAACCGTAACCACCGATGCCTTTGTAGCCGTCCTGATAAGCGGCAACCTTAATGTTATTTAAGGAAACGCCTGCGGACTCTTCTACGGAACGAAGTTTGGAATAAACTAATAATCCGGCCTGATCTGTTGCGGAATCCGTAACAAGTGTGTTGCAGATCGGACCATCATCTGTCTGCTCATTGTAGTTCTCAACCCAGAGCTTGATCCATGCGAGGGCATATGCGCCGTTCTCGCCAAGTCCAAGATCCTCAGCATCTGTTGCCATCTCGTCGATAACCGGTTTGAAGTATGCCTTCTTTGTGTCATCGAGAGCATCGTAAGCATCCTTTAACCATCCTGCATACTTATCTTCTGTCAGCATGTATAAGAAGTTCTTTCCAACGATCTCGGAATCGATATCCATGTATAACGGATGAACGCCCTCTGCTACGAAATCCCAGCAGTTCTTATATTCAGCGCTTCCTGTGCTGTTATACATAAATACTTTATTTAATGTCTGTAACGGAAGGAATCCTTTATATGCGTCCGGTGTTGTTCCGTTTGCCTCTGCCCACTCTTTCGGGATGTAGGTCTTTAAGATTCCCGGCTGAACCATCTTTGACTCGATCTGGTTGCCATCCTGGATCAGGGTCATCGCGAAGGTTCCTTCTGTCTTTAAGGAGTCTGCGGTCAGCTGCTCAAAGATCTTATTGTTCTTCGGCTGCTGCCACTCATATTCCATTTTGTAGGATGGATCGATGGACTGCAGGTATTCGATGAATAACGGCAGTGCGCTCTTTCCGCGGCTGGAGTTACCAACACCATAGAAGGTCTTTCCGTTGGACTCTTCGATGGCTTTCTTCGCCAACTCTTCCATGGACATTCCTTCTGCTTCCTTGATGATCTTTTCAACATCAGAAAGATTGGTATCGTCTGTGGACGCAGCCTCTGTTGCCGCCTCGCTTGCCGCCGCTGTGGTCTCACCGCCGGCTGCTGCTGTCGTAGCTGTCGTTCCGCCACCGCCACATCCCGCGAGGGACATCGCTGCCATGGAAACTGCAAGTGCCAATGACAAAGTACGTTTTCTCATAAAACTTTTCCTCCTTCATTTACTGGGTCATCTTGTTTCTCTCACGACTCATTTTATACTTTTATTATACCGGCGCGCAGAAATTTTTAACAGTGGACAAAACTGCGATAGTTTGTGGAATCCTGTGAATCTGTATAATTTTGTTCCATATTTCTGATATTTTTGTGCAGTTTCGACATATGTTTTTCTATGGCAGAATTGGAAGCACAGGCATTTTGCTGTATATTTATTTGAGCATCATTCGTCCGCACACATTTTTCCCCATCATGCTGATCTGCAGGATCCCGTCAGTTCCGGACACCGGAGTTCAAAGTCGTCCATGTCTTTCTTATAACTGGTCGCGTACTTATTGGTATAGCTTATTTATAAATATTAGCACAACTTTTATATATTTTATCAAAAGCCTGTAAAATTCTTTATGCGATCCTATTTCCAAAACATTTATTTTTTCTTATGTAAATATTGTGCAAATTGAACATTGACAGAAACCGCCATTTAATGGTAACTTTACTGTAAGTTCGCTCAGCGTTTTTATGATACGACAAACGCTGCATAAGAAAATATAATGAAGAGGTGTAGACATGCAGGAATTAAAACCGATCAAAGAAGGAAAAGTACGTGAGATCTACGACAATGGTGACAGCCTTATCATGGTTGCTACCGACCGTATCAGCTGTTTTGACGTGATCCTTCACAATGAGGTTACCTCCAAAGGTGCTGTTCTGACCCAGATGTCCAAATTCTGGTTTGACCTGACAAAAGATATTGTTCCGAACCATATGATCTCCGTCGACACAAAGGATATGCCGGAGTTCTTCCAGCAGAAAAAATTTGAGGGCAAAACCATGATGTGCCGCAAATTACATATGCTCCCGATCGAGTGCATCGTCCGCGGTTATATCACGGGAAGCGGCTGGGCAAGCTACAAGGAAAACGGTACCGTCTGCGGAATCCGTCTTCCGGAAGGTTTAAAGGAATCCGACAAGCTCCCGGAGCCGATCTACACCCCGTCCACAAAAGCTGAGATCGGTGACCACGACGAGAATATCTCCTTCGAGCAGAGCATTGATCATCTCGAGAAATATTTCCCGGGAAAGGGCCGTGAATATGCAGAGCTCCTTCGCGACACAACGATCGCTTTATATAAGAAATGTGCAGAATATGCACTTACCAGAGGCATCATCATTGCTGATACAAAATTCGAATTCGGTCTCGATGACGAGGGCAATCTCGTGATCGGCGACGAGATGCTCACACCGGACAGCTCCCGCTTCTGGCCGGCAAAAGGCTATGAGCCGGGCCACGGTCAGCCGTCCTTCGACAAACAGTTCGCCCGCGACTGGCTCACTTCCCATCCGGGCAACGACTGGACACTTCCGCAGGAGATCGTCGATAAGACCATCGCGAAATATCTGGAAGCATATGAGATGATCACCGGGAAAAAATTAGAGGCATAACCCCCACAAACCTCCGCCTCTGAGTTTTTCCATTTAGTTCCTCATTTTTACGGAAAAAGCGTCCGGAATCCATTCCTATGGATCCGGACGCTTTTTTCTGTTGTTCTTTCTTCACCTGCCTGAGGGACACTGCCGTTTTCGGGTCCCTGTGATCTTCTTATTTTAAAATATCCTGTCTGCAGATATGGCGGATCTTTTCCGCGTCAAGTCCCCGGATCACTTCCACAGCAAGATCTGCTGCCGCTTCCAGGTCGGACTTCGCGCAGAAATTATAATGGGTATGAACATACCGGCTCGGGACGCCGAGAACCAGGACCGGAACCGCCTTTGCTGTCAGGCTGATCTTTCCCGCGTTCGTACTTCCGCCGCGGCGGACCGTCTCCTGAAATGGGATTCCGAATTTCTTCGCAAGCTCCTCCGCATACTCGATAAACACCGGATTTGAAATATAGCTCTTGTCCATCCTGCGGATCTGGACACCGCCCCGCATATGCCCCTGAGTCTGGGCTGCACTGAAATAGAAATCATCCGACGGGGAGCCCTCAAAGACAATCGCCAGGTCCGGACGGACAATCTGGGATGTGACTGTGGCACCTCTTGTTCCAACTTCCTCCTGAGCCGCAAACGCTCCGGTCACCCGTACCGCCAGCTGATCCTTCTCCCCGCACAGACGGGTCATTGTGTCAATAATGCATGCACAGCCTGCACGGTTATCAAACGCTTTTCCAAAGCAGAGGTCACGTTCCTCATCGTAGGAAAATGAAACTTCCGGGACTGCCGGATCTCCGATGGAAATACCGAATACTTCTGTCACTTCTTTCCTGCTCACTGCGCCGACATCCACGCTCAGTGTCTCAATACTCAGCGACTGGGAAGCCCGCTCTGCCTCATTCATAAAATGGATCGGCTTGGAAGAAATAATTCCCCGTACAAGTTTCCCGCTTCTGGTCCGGATCATCACTGTGTGCGCCGGAAGGTTCGTGAGGATCACGCCGCCGAGCATGAGGATCTCCAGACTTCCGTTTTCTCTGATACTCTGTACCATAAATCCACACTCATCTGTATGGGCATCCAGCATCACAACCGGTTTCTCCGGATCCTCACCAGGCATACGCGCATAAAGGTTATTCATCGCGTCATTTTCCAGCTCCAGACCTTTGCAGTACTTCGCAACCGTGCGGATTACATCCTCCTCAAATCCGCTCGGTCCAAACGCATCGCAGATCTCCCCAAACATCTTTACATTCATACTGATTCCTCCTATATTTTCATTTTAATTCTTACCTTTTTCCATTGATGGCCTCCAACGGCTTGTTTTTTCAGGATCCAGATTATTTTTCCTGTATCTCCGATGGAGCAACACCCGCAATTTTTTTAAATGTGTTAGAAAAATACGCAATATCTTTATATCCGACTTTTTCTGCCACTTCGTACACCTTGTTCCGGTGGTCCGAAAGCAATTCCACTGCCTTTTTCATCCGGTACCGCGTGAGCCACCCCATCACCGTATATCCCGTCTCTTTCTTGAAACAGTGGCTCAGGTGGCCTTCGCTGATCCCCACCGCACCTGCAATCTTCGCCACATTGATCGCACTTTCCCCGTAATGAGATGCCATGTAAAGCACCGCGTCCCGGACATATCCGGTAAGGCCCGCGGTATTTTCATCGAATGGCAGACAGAGCCGGATCACCGCGGCATTGATCTCTGGTCCGTCACCTTCCAAAGCTCCCGGATATTGCTCCTTTACCGGTGCCTTATCCGGGACAGATCTGCTCAGACCGGTATCTCTTCTCTTCTCCCGATCCGTCTCGATCCGCTCTTTTGCCCTGAGGATCGCGCTCTCCAGCTCCCCGTCCTCGAACGGCTTTAGCAGATAATCAAATGCATAAAGCTTCAACGCCTCTCTGGCGTAGGAAAACTCGCTGTACGCGGTCAGAAAGATCACCTGTACCGGATTTTTCTCTTCCCGAAGCTTCTTTAACATCTCAAGACCGTTCATCTTAGGCATCCGGATATCACAGATCATCAGCTCCGGATTCTTTTCATGGACCAGCTCCAGCGCGTCCAACCCGTTTTCCGCCTCACCGACGACCTCGCAACCCAGCAAGGCCCAGTCCGTCTCACCGACAATGCCCATCCGGACGAACCGCTCATCATCTACAACGATCACCTTGATCATAACAGCTCCCCCCTTCCCTTTTCCATTCCCCATCGGTCATCAGGATCTGTTCTCCATACTGGGCGCAGGCTGTCCGGAGCCATTCACCGGTATTCTTATCGTTACCTTTGTTCCACCGGCAGGCAGCCGCTCTGCCCTGAGACCGTAGTCTTTTCCATAATGAAGCCGGATGATCGTATCCACATTGTAAAAGCCGATGTGGCCATTCTTCTGTTCCTTGTCCCGGTTTCCGAGCCGTCGGATCACTTCATCGCTGATCCCGCATCCGTCATCTGAAACCTCGATCACAAGCTCCTTCCTTTCCAGATATGCCCTGACAAAAATATGCCCCTCATCCGCATCCGCCAGCCCATGGATCACCGCATTTTCCACGATGGGCTGAACGATGAGCTTTGGAACCAGGATCTCCTCCGTCTCAGGAGCGATCTCATAGCGGAAATCAAACTTTCCGTTAAACCGGATCTTCTGGATCTTTGCATAGCTTTCCACCAGTGTCATCTCTTCCTGCAGCGTGATAAACTGGGCGCTTGAAATACTGGTCCTTAAGATCTTCGCAAGCTTTGCCGCCAGCGTCGCGATCTCCGGAATATGGTTCGCCTTCGCCACCCACTTCATCGTATCAAGGGTATTGTAGAGAAAATGCGGGTTTAACTGGGACTGCATCATGGCGATCTGGGTCTCGTTCAACTCCTTTTCACGCCGCACACGCTCCTCCATGTAGGATGAGATCCTCTTTGTCATGATATTAAAATTTTCTGCCAGCTCCCCAAACTCGTCCTGACGTTCCATGTCCACATGGGTATCCAGATTTCCCTCCTGAACCTCATCCATGGCATCATGAAGTACATGGATCGGCTTGGAAAGAAAGGAGCTGATCCCGATCGCGACACCAACACTTAAAAGAAAGCTTCCCGCGGCCATGAAAAGAAGAACTGTATACATGGATCTCGTGGTATCACTCGTAAAAACATGAGGACGGATCAGGACACTGTAAAGTCCTGTGTTACCCAGCTTTGAAACGTAAATACTATTGTTGTTCCAAACCTCCGTCAGAGATTCTCCCTGTAGAAAACGGCTTCTCAGAACATCTCCGACCGTCTCCCCCGATGCCGTGCCTACACTGTACACGGTCTCCAGAAATCCATTGAGAATACAGATTCCGTCCTGGCCACTGTATGTGCCGGAGAGCGCCTTCGCGAAATGCTCCGCCGTCATTGTGACCACAAAATATCCAGAACATTCCTCCGAATTTCCGGTCACCGCTCTGGCAAACCGCAGGACCTCATCACCGCCAATCTCCAGATCACTCCGGATGATCAGATCATTCGGGTGGGCATGAGCCTCTCTCAGGATCCCCCAGTATACCGGCAGCGTCTGTCCGTAAGTACGGTTTCCCGTAGAGTACAGGCAGGAGCCGTCCGCATTGTAGAGATGAAATCCCGCCATCTCACGGCATGCAGCGGTCGCTCCGTACAGACTTCGGTACACTTCATTCTTCTTTCCAAAGCTCTCCTTTTCCAGTGCCTCGGCAACCAGCGGATCCGTACACAGTTTCTTCGCCGCGTCATGATAAGCATCGAACAGCGTCATCAGCTGCTGTTCTACCGCACCGGCAAGCTCCATATTTTTTTTTTCAAAATCTCTTCCGACCTTCACCTTAAACATCTGAATCAGAAACACGCAGCACACGATCAATGGAAGAACAGACACCGCGAGAAAGCTCACAAGAAGCTCCCGCCGGAAGGATCTCTGGATAAAGTTCTTCATGATCCACCTCCGTTTCCTGCCATGAGCGCCGCCCATCTTTCCAAAATGGATTTCTGGTTTTTTACTGCCCATCCAAGATCGAAGTCCATGATCGAACCCTCTTCCTTCTGATCCGGGGTAATATCATCGCGGACCGTCCGTCTGTAAAGCTTCTCGACAGCCAGTCTCTGGACATCAGGACTCACGATAAAATCCACAAAAAGCTTCGCGTTTTCTTCATGCTCCGCCCCCCTGATCACCGCACATCCGTCTGCCACTGCGCTGGTTCCTTCCCGCGGATAGACGATCGAAATCGCCGCGCCGCGGTCGATATACTTTTTCGCAGTCTCCTCCAAAGTCAGACCAACCAGATATGTTCCCTCTGACACCTCATCGAGCACGGCGCCTGACCCCGCCGCCATCCGGCGGCCGAGCACTCTGGCAAACTGTTCCAGAACCTCGTTTTCACGCATCGGCAGGACCTGGATCATCGTCTCCAGCATCGTGCAGCTGCTGCCGGATCTTCCCGGATCCGCAAAGGACACCTTTCCGTCCCAGTTCCCGTCAAACAGGTCCTCAAATCCCCGCGGCGCTGCAGCCGCGTCCACCAGCTTATTGTTGTAGATCAGGACAATGGGAAGCTCCGTAAATGCGGTCCAGACATGGTCCTCAGTCCGGTATATACTCTCGATGTGATCGATCTGGGTGCTCTCGTATGACATGAAGCAGTCCTTAAAGACCTCATAGCTCTCCACACCTCCGCCAAACATCACGTCACAGGATCCCTTTTCCCCCTCTTCCCGGATCCGCTCCAGAAGCTCCGTCGTTCCCCCGGGAACCACTTCTACCCAGATTCCGGTCCGCTCCTCAAACTCCTTTATGATCGGCGCATAGACCTCCTGCTTGTGAGAAGTATACACCGTAAGTCTCTTCTCCGCGCTCACCTTCTCCGGTCCCTGGCCGCTGCTCTCCCCTGTGCTGCAGCCTGCCGCACTCATCGCCGCAACTGCAATTCCAAGGAACAACGCCCATACGTTTCTCTTTCCCTTCACTCCCCCGAAATCCCCCTTTTGATTCCGTTCAGATTTTATTTATCCCTTTCATATCAGTTCTACTATTCGCTCTTTTCCACCCATTTTATCATATTTCTTATACAAAAGCCACAAAAAATAGCACTGTTGCTCTATAAAAAGAAACTCCCTTTTCGGAAAAGTGTTCCTACTGTATATAAACTCATTTTTATACGTTTTCCACGATTTTTATTTATTTTTCCATAATGGGGAGTTCGTTTTACTTAATGATTATACGCAATTCGTGAAATTGAAATTTTTGAAAGGCTACTTCACTTGGATGGTGAGGTAGCCTTTTACTTATCTATAGCCTTTGCTATATAATTCTCTTGCTAAATCATACATTTCAATCTGTTTGACAACTTCTTTCAGCTGACTTTCAGACAAACTATTTATGAAATCTAATTGCTCTTGTTTGGTTTTTCTATTTTCAAATCGACAGTCGCACTTATTTGAAATTTTATGCATTCTGCTTGCCAAAAAGCCTTTATCATTTTCTGATATGTTATTTGCTTCATATACTTCAATCATTTTATCAAGCATTTGCATATCGTATGATGTTATATTCAACTCATCAGGTCTGCTTGATTCACAGTATCCCAAAACAACATATCTAAAATCATCAAATTTACCATCTGTATAACGATACAAAAAGTTATGCCAATTCCAAATTCTTTTAAATACTTCTTAGGTCAGTTTACAAGGAACTACACGCAGACCACGAAACGGGGGCTGCTGACAACAAATAAAGGCTGAATATCAAGCACCGGGGAAGTGCGAGATATTCAGCCTGTTTTGTTGTCTGGGGTTTCCAAAGGGGCTTACCCTTTGGCATACGACTTTGCTTGCAAAGTGTAGTGTGTTATACGCTCTGTCGGCGTTGCTACGAAAATGCGGTTGCCACCGGGGAGGGCAAGGGCATTTGAAACGGCAGGAAAACAGGGCTGTGATTGCGTGACGTGGAGCCGCAAGTGCAGGACTGGTTTCATCAGCAGACAGGGCGTATATGAAAGCCCCGTCCCTCGTCCTATGCCGGACTATGGGACAAAGTGTCCCAGTCGGATAGCCACACCCACGAAAAAGCGGACGGACTTTCTTCTCAAAATCGGAATGGGCGGGAAAGCCATTTTAGGGCTTTCCCGCCTTGATTGCCCATTAGCAAAGGCGGGCGAGGCTGTCAACGGCGGCGCATTTATGCGCCGTTCATCTTGACCGTTGACTGACACGCTGGCTTTGCTATCCGTTCCTAATCTGTATGTAATCAATATAATTTACGAGGAAGATTTCCAAATAGACTGTCTAATTCTTCATGGGTCATTGCTCTAATAAGTGCCCAATTATCTTTTTTCATAAGAATAAATGGTTCAAGTCGTTTTATGGCTTCGTGGTATTCCATTTGCCCGATAATTCCACCTTGTGGATTTGTAAGGCTAACCATTGTAATAATCCATTCGCTAATTGTCTTGCCCTCTATTGCCCACTGCTCCTCCGGCACGATGGGGAAAAGAGAATCGGTATCTTCTGTAAGCGCAAGCCCTATCAAAAGTGTACCATCTTCCTTTTCGTAACACTTAGGATTAGCTTGATATGCTTCTTGTAAAAGTTTTTCAATATCCGGCTTTGTTAGCTTACTATTTGTCTGCGAGTTCTTTTTCATAAAGAAATTCATGTTTTTGATTTCCTCCGTTCTGTAATTTCATATTTATTACTTTCTCCCCCGCTGTGGGTTTGGATTTTTCAGCAAGTCCGATTTCTGTGCAATCTTTTTCAGCCACTTCTTTTCTTCCTCGGACAGCTTTTTCAAATTCAGCTTGAGCCGCTTACAGATAAACACCAAAGCCGCTTGCTCCGGGTCGCTGTCTGGACTGGCAGTTTCCTCGGCGGTCTGCAAGAAATCTTCCAGCGGGTGTCCTCCGGAACGCTGAAAAAATCGTCCTTATGGGCTTCCCGCAGGTCGAGGGCTATCTTGTTTATGTCCTGCTGTATCACATAGCGGCAAAAGCTGTCATCATCAATATGAGCGGCGATAAGCTGTCTTAGCTGCGGGTCAGTCAAGCCGGGATTGTGCTGCTTCATAATGGCTGCGCTCATAATATCCACAATGGCATTTGCGCTCTGTACCTGCTTGACTGCCGTTCCGTTCACATAGATTTCAAGGTCAGCCATGAGCCGGGGAAAATCAGGGTGCGCCGCCAGCTCACACAAGAGGGAATTATCCACCAGCCCGCTTTTCAACAGTTCAATCATATCATCACTCAAACACAGGTCTGCAAGATCGGCGTTTGGGTGATTTTTTGTTTGAGAACGCCCCAGCAGATAATCGGCGGTCACGCCGTAAAACTTCGCCAGCTTGATAATGGCATAGTGGCTGATGTCCTTGAAGTCCTTTGCTTCATAACTGCCCAGCGCAGACTTGGAGAGATTTACTTGTTCTTCAAGCTGCTCCAGCGTCAGTCCACGCTCCACGCGCAGGTCTTTCAATCGCTCTTGTATAGATAGTTCCATGCGCTCCCTCCTTGCCTACTCGGTAAATGGGAATAGCTAAATCTTCTGATAAACAATAGTAATATCTCCATCCACAAAACCAACACCAACACCTGAGTAAGTCCTCATTTGTTCGGCGTATTTTCCAACTTCAATATATTTTTGAATTTTTCCTATCGCTTCTTGCAAAACATCTTCCCATGTTGTGTCCTGTACCCATGATAGCGTATTGTCCCTTGTGTCAAATACTTCATCACAAGCCCAATCAGGATCTTCAACATCGAAGCTGGCGCTTCCTATCATTTCGATAGACCACTGATTGGTTTCATCTTCATACAGATTGAATGCTATGCCGACTACTTCATTTGGAATTGTATTTTCAAATATGCTGTCTATCCACTTTTCAATATTGTTCATAATCATAAGCCTCCTGCAAACTCATGTTTGCTAATTAGTCTTCATCATCCCAATAACCATCTTCAGATATTAACCCTTTGATAAAATCCTCAAAATTATCCGCCAGAACAATAATTTGATAATCCATTTCTTGGTCAACATACGAAACCTTAGGTTCGCCCTGTGGTCCACACTCTCTGTAATCTAGGAAAATCATCTCATGTCCAGCTGATGGGCAATCGCAAATAGCAACACCTATATCTGGATACCCCCATTCTTCTTCCATGAATTTTGTTCCAAGATTACCACAAATAGTGCAATCTTTTTCTCTACCGATACCATAAATTCCCTGAATAGCAATATGATCATCAGCCCAGCTGGTAGGTTTCTTTGTTGGAAATGCAGTATTTCTTGGTTCACCGCCATTATGTTGCTTCATTAACCATATATAAGATTCGGGCAGTTTATATCCTAATTCTTCCTCAAGTTCAGCAATAAGCTCATCTGATGGTGTTGATTCCATATAGTCATCCCAATCATGAACCTCATCTTCAGTCCAAAAATCCGTAAAGTCAAATCCTTTAAACATTTTTATTATTTTCCTTCTCATTTTTATCTTCCAAAATGCCGATTTTCTCAATTCTCCAAACTTGAATTGACTGAGCTGATAGTTACCGTTTTCTAACACTCCATTCATCATCTTGAGCTTTTCTTTCAGCATAGTAACCGCAAGGCATATCCTTTAGAATACCAACAGAATTATCTAAGTCGAATACTGATTTTAAGGATACTAACTTTGCTTCGTCTGTTTCATGTGCTTTTCCACATAGAAATTGCCACATTCCATCATCTTCATCATGTGATACATACAAAATAGGTTCTCCATTCTCTAATATGTGGCAACAGGTTATTGTAGCTGTATTTGGTGCGTCATAAAATGGGAATTTCATATTTAACACTCCTTTCAAATTCTCGTTTTCCATTCGCTTTCTTCCATTCTATCACAATTCCGAGAGCGTGGAAATAGAGAGCTTTCCGAGCTCACGACAAACGCATGAATGATTGTCTACCACCAATTCTGTTTTCAGCTATTTTTAAGCTTCTAAAAGTTCTTCCAGATACTGAATTGGACGCATGCTAACTACGAACCTTTTCTTTCTC
>NZ_JAVYJB010000022.1:0-45585 GCF_032490495.1 Pilosibacter fragilis | reverse complement strand
TTATTATTTTGGAACTTCAACATAATGATGCCTCCTTTCGTTGTATTGCCTACAAATAGGATAGCACATTTTGTTGAAGTTTCTTTATATTATTTTATCTAGCACAACAGGTTAACTTAAATCAGTATGCCAGAAGAGCAAATGAGACAGGCAGTATCTACTTGTCTGACATTAAGGAACTACAAAAATCCCATGCCCGGGTAATTGAACTGCTTGGGGAAATTTTAGACAGATTAAATGCGGTTGAATAAGAATAGAGGTGAGAGGATTGGCAGCAACCAGATTAATTGCAATGCATCAGGACAAAGGAAGAACTGTTGCAAAGTGCTTGGAGGACAGAACCAAATATGCCTTAAATGACGAGAAGACGGAGAACGGAACCGTTGTATCTTCTTATGCCTGCAACAAGGAAATTGTGGACAAGGAATTCATGGAGGCTCGCAGAGAATATCTGCAGAAAACAGGAAGAGTGTATAAGGGAGATATCATTGCATATCAGATTCGCCAGTCCTTCAAGCCGGGGGAAATCACGCCGGAGGAAGCCAATCAAATCGGATATGAAACAGCAATGCGATTTACTAAAGGGGAACATGCTTTTATTGTTGCCACGCATACGGACAAAAAGCATATTCACAATCATATCGTTTACAATTCCATCAATTTGGACTGTGACAAGAAGTTTCGGGATTCTTGGTTTTGTGCATTAGGACTTAGAAGATTAAGTGATCTGATTTGCCTTGAGCATGGAATGTCTGTTATCAAGCCCTTCCAAGGAGGCAGAAGCAAGCCAAAGTTTGAGAAGACCTATCGACAGGAAGTCAGAGAAGAGATTGATAAGATATTGGAGCAAAAGCCTCAAACCTTTCAACAGTTTCTGCAGATGCTTATGGAAGATGAGTATGAGATTAAGAAGGGAAAATATATTGCTCTCAAAGCTAAAGAACGTAAAAATTTCATTCGTTTGAAATCCTTGGGAGTCGGATATTCCGAGGAAGAGCTTCGAGAAGTAATAGAGGGAACTGCGGAACACAAGAAGAGTGAACCAAAGTATGTGAAGCGAGATTTCGATATGCTAATTAATATTCAGGAGAAGCTTCGCCAAGGGAAGGGAGCCGGGTATGTAAGATGGGGGCAACGTTTTAATAATAAAGCGATTATGAAAACTCTTCTTTATCTGGACGAAAAAGGTATCCGTGGATATGATGATTTGGCAAAAAGAGCAGAGGCTACATCCGGTAGATTTTCAGAATTGTCAGATACGATTAAGTCTGCAGAAAAGAGGATGGCAGAGATTAGTACCCTTCGAACTCATATCATCAACTATTCCAAAACAAGAGATGTATATGTGGCTTACCGCAAAGCCGGGTACAGTAAGAAATTCTTTGAAGCGCATCGAGAAGAGATTACGCTTCATAAAGCAGCAAAGGAAGCATTCAAGCAGTTGGGAGGACCTATTCCCAAAGTGAAAGCTTTGAATGCGGAATATGCGGAACTTTTGGCAAAGAAGAGAAAGGCTTACAGCGAGTACAAAGCCTGTAAGCAGGAAATGAAAGATTTAGTAGAGGCGAAGAAAAACATCGACCTCTTTCAGCAGATGGAGCAGGAGATGCAACATCCGCAAAACCGAAAAGACCGTCAGCAAGGTCTTCGCTAATCAGCACGAGAATTCGGGCGTAGCCTGTCAGCGCAGATGACAGTTTAAGGGGATTGGGGGCATTGCCATCCAACCAGCAAAGAGCATTTGTCCTACAAATGCACTGCTGGCCACTTTCTTTTTACTACATAGGCATTCCAGGATATGTCGGTACAGCGCAACTTTAAAAATAACAAAAAACGGAGGATTTAGTATATGAATAAAGTGATTTTATTAGGAAGAATGACAAGGGATGCAGAGGTTAGACGTGGAGAGAGCGACAGTATCTTTGCAAGGTTTTCACTTGCGGTAGACCGCAGATTTAAAAAGGATGGAGAGGAACAGACAGCAGATTTTATCAACTGTGTGGCATTTGGCAAGACTGCAGAGTTCTTGGAGAAGTTTGGTCATAAGGGTGTGAAGTTCATTGTGGAAGGACGAATCCAAACCGGCAGCTATACCAACAAGGACGGAGTAAAGATTTACACAACAGATATTGTTGTGGAGAATATCGAGTTTGCAGAAAGCAAGAATGCAGGAGGCAGTGGCGATTCGGGTTTCGGAAATATCCCGGAGGAAATGGAAGCAGAGATGCCATTTCGTTAGGGGAGGACTCAGTATGTTGTACGAAGAACCAAGAGAAACAGAGCTTGCATTTAAGATTGCGGATAGAATTATCAGCATTCAGGAGTGTGACGGTGGATATGATTATTCCATAATGGATGAACACTATCGGGAGATAGATGGTGGAGTGTATGACGATCCGGCGGTAGATATTAACTTTGTGCTGCTTAGTATTGTGGAGGAACTGAAAGAGAATCCTGATACTAACGGAGCAAAGGGGAATATTACGAAAGAATCCAAATTGATTCCACTTAATTATGATGAGGTTGCGGAGCAGGCAGACATTGCAAATATGGCAGGACCTGCAGTTTATAGTAGCCGTGTGATAATGGAATTCAAAGCAAAGACAGAAGAATGCTTTCAGCCAATTGATGGACTTGGGGCAACCGAGATTGAAGAACTGGTGGAGGAATATGTAACTTCCAAGCTTTCTGAAAATGACTTCGATGCATCTGGACGTGGAGTAGTAATCTCCGGAAGCAGATGTAGAGGACTGGAAGGAAAGGCTTCTGATTTGGATGTGGTGGTGGAACTGTCCGGAGACGAAAGCGAAGATGATTTGTTTAATCTGTTTCATGAAGATAACTTCAAAATCGGAGGAGTGCCGGTAGATATTAATCCGATTACCAAGTACAAGAGCGGAACGCTGGAAGAGTATTTGCCCGGTGTGGAGAAGTATCTAGAAGAGAAATACCAAAAGGCATCTGTTCGAAAAAAACTGAAAGAAAAGAAATCAGAAATTCGTGAAAATGATGAAAAAGCAGATAAGGATAATAAGAAGAAAAGTGAAAATGTGAGATAAGTAGATTAGAAAATGGGCGAAGTTGTGGCTATTGGCGGCTATGGCTTCGCCCTTTTTCGCCCTTTTTCTGCTTTGCAGTCAGTTTTCCAATTCAGCTTCTGCTTTGCATTACCTAAGATTAGTACGTATAGTTGGAGAAAAACTAAAGAAAGGCAAAGATATCTTTGATTTTGCGTGCATCTATGATATAATTTACATGTGAGAGTATGTTCACCATCTTTAAAGAGGAGATTAACTATGAGATTAATAAGCTACAATAGACTTTTTAAACTAATGATAGATAAAGGGATTAAGAAGACAGAGTTGGCAAAGATGGCAGATATTAGTCAAACAACTTTAGCTAAGCTATCAAAGAATCAATATGTATCAATGGATGTATTGGTAAGAATATGTGATAGCTTGGATTGTACATTTGATGAGATTATTGAACTTGTAAAAGTTGCTGAAGACGAAACTACTGATATGAATGGAGGAGCAGTACGTGAAGAACAGTAAGATAGCAGATAGTACTGTTGCAATAGAGGAATATGTGCCGGATTTGTCTGAGAAGTATCAGACTAGATTTACAGCATTGGTTGAAAAGCTTGGAAGTGCATTACCGCATAACAGGAATTATTTGTTAGAAGAGGAATTAAAAAGTGTAGGAATTGATGGTGTTTCTGAATGTGCAGATATTGATTTGCTTAAGTATATGGCAAGTATTAGTTTACTCAAAGATTTGTCATTACAGGGCTGGCAGTTCAGAGCCGAATCGGGGAAACTGCATTTGTTTATGAATGAAGATAATTTGGATGATAAGGCACATATACGCTATAGACTTAGTGCAGAAAGAAATGCTCAATTTAAGACGGAGAGTATTAAAAAATTTATCATCAAGATGGAAACTCCACGATTGTTCAAAGGTGAGGAAGTTTCAATTAAAAACCTGATAGGAAATAAGGATATGCTGATTCAGCGCATCCGTGAAGAAGGTAAGATTTGTGACCCATACATTCAGTTAGTAACACAAAGAAAGGATGAGCATACGGGAATTGAATTATCCGATATCTGGAGATATTTCAGATATACTTGGGCTATCCCATATAAGACAATGCCAGGAAGAAATCTTTTTTACTTGGTTAGAGATCGTGCCCAGAAATATCATCCGATTATAGGTATATTTGCATTGGGTAACTCGGTTTTAAATCTTTCAGTAAGAGATGAAGATATAGGATGGACTGTCGAGGCAATAAAAAGAAATATGCAGCAAAAGGTGGATATTTCTTTTTGCGAACAAGAGGTGTCAGGAACAGATGGTGGAAAGATAAAGGCGAAGATAGTAAAGTCATTGGAAACAGATGAGGAATATGCTCTTCGTATCCAAAAGTATTCAAATAAAATAATGCCGCTACTAATCCAAAACATTGATGACGCAATAGATGATATATACACAAAGGATTTGGGGTATCATAGGAATACAAAATACCCGAAGGCGGAGTACATAGAAACTCTTATTAGCCAAGCAATTGAGTTAGAGGCCTTGTCAATTAACAATAAGAATAATGAAAAAAATCCAAATTGGATTGAGGAAACACAGAAACCATTATTCAAGAAAAAGAGAGCTACTGAATTGGCAAAGCTACTAAAGGCGAAAAAGATATTTGTAGAGGCTCCATATGAGGATAATACAGAGAAACTCCAATTTCTATTATCAAAGGAGGAGGGACGACAGGCAATAAATACTGCTTTGATAGCAAACAGAAAATGTAAGATTGGTTCTAATATGATGGATATAATTGTTTGTGGTTCTATTCCGCCGTACAATGAATTGTTGGGAGGCAAATTGGTTAGTATCTTAGCGTGCAGTCCAACGGTTATAAGGGATTATACGCATAGGTATGCGCAACAGGTAAGTGAAATAGCATCCCGAATGAAGGGAAAGCGTGTGGTAAGAGATAGTAGGTTGGTATATTTAGGAACTACAAGCCTTTATGCAATAGGGAGTAGTCAATATAATCGGATAAAGGTCCCTCTACAAAATGGTTCGAAGCTTGAGTATGCAAAAATGGGAATAACGGAAGGATTTGGAACAGTGTATTTTTCAAATGATACCTCTTCCCTGTTTTCTCGAATATTAGAAATTATTGATGGTGGTAAGAAAATAAATCACGTATTTGGCGAAGGTACGAGCCCGAGATTTCGAATGATTAGTAGAGGGTTGAAGGCTATTGGTATTAGAGCGGATGCTTTTTTGAAGCACTATTCACCAAGAATTGTTTATTCGATAAATCTTGCAAATAATACAAATGATTTTCTCTTAGGAATAGACCAAGATGTAGAGTACGGCTTTAATATTGAGGATGATCAGGATGTTCAAGCGCATACACAATACCTAATTGATTATTGGTATAAAAGATGGCTTGAAATGAGAATAACATCTGTAGATATTGAGAAGAGACTCGAAGCATTCGATATTATGGAAGTTTTGTTAAGCACTAAATGCTAGGAGGGCAGTTATGGGCAATTTGGATTTTATAAAAAAATTATATAATGGTAAGAATTGCTATTCTGATCATATGAGCGACGAGGAACTCGAACTTATTCATATACATTCAAAAGTAGAGGATATGATACTAGAGTTGTTGGAGTCGGGGAAAATTGTGTTTTTAACCGGAAACCCGGGAGATGGAAAAACATTCTTAATAAAGAGACAGCTTGAAAAAATCAAAGCATTAAACACATATATTGAAACAGATTTGAACAGAGTTGCAAATTATGAAGAGGTTGCTAATAAGCTTGTTGAATGCTATGAGAAAGAGACACCAGCAATTGTTGCGGTTAACGAATATCAGTTTTATCAGTTGTGTAAGATTATGAAGAGGATTAACAATAATATATACACTGAAACGATGAACGTTAAAAAGGATTGCATTATTTATGATATTCCTAATGTTTCAATTAAGAGGATTGTAATTGTTGATCTAAATGAAAGAAGCTTACTAGATAAGGATAGAGCATTAACAGAGGAGGTTATAGACAAAATTTGTAGCCTCTTGAAGGCAGAAGATATTCAGAATGCACAGCTTAAAAAAAATCTAGCTGCAATAGAGAAAAAGGAAATCAGAAGCCAGTTGATTAAGATAATAGAACTGGCAACTACAAGCTGTGAGCATTATGCAGTCAGGGATATCTTAGGGGCAGTTTCATTTATTTTAACAGCGTGTACCTTAGAAGAATATGAAGGTATGCCATATTATGACGCTGTTTTTGAAAGTACAAATCCTTTATTGGAAACAGTAAAACAGTTTGACCCAATTTATTTGTCTCATTCTGTGATGGACGAAGCATTGTGGAATGGTGAAATAAAGGGAAAATGGCTTCTTGATTCACCAACAGAATGGCCTAGTGCTGAAAAATACGAAGAGAATGTCGAAGGAGCTGTTGAATGCTTTAAATCAATTAAAAGGAAGTATTATTTTGAGAACGAAGACGGTGTTAATTTATCTGTGCTACAACCGGATGAAATCAAAAGATGTACGGAAATATTTACTTCATTTGAAACACAGAAAAAACAAATCAAGGAACGTATTATTAGAGGCTTAAATAAGCTTTTTTTGCTGTCCAGTGATGATAAGAAGCTATTGAGAATTTGGACAACACATAGATATGATTTAAGTGTCGATGCAGGAGTGGCAATCTCTAGTAGATATATAGATGCAAGTGAATTGGAGATTAAGATGCCAAAGCCTAATGATTGGATGGAGGGAATGGAATATGTCCCAAATCATGTATTGCTGAAGCCACGTGAACAAGAGAATCCAGTCTTGATATTAGATGTGGATTTTTTAAGAACACTTGATGCGGTTGAAGCAGGATATCCGATAGGTCTCTTAGCACCTCAGTATGAGCAGACCGCAGCTAGGTTTTTGCGACAATTGGACGATTATAACCTGACGGAAGATAACGATGACGGAGAAATTATTATAGCAAACAGAAAGAAGAGCTACAAAAAATCTATTTATGTGATTGATAATAAGTACAGTTTTGAGGAGGAAGACTAATGGCAAAGAACGATAAGATAAACAGCCTAGGCGATGAAGTTTGCAGGGACTTTTTAGGATTTACCCCGACCTCAAATTCAACAAAGCCTCCTCATATTGCAAATGGCTTGTTCAGAGAATGTACCGGAGAGATTTGTGATTTTAGAGATGTGCATGAATGGATAGTAAGTGAAAGACGAAAGGATGCAATTAGTTCAGAGGAAATTGTAAAGAAATATGATGAAATTCTTTTAAAGGGAACGAATGAGAATACTTCGAACATTAAGCAAGTTAGATTTTTATTTGAAGAGATCTTTAATCCGGATCATACGGTATATCCGAATTATGACCATTCGGTCGTAAATATTAGCTCTCATTGGTTGGTTAAGAAGAGTGTTCCATCTGAGGCGAGAATAGGAAGATATATTTTTGAAATTCTGTCGAAAAAAATTGATGGAAAAATGTCGCCAATACTTGAACTGTTAAAAAAATCATTGGAGATTGATGATGATGACCTTACAAGGATTTTAAAGCCGATTATAGTATTTCCTTCTGATAAAGAGAAAAGAACACTTAATGGTGTAAATTACCCGGAAGACAGCGAAGTTAAATGGGATAGTTGTAAGGATACTATCAGAAAAGGTTTTGATAACCTTGCGAACACAATGGTAAAGGTAGGAGACGATAGGAATTCCTTGCTTGTATTAGAAAGAATAACAAATTTCTCATGCTTTTCAGCTTTTTTATATTTGGTTAATGCGCATTCAGCAGTTTATGGAGGCAAAAGAATCCCAATACTTATTGATTCGGGTGAAAATATGGAATCAATAAAAAAAGCAAGCGAGCAGTGCTTTGCCTATGCAAAAACAGCGGTGGAGGATTATTTTATTGAATCTATAAATAGTATTTTGCACACGGAGATTGCACATAATAGCAAAGAAGCATGCTTGGAATGGATTAAAAGGATGAACTTTTCGTCGCAAACAAGGGAAGAGGAAATAACCAGTGCAATAAACAGTTACTTTGAAAGCTTTTGTGAGGATGAGGATGAGCCAATACATGCACTTGCTCATGCCATACAGATTATTTTATATACTTTTGACTATAAAAACAATTCACCTTCTGAGTTTTGTAGAGTACTTGGAACAAGATGTGGATTGGCCGGACCAAGAGGCAATGCGGCAAAGAAACGGTATTTGGTCAATAGCTTTACCCTCGAAACTATTACATATAGTCTGTTGTCAGATGATGATATTGAAGATGGGCTGGAGTTGCGTGAATTGAGCAAAAAAGCTTTAGATGCATATTGTATATTATTAGGTGCTGATGTTGATAATGAGTACCGAGTATTAGAAGAGGTTAATATAGCGCAATCGACTCCGGGAGATTTACGGGGTGATTTAGCAATAAATGCACAGAAATTAGCTGATCTCTATATAGCACTGGGCTTGGCACATAGGTATGCAGATGGTGTAACACTTATAGGAAGGAGACAGTAAATGGCAGCTAAATTATTAACACAGGTTGTAACAAGAATTGTAAATAATAAGGAAAAGGCTGGAGCCTATGGTGTTTCAATATTAAATTTGCCTCATTTTGAATATGCAGAATTTGTGCAGAACTTAAAGGGTGATAAAGGAAAACAAGTCTTTTTTCTGGGATTTACTTATGAGGATGAAAACTCCTTAAAGGGTATACTGCCAATAATTGAAAATGTATCCTATTCTTTTAGTATAGAGGATGCTGAAGAATCAAGAAACAGTGGTAACGAAGATATCTTTAGAGTTTTAGTGATTAAGAGAGCAGAAATTGAAAAGCTTTCCTCCTTAAGGTGGTTTCATGAGGTGACAGTAGATATGGTGTATAACCAAAGCTGTCAATATGTGTTGGACGAGCTTAAAGAAACAAATTCTGTAATTAATTCACTGATACATGCTTTAAAAAGAAAATCTATAAGAGATGTTTTGGGCTTTGAGAGAGTTCTGGAATATTTGCAGGAGTTAATGTATGCCCCATTAGAGGATTTACCAAATAGGATTAAGGATTCATATTATAAGCTAGGACTGCTTAGGGATAATTCTCTTGATGCTGGAAACCCTTCAACAGAAGATATTGTATCAAGGATGAAAAAGAACCATAGAATTGTTGAAAGAATCGGTAACCTTGAGCAGGCAGAAAGGCAGAGTATAACAAACTATTATGCCAATGGAGAAGGAAACAAGTCTGTTCCGAGATTGATTTTGCAGTATTATGCTAAAAAAGATTTGCAGTTATTGAATCAAATGGAGCTTAGCGAGGTTGAAGAATGTTTAAAGGCCGCAAAAAAGAAGCCGGGCAATCCACCGAAGCCAAAGAACAAAACCAATACCGTTAATCCAACATCTATGGCATCACAAATGATTTTTGAGGGAAACGCACAGCAGATTCATGATGTTTTAGAGCAACTCGAACAAAAGGTTGATAATAGAAGCAATAATGGAAAGCGTGAGAGGGTTGATATAGAAGTAGATGGCACAAAAGTGCAGATTAAAGCGGAGCCCGTTACAGAGCGTATCGCAACAGAACTGACGGATGAAACAGATTACGGTGGTATTATTTATGCCGATGTTCAGTCTCCTGATGAAGCAATAGCAGATATTGATAAATATGAGTATTTGCCATTTACAGAAAATCTTTTGGATAGAGTTTGGGAAAGTCTTCGAAAAATTGGGGATTTAGTGGCAGAGGGAGAAAGCATTTCTCAAGCTTTAAGGAATTATCTCGATGCACGTAAGAAAATTAATAAGTATCGAATGAGACTTCAGGATGCACCTATGTTTCCTGCTCTTGCAGATAAAGAAGCATTTACAGAGTATTTGGTTGCATATGAGAAGCTTCTGATTTCAATAAATAGCGACTTTTCAAAGATTTGGCAAATAGCACCTTCAAATGCAAAGGAAATTGTAAACACCATTATTTCTATGGACAACATATTTGTAGAAGGTGAAAATAATTTTCATGCTATGCCAACCCCGTTAAATCCGTTATTTCTTTGGAAGTATATTAAATTGGCTGACGAAATATTGGATAGCAAAGGAGTAGAAAGTACAGAGGAAGGCAGCCTTTCGGATGATGATAAAAACTTTATTATTAGAAAAGCAGATGATATTCCAGACCCGTTATCTGTTATGTTGCTTCCTGCAACGGTTCATAGAAGCGGAGGAGAATTTTTGCCTTTGACGGGAAGAATTGGGAATATACCTATTTATTCGACTAATAAACAAATCGACCAAAGTGAAAGTGGAATAGATGCATTAAAACAGAGTATCACACGTTATCTGTGCTTATATCCGCATGCAGGTATGATGCTTAAAATTAGCATTATTGATCCACCGTCAGTTGAGCTTATGGTGTCGATGTTGAAAAAGCTTAATAATGATAGGGAATTTAATATATCCGGAATAGATGTTTCTATTTATAGAACAAAGGAAGCTACAAATGACTGGATTGAAATTAACGATGATTCTATCAATGACGGAATGCTTGGACAGGTAAAAGGAAAAAGAAGTTTAAACTTCCGACTGAAAATTGGTAGTAAAAAGCAGGTATATTCTAGAATCCTTGCGGATATGAAGGATGACCAGCATATTATGATTATCTTTGATCCGAATGAAGTAAGAACCGAAATTGTTAAGAATGATAAGCTGCTACACATTCATCCTCTCTGTATACCTAAGGTTTATAAATACAACCCTGTTGATGAGGTGGTTGAGATTAGGCCAGCTAATGAAGGTGACGTATTTTCCACCTATGGAAGTATTGTAGAAAAGTTAAATGAGCATCCGTCAAGCTTTAGCCATACAAGTAGTATTTTTAATACACCAATTAAAAGGGATACCTATGACTTAATGCTAAGTAAAGCAGATTGGTTAATTATTTTGGACCAAAACCTGAAGAGTTGGGATATTTCGCTACGTGCAGCAAGTGAGAAATTATTTTATAGAGAAGATGATTATCGTTCTATAGGCATTTATTCTAAGAACTGCAAAAAGTTTATTAAAGGCTATAGAGATGCAGTATGCAAATTGGGTAATTTTGTGCCACAGGAAAAAGGTATTGCAAATATCATTAGTGCTATTCGTGCAATAAACGATGATGGCTTATTAAGCATAGTATCCCATGGCTCCAATAGGATTTTTGATTCTAATCATGGCAAGGGAAGTTTGGGACTTGCCATTGCGGCAATACATTATCTTAGAAAAAATCCAGAGGCTATTTTAGTTGGTTTAGATACTCAATTAGCGCAGGAATGGTTGTCTGGAAGAGATGATAATCAATTACCGGATTTAATAGGAATTCGTTTAGAGGAAATGGCAGTTGATATTGTAGAGGTTAAAACCTATAGGGATAATGATAATGCGTTTATTATTGATGGTGATACAATATCAGGTCATGCAGTAGCACAATCGACTGTTTTGGAAGGATTGGTAAAAGAGATATTTGGTCCGACAGAACGTATAACCACTGTTTCGAGAAGAGAAATTCTTAGAGAACAGGTATACGAAACATTGTTTCAAACGGAAATGGATTCTTATAAAAAGCATGAGAGAGCGAATCAGCTAAATTCATTGTTTGCAGGTGAGTATAAGATTGAAGTATCTAAGCAGATATGCTTTGTAGACTTTGAAAATGGTGATAGTAGCGAAAAGACATATAAAGGCAAGGATGAGTATGCTGGAAACGATTACTTGCTGAATATAGTAGGAAGTCGGGAGATTCAGGCAATTATTTCTGCAGTTGAATATGTTTTGGAGGTGTCGAATAGTGCTGGTGATTCTGAAATGAGAGCTGTAGGGGCGTCAGAGCATACGGAACAATCTTCGTCCGGTAAGCAAGACACAAGTACAGTTGAGATAGAAGGTGCAAACTCTGCAGAGGCTGAAGCTCACTTAGATGAAGCGATAACGACAGTAAACGAGAGCGAAAATGAACAAGAGAAAATTGCAGAGAGAGAACGAATTGTTGAAAAATGCAATAGACTCAATAAGGTGTTTAAGGATTATGGAATTTCTGCATTGCCGGTAGATCCAGAGCTGACACAAGAAGCTTCTCGTTTTACGAGATTTACAGTGGAGCTCAAGTCCGGAGAGACTGTTAGAGCACTTGAAAAATCGAAAGCCGATATCGGTATTCAGCTCGAAGCGAACGGAGAAATATTAGTTAATCACATAAGAGGTACAAAATACATTTCTGTTGATGTACCGTTTGTAGGGGCGGGTAAACCTATTAAGCTAGTAGACCATTTGAAGATGTTAGATGGAGATAAGCAAAAGCTTAATATTGTAGCAGGACAAACACCTGATGGTAAGTTTGAAATGCTTGACATTTCTAAGGCGCCACATCTCTTGGTAGCCGGAACTACAGGCTCAGGAAAAACAATCTTCTTATACTCGATAATTGTAAGCTTGCTGCAACAATTCAATAAGGATGAAGTAGAATTTTTAATTGTAGATCCTAAGCAAACAGATTTTGTATTCTTTGAGGATTTGCCTAATTTATATGGTGGAAAAGTAATTACAGATGCTGAGGAAGCATTGGAGATGCTAAATCGAATAAATGAGCAAGATAAAGAGGATAGAATGCAAAAAATTCGCGCTTGCAGAAGTCGTGACATTAATTCATACAACGAAAAAAATCCAAATAATAGGATGAAACGTTTGGTGGTTGTTATCGATGAGTATGCTGATTTGATTCAGACGGCAGAGATGCAAGGAAATAGGAAGGAATTTGAACGCTCATTATCTATGCTGGCACAGAAGGTTCGCTCACTGGGCATTCATTTGATTATTGCAACACAAAGGCCTAGTGCCAATATTGTAACTGGCGTATTAAAAGCGAATATTCCATATAGAATTTCATTCAGATTGCCCTCTCATACAGATTCGCAGACGATCCTTGATATGCCTGGAGCAGAAAATCTACTTGGAATGGGAGATATGTTAGTTGTAACGGAGAGTGACGTGAAGAGAATGCAAGGTTTGTTTATCACAGAACAGGAACTAACAGAATACGTTGAAGGATATGTGAATGAGTAATGAGTCAGGATTTTATTGTTGGTACATTTGTAAGAGAAGAAAAAAACAGATTTCTCTGTACGGTAAATGTTGAAGGAATTGACGAAGAGTGTTATATACCGTCTTCTTGCAGGCTTGGGAATTTTCTTGAGCTTGCAGGAAAAAGGGTACTTTTACGCGAGAATAAGAAAGGTAATTCTAGGACTAGATACGCTGTTTATGCAATTAACTTTAAGCAGAATTATATGGTTCTTAGAACAGCAGAGGCGAATGATATTATTAGAAGAAGTATATCGTCTAGAAGATTTGCTTATCTAGGTAATAGAAAAATCGTAGAAAAAGAAAGTATTGTTGATGGATATAAAGCGGATTTGTTTTTGCCGGAAACAGCTACTGTAATTGAGATTAAAAGTATTATTTCAACAAGAAATGAGGCAGTATTTCCCACGGTATTTTCAGAGAGAGCACTTGAACAATTTTGTAAATTAAAAGAATTGTTAACTAAAGGGTATAAGGTTGTATACATATATGTTTCGTTGAATCCATATGTAAAGCAAGTAAAACTATCAACGGATAAACATCTTCTGGAATATAAAAAGATGTTTTGTGAATGTATGGAGTTAGGGATGTGTTGTAAAGCATATGCAGCAGAAATGAAGAATGGGGAAACACTTATTAAAAAGGAAATAGAAATTGTGATTGATTAAAATCGCTTTTTCAATTAATAACAGAAAGAGGAAGGGCATGAATATAATAATAGGAAAATCGGATATTGCAGCATTGGGATGCGAAGGATGTAAGAAGAAATTTGTTTGTAATATTGCAAATAATGATCCTGCTAACAGAGCGTACATAGAAGGTAAATTGGGAGTGAATTTACCCGAGAAGGATCCGCCAGCCATTATTGATAATTCCGGTGGAGAAGGAGAAAAAGGGATTTTGCTTTTATTGTTGTCTCAAGGCAAAACCATTGTGACAATGGATAGTGATTCCGTATTTGCAGGAAGATATGTCGATGGAACAATGTCTGCACCATATGTACTGTTTGATAATCATAATATGATGAATTTAAGAACAGAACCGTCTGAACGAATTGGAAAGGCACAGTATTTAACAGATGATATATCGAAATGCGACAGTATAAGAAGTATTGCTCGGAGAGGAGTAAACTATTTATACCAAGTTAGCATATCACCAGATTTTATGGATATAGTTCCATGCCTAGTTCCATCTGCAGGAATCGTCTATGCAGCAAATACTATTTCCGTATCAAAACGCAATCTGATTAGACCAGATTTAATAGAAATTATTCCACCTACATTAGGCAAGCCTATTTTAACAAGCCAGTTGACACGTGGAGAGAGTGACGAAAGAAAATATATATTAAAGGTATGTGATATTAAGACCTCAGAATTTACTAATAGTTTTTTCTTTGAATTGGCGTACTATATGCTTCTGTTAAGAGGGTGGATAGATAGAAATGGCCTCAATGATGAGTTTGATGTTTCATATGAAGCAACTATTTTTCCATATGATGTTGTTAATGAAACAATTAGACAAGAAGATGGATGGAATATGGAATTTTCCCTTGTTAAGGATAGGGTGTTTCATATGCTTAATGTGGTAATACCCAACATTATTACGAAAATTGAAAGTGGAGATACTTCATTGATTAAGTATGTAAAGCGTTCTTCGAGGTGTCAAGTGTGTGATTATTATGGAGGACAATTCGAAGGAGAATTGTTCGACAAGTACAAAGCAAGAGGCACAAGTGGTAGAACGGATTATGAGATTTTTTTATCTAATCCAGCACATAATTACTGTAAGTATTGTCTTGCTTCCAATAATGACATAAATATCTTACCTGGCATAAAAACAAGTAATATAGAGTATTTGCAGGATAAGGGAATTTATGATTTGACGGCATTAGAAACACAACTTAGAGTTGGAACGGCTATTAATGATAATGCTGAACTAATGTCCAATTCGGAAGGTTTATTGGCTGAAATTGATGTTCACGGAACAGGAACAGTTCAACCTAAGGTTCGAGCGACAAATACAATCTCACAAGCAAGAGCACAGTTACAGTTATATACTATTATTAGGCAGGATTCTCAAAGAAGAACATTGAGTTATGGTATTTCGTATTCTATAAATGTATATGATGTAGATACTACAACTGTGCGCCCGGGAATGCATGTTGATGCATCTGGAAAATTATCTGAAAACAACATTGCTACACCATATTTAGTAGAAATAGATAAACCAGATTTTAATTATAAGCTGCCGGCATTTATTGATTATGTTATCAAAATAAAAGAGATTCTTGAAAACTATCGTGACATAGAATATACATCATATGGGCAAAAGAAAAAAGTATCATTTGGGATTTTCTATTGGGGAAAAAAGACATATGATGCTTTTCGCGATAATTTGCAGGAACTATTAGAGTATCTTGCAAATACAGGTGGTTTGGCAGGTTTGTATCCAAGCCTTTCAGCAACTACGATTAGAAGAAAAGAAAACTTGCTGATGGATGCTGTTAATAAATTTGCCGACCTCTTTTCGGAAGAAGAAGTAACCTATTACGAAAGGATACTAAAATGCCCACTATTTGATTTGAAAAGTATATATTCAGAACTTGCTGCGGTAGACACAAATTTTAGCTATAACCTTATAGATGTGTATAACGCGGTGTTTGGTACATCAGAGTTTAACTATCACTATAGACCTGATTCGGATAATTATTCTGCATATACATTTGATTCATGGTTTGGAATAGATAGAACAACAGAGCCATTGAGAAAGAATAGTGTACAGAATGAATTAACTAATAGAGATAAGCAGCACTTTTTCTATTTGAGTAAATTGTATTCGTATTTATATGAAATGAGTAGTCCACTTAGTAGTATTTTGAAAAAAGGAGAGTTGCCTACACTTGGTATGGTCGTGAATAATCCGGGAATTACAGACTGGCAATTCTTGTATTTATATTTATTTCAAAAGACTAATGCGGCATACGATCAAGTAGAGGTTGATGAAAATCATTCTTCAACAGATATGAAAAAGCAATACGGTGGAGACAGTATTCTTTTGGAACGGGAATTGACAGCAACAGAAATAGCAGCATTAGGAATTAGCGTAAGCATTGGAGAGCGAGTTTATCTAACGAAAGGAACTGCAGAAAATGCAAATTTAGACGAATCCTCATTTGGATTAACAATATATCCTGCTAGTAATTTTGGAGACACATATAAGAAGATTACTAATAATCCAGCATATTCATCTTGCCTTTATGTGGATGTAGATCTTCCACCATGGAAAAATTTTCATATTTATACAGAAGTTTTAAAATGTGACATCACTTATTTTGATGCAACTACAAATGCGATAAGGGTGAGATTTGATCAGGATGTTATTGAGGTTATGTCGGAACTTGAAAGCAGATATGGATATGACTTTTCCAATAATGTATATATAGAGAAAACATTTATGGATTTCTGGAGTAAACGCTTAAAGGATACAATTCTTGATTTACAGAAACCAACTAGAAATCTAAAAAAACAAATGATAATGTCACCTACTATGCAAAGGGTAAATAGTATTGTACAGGCAGATGTTGATAGGTTAATTATTCCGAATATACTATCAGGTGAACCACTTTTATTAGATGATTCGCAGAAAAATGCAATTGTTACAATGTACAACGATAATTTGTCATTGCTTTGGGGGCCACCTGGGACAGGGAAAAGCCATACACTAGGGCATTTATTATTGTTAGAGTTAATTAGTAGAGATTCATGCAATATATTGTTGATGGGGAATTATACGCCTACAGATAATTTGGTAAATAGCTTGCTGAAAATCATCGACAAATATGGAATTGATAATTCAATTCGTCAAAAACTTGATATTGTTAGGTTTCACTCTAATTCGAAAGAAATGGAAGACATCATCAATGTAACAGGGGTTTCAGAAAGAAAATGGAAATTGGATGATGGTAACTTGCATTTAATTAGACCATTTACTATTTTTACAAGTACACCCGATCAATTAGCAAGGCTAGCAGAAACTTTTCCTAAAATGAGAAATAGTCTTAGAGAGATTGATTCATTTGATATTATTATTGTAGATGAAGCATCGCAAATGGATGTAGGACATTTCTTACCTTGCCTTCTTCGGGCTCGGGCAACGACAAACGGACATTCCAAGATAGTTATAGCAGGCGACGACAAGCAATTGCAACCTATTAGGAAGGAAGAAATAAAGGGGACGAATGCAGTTTGGTTTGGTTCTATTTATAATTATTTTAAAGCTTATGAAGTAAGCCCGAGAGTAAAACTAATAGCGCCAGTTGCATTAGATGTTAGCAGAAGGTCAAATCATTGTATTATTGATTTTATCAGGCAAGCATTTGAATATAGGCCAACTTTCATATCGGCAAATCCAATTTCAAAGATTGAATATACTACGCCGTCATATCCTTCAAGTTATATTGAGTCGGTTTTGAATCCAGATGTGGGAATTGCCTTATTAGAGTATGATTAGCGCCTATTAGGAAAACACACTGTCAAAGGGGTTCGTAGCGGGGGTTAGCCCGCTACTGTGGTATCTTCCGTAGTGTTGATTTCAATGTACTCGGCAATCTTGCGGAGCTCGTCAGCAAATTTGAATTTCACGCTGATATTGCCGTTTTCATAGACCTTGATATAGTCCACAAGTTCAACCAAGATTTCACGGTTGAGGGCTTCAATGTTCTGATACTTCATAAAGGCTACCAGTGCAGGATGCTCGTTGTCCACACCGTTTGCCAGTTCTGCGCGTTCAGCGTTCAGCCGGGTAAGCACCGCGGAAATATCAGAAGTCTGCCGTTCGTAGTCAGCCTTCATATCCCGGTATTCCTGCTGGGTGATTTCACCGTCTTTCCAGTCCTGATAAAGAGATTGCTTGTAGCGTGTTATCTTTGTCAGTTCCCGCTCTTTTGCAGCTATCAGATCGTCCAGTCGGTAAGACTGGCTTTTTTTGATTGGAGCGGAATTGATCTGCGTGACGATTTCCGAGTAGGAAACAGCCAAATGTACCTGATGCTGTACAGCGAACAAAACAGCGGCCTCCAGCCGTTCATGCTTGATTGAGTGCATGGTGCAGGCTGTCCGGGAACGGTTCTTGTAGGTTGAGCAAGAATAATATACATTGTTGTTCTTGCCAACGCATCGGGTAATGGCCCGCCCGCAATCGGCACATTTCAGAAAGCCGCTGAATAAATGTACCTCACGGCCTTTCGGGGAAGTACGGGTATCACGCTGTAAGAGAGCCTGTACCTTGTCGAAAGTTTCATAGTCGATAATGGCCTCATGCGTTCCAGCCACTTCCACCCATTCCTCGCGTGGAACAGCTTCAATCTGGTGTACCTTGTAGCTTTTCACCCGGCTTCGGCCTTGGGCTAAATCCCCGGTGTAGGTCGGATTGGTAAGAATGGAGTGGATCATGCGGACTCCCCACATAGGATCGTCATACCCTCTTGTCGAAACAGGCAAGCCCTTTTGTACCTTGTAAGCCGAGGGGCTCGGTACGCCGTGTTCGTTCAGGTACAGCGCGATAGCACGTTTTGATGACCCTTGAATAAGCATTGTGAAAATGAGTTTGACATTTTCAGCAGCATCGGGATCAACAATCAGCCTGTGCTTGTCCTTTGGGTGCTTTACATAGCCGTAAGGAGCAAATGCTCCGATATACTGGCCGTTGCGCCGTTTGTAATCAAATACCTGCCGGATCTTTTTGGAAGTCTGATAGCAGTAATTATCGTTCATCACGTTTGTAATGGGAACGATGATATTTGAAACGCTGTCGGGGTTCTTGTAGCTGTCCACATTTTCAGCAAGACTGATAAAACGGACGCCCATCTGCACAAACAGGTTATCAATCAAACTTCCCGCATCGCTGTAATTCCGGGCAAAACGGGAAAGGTCTTTTACCACAACACAGTTGATTTTCCCGCTCATTACATCGGCCAGGAGCCGCTGGAAATTCTCCCGGTTGGCATCCGTTCCAGTGTGCCCATCGTCTACATATTCGGAAACACTTTCAAATTCTCCGATATGTTTCTGGTAAAAGTCATTGAGCAGATCACGCTGGTTGATGACGCTGTTGCTATCGTCCTTTCCCTTTTTCAAATCCTCCTTGGAAAGCCGGATATATTCGCCCAGCCGCCAGCGGCGGACGGTATAAGAGGGAGAGAAACTCTGTTGCAATCCTCTGTTTTTTGTTCGTGCCATTGTTCCTCCTTCCCTATCACATTACATCTATATTATACCTCTGCCCGGGCGGGACAACAAGGATGCCTCCGCCTTGGGACAATTTGTCTCGAAGTAGAAACGGGCCATAACCGAAGTTACAGCCCACTTTTTTGCCGGAGCAGGAAGTCCGTCAGCGTGTCCTGCAAGGATGGCCCGCTTTCCGCAAATTCAATTTTCACACCGATCCCGCCGATGCAAAAGCAGTATGGATTTTCTACCGCCTGTAAAAATAGGGCGATCCGCTCCTCCCGGGGGAGAGAGGTGTCAAAGATCATACCGCTCACATCCGGCAGGGACTCGGGAGCCACTGCGCCGATGTCAACGCTTTTCATTTGTTCCAGTTCCTTTGCCGTTAATCTCACGGTAAAACCTCCTTATCAAAAATAGGATACGCCTCCCGCATATCATGGGGAAACGCAAGAGGGCAGCACCCAAACGATGCTGCCCTCTTGCCTCACTCCATGTAAGTATAAAATAGAGAACGCCGCTCCCATTTTCTTGCCCTGTCCAAAGACAACCATGCTCAAAGCGGCGTTCCCTCGCAGATAAGGGGACAGCCCGGAGGGACAAGCGGCCAGCCTGTCCTATGCCGGATCGTGGCCGTGGGGCGGCCCGGCCCAGTTGCGGCGTTGGTGTTGTTCGCTCGTTCTTCCGAAGAAAAAGTCACAGCGCACCCGCCACCCGGCTCCCCGGACTATGCCCGGGGCCGCCGCTGTTTATCTGCGAAAAGAAGAATATCTTCTTTCATAAACCGAGACATTTTTTCATCATTTCCAAGTGGGGAAAATGAAAAAATCAAAAAGTTTTTTTCATACGCTCAAGGCCACGCTTGATCGACTGGCGAACAGACTCCTCATGTACGCCCTCGGCCTCGGCAATTTCCTTGATGCTCTTTCCAAGAATGATGTGGGCATCAATCCTGCGGCCCTGGATCTCCGGCAAAGAGTTGAGTGCGTTCCACAGACGGATGAACAGCTCCATGCGCTCCAGAAGCTCCTGGGGCGTTGGCTCATGCAGGCAGGCGGAATATTCGATCCCGTCATCGCAGTCCAGAGAATACTGCGCCTTATGCCGGGAGAGCCGCCGCTGGTAGGCCATTTCGTGCCGGGCATCGGACACAAACACTTCGGCTACCTCGTCAGAAACCTCAATAAACTGATCCTGTGTGTACCAATAATAAAAATCCTTCAGATTGATTGTAGTCATAAATAAACCTCCGTTTCGGTGTTGGGTGGATGAGTGACCGAAACGGGGCTCGGTGGGGAGCGGCATCCCGGGGAGCCGCCCCGCACCTCGGGACAATTTGTCTCGAAGTACAAAAAAGCGCCCGCACAGCAAGACGCTATGCAGACGCATGAAATTACATTATCATAATTGTACTGATATATTGTACCTTCATAGTCAGACTGTCCCGGAGGGGGAGCTACGCTTTTTTTAGCTGGTGAAGGTCATGGGAATTGTGAGAAAGTAAGATGGACACGGCGACACCCTCCTATGGGCCGCCGTGGGGTTACTGAATATCCAAAGAGAAACGGCGGCTCTGAAAATTGAGCCGCCGTTTCAAATAGGCGTATTGATAGGCTGCTGTACGACGGCTTTTTTTCTTTTGCCGTCGTGCGGCAGTTAAATGCTTTGTTTAGTTATGGCTTGCATTACCTATGGATTGGTTTCCAGATATTCCGGCCTGTGTATGCTCGTCAAACTCCTCTTGACTGTATTTCTCGATGCCAGTTAATGTTCCGTGATGTTCGCTGTTCAAGTGGCCGTAATCACGAACGGTATAAATGTCTATTGTACCAACACCACTTCCAAGCGTTCTCATTTCGCCTCGGAATTTTCCGCTGGTGAGACTTTCACCATTAGAAGTGAGAACATCCCGGAAATAGCGGACTTCCTCACCATTGAAATACCACTGATCTTTTTCGGCATCATAGGTTACTCCAAATGCCTCATACTCTGCAACGAGCTTTGCAGTTTCGCTATCTTCAAGCGGCGTTCCTGCCATAGCAACGGATGTGCTGTTTTTCAACGCCTCAATATCCCGTGCGTCAAATTCCTGCTGGGTAAACTCTTTTAAGCCAATCAGCTTACCCGCCGGATCAACGGAGCCGTCAGCCGCTTTTGAAAAGCTCTCTAAATCCCGTACAGCATACACATCCACTGTGCCGTTTTCATTTAGAAAATCAATACCGGCGGTTTCATTGTTACCGATGGGATAATAGTCCTCAAACCATCGAACCAAATTCCCGTTATAGGTAAGTTCATCTTTGACCGCATCATAGGTCATCCCATATTGTTCATAAGGTGCAAACATTTTTTCTTTGTCTGCGGCGGAAAGTGCCGAGCTATCCTCGCTGTTTCCAAGCGCCTCAGAGCTGCCAAGAGGTTGACTGATTTCTTCCTTGATAACGGGATTACCTTGTTCCTGGCTGTTCTGTGGTGTCGTGCTGCATCCAGCCAAACAGCCTAATAAGAGCATAGACGCAGCGCATAATGCCATTCTTCTCATAGTGTTTACCAATCCTTTCTTTGAATGTACCCCAAGTATAGCAAAGCATTTTGGGATACCTTTGGGATTAGTTTGTGATTTATGTGTAGTTAAAAAAAGCGGCAGGTTGTTCACCTGCCGTTGATTGTCCGCTAAATCGTGAAGAAGAATTTAACACCGTTTTCTGTGTTGCAAGCCTCACAATAGCTGTTATGTTGTTGTAAAATTCTTTGAACCATATAAAGCCCTAAGCCGCTACCGCCTGTTCTTCTACTGCGGGATTGCTCCATACGATAAAAAGCGTCAAACAATTTGGGAATATCATCTTCTGGTATATGTGTACCTGTGTTCTCTACGGAGAACAAAAAGCGTCCGTTGGTATTTTGCAAAATAATATCAACGCTTGCTCCATGCGGCGAATACTTTACAGCATTTGAAATCAAATTGGAGAACACCTTTTCAATCAGCAATTTGTTCCCGTTTATAAAAGCGGGAGACTGTATAGCAAGATGTATTTGCAGTTCTTTTGTTGCCACTAAATCATCAATCTCCCTCAAATAGCCATGTATCATGGGAGCACAATCAAAATGCTCCATTTTGAAATCAACATTGGTTTCCAGCCTTGAAATCGTTAATATTTCCTGCACCATCGTTTCAAGCGTAGCCGCAACTTCCAAGGATCGGGCAAGATACTTTTCGTGGTCTTTATATGCCCCTATACCCAATAGCATCCCCTCTAATTGACCCTTGATAATGGTGATAGGGGTTTTCAGTTCATGGGAAGCAGAAGAAAAGAAATCCTGTTGTGCCCGTTCCAGCACCTTTTGATGTTCAATATCCTTTTGGAGCTGGAGATTTGCACTTTGCAACTCCTCCAAGGTAGCAGACAGTTTCCGGGACAGCGTATTCAAGCTATTCTCCAGTACACCCAGCTCGTCAGAACGGCGTTCCTCAAGTTGCCATTCCAGCTTCATATCAGACATTTCTTTAGAAATCCGACTGATTTTTAATACCGGGTTTGTAATGATACGAGAATACACCCAAGCAGTTGCCAACGATACAAGGAGAATAACGCAAAACAAAATCGGTAATACGCTTACAAATGATTGCCGCAGTTCTGCGATTTGAGAGGCTTCTCCGTAAACTGTTAAAATATATTGGCTATTATCATCTGCAAATGAGAAGTAATAGCTGTTGGATATAATCGGCGCACTTTCATAAGATGCTCCGCCAAGAGCCTCCCCGGTGATCCCATCGTTAAAGCTATTTTGGTTAGACGGTGTTTCCACCAGAACACCATCAGCAGTATAAAGCTCCACCATGCTAATTGTTGTGTTTTGAAGAAACTGATCAAAAAGTCCGCCGCTATCCTGCATACGGATATGTTCTAATTCATAAATAAAGTCGCTGGTCTGTTCATCTAATGCCGCATTGAGATTGTTAGAATAGGTTTGAGGCATATACCAAGCCAAAACGCCATAGACAAGAAAGCTCACGCAGAGCAAAACTGCCACAGTCAGAATAAAGACTTTAGCAAACAGACTGCCTTTAATTCTCTTTATCAACTTTATATCCCACCCCTCTGATTGTTTGAATGAAATCTATTCCCAATTTTTTTCGTAGATTTTTGATATGGGTATCAACAACACGCTCGTCCCCATAAAAATCATATCGCCACAGCTTATCCAACAAGTTCTGCCGGGTCAATATCCGGCCCTGATGGGTCAGCAGTTCCCGCAGTATTTCAAATTCCTTTTGTGTCAGTTCAAAATTAGCTCCGTCCACTGTGGCGGTGTAGCCGTCACAGTTCAAACGCAAATTGCCATAAGTAATGATTTGATACTTTTCATCTGTTCCCCGGTTACTGCGCCGAAGTACAGCCGCAATTTTGCGGAGCAGGACAGGCATAGAAAACGGTTTTGTAATGTAGTCATCCACCTGCAAATCCAATCCTTTAATCTGATCTTCTTCTCCGCTTAATGCGGTTAGCATGATGATAGGAACATCAGATTGTTTGCGTATCAATTCACAGACACCGTAACCGTCAATTTTGGGGAGCATAATGTCCAACACAATCAAGTCATATCGTTCTCCCGCAAATAAAGATAGTGCCTCGACACCATCATTTGCAACAGCTACTTCATATCCTGCTTCTTGTAAAAAATTCTGTAAAAGTTCTTGAATATCAAAATCGTCCTCAACGACTAAAATCCTTTGCATAATAACACCTCCAAAGATAGCGTATCATAGATTTTTGTGATTAAAGTGTAGTTTTCAAATTTTCTTTCTGTTATTATACCTTGTCCGTGTAACATCGGCAACCTTGCCGACGGGCAATAAAATACTACTAAAACATAAAATTGTGTTTCGTTCTCATAGTCAAACCCGAAATGTAAAATAATATAGGGGTGATATGAGAATGTACCAAGACACCAGACGGCTTGACTTCCACGCATTAGGCCGGGAGATCAAGCGCAAGAGAGAGGCGAAAGGCTGGACACAGGAATACCTTGCACAGCTCGTAGACCGTACCCCTCGTTCCATCATGTATTTTGAGAACCGGGGCCAGCATCCAAGCCTGAACACCTTTTACCAAATCGTCACCCTGTTGGATATTTCCGTAGACCAGTTCTTTTATCCTGACAGGCAGAACGGCGAAAGCGACTGCCGCCAGCATATTGACAGGCTGCTCAATACAATGGACGAAAAGGAATTGACGGTCATGGAGGCCACAGCAGAGGGACTACAAAAAGCCAGAGAAACGGAGGTCAAGTAAAAAGGGCCTTCGTTTTTCTCGTTTTTAGGGGGCTTTTCGGGGGTGCCGCTAAATGGCAAGCAATTCGGGTGTGGCCACACTCCGAAATTTTTGCTGGCCGCAGGCCCGCAAAAATGCTTGTTGGGGAGCTCCCCAAACCCGCTGAACTTCGGGACAAATTGTCCCAAAGTCCCGGCGCTATGCGCCTGTTGTCGGCGGCCTGTCGCTATCGCTCCTGGGCCTTATTTTCCCGCCCGTCCGTCACGCCGAGCAGATGATCAATGTTCGCCTTGATTGCCACAGCCTGCCGCATATCCGCCTGGGCCTTGCGGTATTCCGCATAAAGCTCTTTCTTTTGTCCCGCCAGCTCACGGCGGGATTTTTTTAGTGCTTCTATTTTAGGGAGCTTTGCGCCGTTCAGTCTGGTGTTCATGGTATCCTTTGCCGCCCGGTAAGTGGCAAGCTCCGCTTCATGCTGGGCCAGATACTTTTTGCTGTACCGTGCAGCCTTGTACCCGTCGAACACCGGGCGGGTCTTGGCATAGTCCACCGTGGCAGCCATCAGCTCCGAGGTTTTGGAAAGAGCCTCCTCCGTTGTGCGGAGTTCGTCAGACAGCTTGTGAAAGTAATCCACCGCAGCCTCGGTGCTGGCCGTCAGCGCCGCATAGTCTGTCAGATGATGCTCCTGCAAATACTGGAGTGCAGCCGCCATCTGCTTTAAGTTGTAGACCTTGGCCCATCGTTCATAAGCCGGGCCCTTGCCCTGGGCCATACGCTCTTGAATGTCGATGATAAGATTAACTCGCCGTGGCGGAACCGTGGGCTCCTCTGGTAGTTCAGGGAGCGGACGTTCCCCAGCAATTACCGCCTTGATGTCCTCCGGGTCAAATCCGGCTCCCAGTGTAGAAGCCCGGAGCCGGGTTGATTTTTCCTGTCCGGGCGCAAGGAATGAGATGACACCGCCGCGCCCCTGTTTTACGGCAAAGCCGGACTCATCCATGAGACGAAGAAAGTCGGCAAAGTCCGTGGGCTTTTTCTCCAAAGCGGCGAGAATAGCCAGACGTACCCGCTGCTTGGCAGAGGGTGGCTTTTCCCCGATCCACTGGCCATAGTGAAGGAAGCAGCCCTTGCTGTGCTGGCGCGGATTTTGGATAACAGACAGTTCATGTTCGATGCACACGCGGTCAGAGAGCCGCCGCAGGGCAAAGGACGAACCAATGAAATTATGAAATTTCCGGGAGCGGTCAAAGGCCGTTGCATTAAAATAAATGTGATTGTGGATATGGGCCTTGTCGGTATGCGTACAGACGAAGAACTGATACTTTCCCTTTGTCCAGCGCATCGCCGTTTCATAGCCGATACGGTTTGCTTCTTCCGCCGTAACCTCCCCGGGCAGAAACGCCTGTCGGATCTGAAAGAACAGTGCCCCGCGAGATACGGCCCGGCCTGTCTCTGCAAGGTATTGACTTTTTACCAGAAGAAACTCGGCGGGAGCCGTGTTCGGATCGCAGAGATAGGAAGATACGGCTCCCAGCTTTTCTGGGTTCAGGCCATAGGTGAAACGATCCTCCATCGTTTGAATTGCACTTTTTCCCACCGCTGTTTTATAAGGGCGGATGTAGGTGGTCGCCGTAGAAATCCCTCCTTCCGGCAAATAGTATTTTTACTTTGGGACACTTTGTCCCGAAGTAGAAAAAGCCGGGGAGCGGTATCAACCACTCCCCGGATGGGTCAGAGCTCTACCAGCGCGGAGAGCTGTTTCAAGAGATCAGACAGCGGCCCCCATAAGGCGGCATAGTCCCGCTGTAAGGCTGCGAGTTCTTCGGGATAAATTGCGCCGTAGGTGTTGGCCTGAATTGCCACTTGGTTCAGATTGTTGGAGCATCGCCGCTGGAGCGAAACCAGCTCACGAACAGGCGAAAGGTCAACATGAAGCACATACCCACTCAGGGCCATTTTCCGCATATAGGCTCCCATGTTACGGATGCCAGCCTCCGCCATACGTTCTTGAATCAGGGCCTGCTCCGCCTCCGACACCATCACATGAAGATGGATCGGACGGCGGCGCTTCTTTGTCATCGCTCCTCACGCTCCCGGCTGCGGCAGGCACGGGGCGGCTCCTTTACCTTATCCAGCGGCTTTTCCTGTTCGTCTGCCGAAATGGGGTGCGGCAAATGAAATTCACGGTGCAGGCGCAGCACCTCCAGTACAGACAAATCCTGTTCACGTTTCTTTTCCATATACGCACCTCCTTATCTATCGCCACGGTCAGGCTGCCTCCGTTGGGGAGCCGGAGCCTCCGAGCCGCGATCTGCCTCCGCCAACTTTGCCGCATTTTTCATCTGCTCGGCAATCGGACGGGGCCTGTCGGGATTATCAGGCGCAGGACGCAGCTCATAGTCGGATGCCTGTTTTTCCGTTAGCGGGCGGGTATAGGTAAGATAGCCCCAAGCCAAGAACGAGCCATTTTCCACCGGGATGCGCTGATCGTAATTGAAGATTTCATCCGGCTTGTTATAAGGCGGCTTCGGGAATGTCCCGATGTCCACAGGCCGCTGGGTCGAATAATACTTGTAAAGGCCGGGAGCCTCGGTCTGCCTGATCCCGACGTTATAAATACGCTGATAGTCCTGCACCCGGTCTGTGAAATCCTGTTCCATCGCGGTGCGGTCATTTCCATAGTGACCCCATTCATACTGCCGCTGGCCGTCCTTGTCATCATAGCAGGCCCATGTGACATAGCGGGATGGCGCGGTGGGATGTTCGCCCAATGCAAATCCTCGTCCATTTTCCAGCATGACCGCCTTCAAAATAGCGTAGCCTTGATTTTTGTCCATAGTACACCTCCCATCATCGAGACATTTCTTTGTTTTCTCTTTTCACAAACGGCTGGAGCTGATAGGGGCTTGTACCATCCTCGGGTCGCAGAAAGTCTATCCGGGCCGCAGCACGGATGGCGTTCTGGTTAAGCTGCCGCTGCCATGCCCCTTGGCTGGGAGCCCACTTAAAGCCGTTGCTTTTCAGTTCCTGCCGCTGATTGGCATCGGGCTTTTCCTCAAAAATAAGCTGCAAACGATTTTCAGCCTCGTTGATTTTTGCCTCGCCTCCGGGGAATGTCCAGCCTGCAAACTCGGAGCGGCTGCTCAGTTCCTCAATGCGCTGGCGCACACGGCGGATGTTGGCGTTGTTGTTGGAAAGCAGATAGGCGGGGTATGGCTTGCTTTTGTCCAAGTGCCATGACTGCGCCATATCTGCTTTGAGCTTTTCGGCCTGCTCCGGCGTAAGCTCCGGGCAGCCGTCCAGCGTTTTGTGTTTCCGAAAATACGCATTGACCGCCTTCATGGTGGCCTGCAGGGACTCCAGCCCCTCCAGCTTTTTTGTCAGTTTTTCCACGGCAAGATCATCGTCTGCGCTGATCCCGCCCATACCAACAGAGCGGATTTTATCAAGCAGCTTTGAAATCTCTGCATACTCTCCATAGTTGCGATCCCGGGCGGCGTTCTGCTTGTGCTTCTTTGCCACAGGGAAGTTGCCGCCCCCGGAGATCAGAATAGAGGGCACCCGGGCATCAATCACATTGCGTTCATTCAGATTTTCCGCAAGTTTCCGGGCATAGCGATCCACCAGAGCGTCAATCTTATCATGGTACATGGGATCGACACGGGCTTTCTGGCGTTCCGCCGCTGCATACGCTTCATCGACCATTGCCCGGTAGCCCGCCGTAGCGGAGCCCGGCTGATAGTCGGAAAAGCTGTTCATATCCTTTGCCCGCTTTGCGGCTTCTTCATTGATCGGATAATATTTCGGCATAGTACCTCCTTCCACAAAAGCCGGAACTTTGGGACAAATTGTCCCAAAGCCCCGGCAGCTAAAATGTTGACAGCATCTCACGGAAACAGGGCCGGACGTAGAAATATACGCCTCCCGCAGAAAAGGGTCTTAAAAAGCCTTGTCACAGGCGGGTTTTGGATGTCCTAATTGTCAACACATCAGCCCCGTTTTTTCCGCATATATTCCCGCTGCTGTCTGCGGTGTGCCGCCTTTGCACAGGCCGCCGAACAATAGGTTTGCCGTCCATCAGGAGCCACGGCTCTGCCGCATACCGGGCAAGCCTTGAAATCCGGCCTTGGCCCTTCTGCCAGCAGCGCAACCTCCAGCGCCGGATCAAGGGGCAGAACTGCCTCGCGGAAGTAGCGGCAATAAGCCCCCGTCCAGCATTTCCCAAACATATAGCACTCGCAATCCAGCGGCAGGCAGCCGCAGTCCCGGTCATAGTTGGCACACCATTTTGACACCAGCCTGCGGATTGCCGCTTTTTCTGTCCGGGTCAGTTCTCGGCCCACAGTATCACCTCCCGTTGCCCGGTGGTTTAAGCTGCTCCCGGTAGCAGAACACGCAGCCGATCCCGCGCCAGTAAGGGCAGCCGTCACAGCGGGAGCCCTTCGGCGGCAGGCTGGGCGGCACACCCTTAAAGTAACTTTTTTCTTTCATAAATCCCTCATAGGGGTTGTTGGTAAATCTCATTCATTATCCTCGCTTTCGGTATCGTCCTCGTCCCAAGGCGGCCCATCGTCCTCGGGATCGTCATAATCAGCCAGTTCCTCACTGTAATCCTCTTCGGGTACAGCAGCTTTTTCATGCTTCGGGCGGTAGATTTTGAAGTACCAGCCTGCACCGCCGCCCAGAACAGCCACTGCCAAAATCAGCAGAAGCGTCCCGGTATTACTTTTCTGCTGGGGCTCGGGTTCCGGCTCCTCCGCAGGTTCCGTCACCGGAGCGGGTTCGGGAGCTGTGCCAGCACACTCGGTCATGTTGACCGCGCAGACCTCGCAATCCGTATGGATGGCTCCGGGCGCACATTTTTCTGTGCAGGAGCAGGCCGGAAGTTCTCCGCCAGCGGCCTCCAGTGCCGCCAGCAGATCGGCTTCATCCACCATGTTCAAAAAGTAGGTGTGATACTGTTCGCCGTCCTCGTCCACAGGCTTGTCATAGTCAATGACAATGTAAAAGGTGTTGCCGCCGCTGGTTTCCACCGTGATGAACTGTTTGTTGGTTGCAGCATCGTAGAGCAGATCGCGGGTCACAAGGTTTCCATCCTCCGAAAAGCCCTCGCCCGGGGTAATGGTAGGCGCTGGCTCCGGGGCCGGAGTTTCTTCCACAACAGGCGGTTCCTCATTCCCGCCGTCCGAATAGGCATAGGCCGGGATTGCAAAGCCGCATAAAAGAACGGCGGAGCAAAGCCCCGCCGCCAACATACGAAAGTGTTTCATATTCAGTTTTCCTCCTTTTCTTCTTCGGACTTCGGGACACTTTGTCCCAAAGTACCTCCGTCCTTCAGCTTTTCAAACAGCAGCGGGAGCTCCGTAAGGGAAATGCTCATACCGCGCACAATGTCCACGATCTCGCTGTTTTCCGCCTCCAGCTTTTTCTGCTCCAGCTCCTTGAGCCGGGCCTGCTGTTCACTGATTTTGGCCTTGACCTTATCAATCTCGGCCTGAATTTTCATGCTTTTGGTAGTTGCCATTTCAAAACCTCCTGTCACGGTAAACGCCCGTAGGCGTAAAAATGAGATTGCCAGTAGCTTGTATTCAAATTTGCGTAGCCGATGGGATCTCCGCAATGCAGCATTTTCCCGTCACCGACATAAATCCCGCAATGGCTCACGCCCGGCGTGTCATAGGTGCCTTTGAAGAACACCAGATCACCGGGTTTGGGAGAACTGGTCGGCGTACAGATGTTATAGAGCCCCTGGGCTCCCAGCCTGCCCACATTCCAGCCGGAGTGATTGATAACCCACGAAACGTACCCCGAGCAATCAAAGGAAGTGGCGGGAGAACTGCCGCCCCACACATAGGGATAGCCGATGTATTTCTGCGCTTCGGCAAGCATCGCGGCAAAGGTTTCATCGTCCAGATATTCTCCGGGCACTTCGTAATCACCGGGTTTCCCGGTAATGTACTTATTCACATAGGGAGAATCCGGGAACAGATCGGGGCGGTTTCCCAGCGTTGCCATATAGATGGCATACCGTGAAAGCTGCTCCTCGCCCATGACATATACGGGCACATGGGATAAATCAAAGTTCTCCAGCGTGACCGTACAGATGTAATAGTCGTAAGGCACCTGATAGGTGTCCGTATGGGAGTTGCCGTCCTCGTCCGTCCATGTGTCGGTTTCCGTGCGATACCGGGTTTCCACCACTACATCCTCCGTGAGAATGTACTGGCGGTCAAACAGCATTTGCTGCGTTCCCTGTACCTCGTCTATTGTCCATTGTCCCTCATGGAGCGCACACAAAAGAGAAAGAAGCACATAGGGATCATGTTCGATTTCGTCCAGATCGAAGTGGTATTCGTCATAGTCATGGGTGCTTTCATAGGTGTCCAGATAATGCTGTAAATCATCTTCCAGCGCACAATAGGCGGCTTCGGCGGCCAGCATATCACGATCCTCGCAAGGATAGGTGCTGGCTCCTAATGCACCGGCCCCGGCGTTCCCCAGCATAAGCATGGTAGAGGAACAGGACTGCATAGCAAACAGGAGTAACACACAGAGCACCGCAATCACGGCACCTGCGGGATGACTTTTGACAAATTCCACTGCCCGGGCAGTCAGGCGTTCTGTGGCTGTGGCAGTTTTCCCAGCCGCAGCCGCGCCCTGCTTTGCAGCCTCCTTTGCAGCCTCCTTTGCCTGCTTGCGGTATTGCCTGCGGAGCCGTTGCTTCTGCCAGTAGCGGGTAAGGGCATTTTTCGTCAGCTCCGGGTGCTCCTGTGCGGCGGTGTGAAAATGGTAGTCCGCCGTGTATTTGGTATAGCGGGCCTCGGCCTTGCGTACCACTTTTGCCGGATGTTCCCGGACTTTACGGCGCACAAAGCGGGAGCCGTGCCGCAGCGCGGTTTCTCCCACAAGCTCAGAACGGTGTGCGCCTTCTGTGCCGACATTTTCCTGTTCCACTTCAAAAATCTTGCCATGCACGAAGCTGTGAACGGAACCACTGGCAACACGGCCTATGCGTTTTACCGGGCCGGGCTTTTTCGGCGGCTTTTGTTTTGCCAGCTTCTCCCGGGCCTGTTCCAGCTTTTCGCCTTGGGACTCCATACGGAGCTTTGCCGCCGCAGCCTGTTCCTGCTGGCTCTTTTTGCGGAACTTGGACTTCGGGACACTTTGTCCCGAAGTGTCGGAAGCCTCCGGCCCGGGCTGTTCCCCGTCAGGGGCGTGGGCGGTCTGCGACCAAGCCTCCTCCTTGGTCTTATTCGTTTTTCGTTTCATTCTTCATATCCTCCGGGCGGGTAGTCAGCAGGTCATAGATTTCTCCGCGAGGGAACCGATCCACAAACGGAATGGTTACATTTCCATAGAACAACAGCCCCTCACCGGAATTGCTGTGTGTGATATAGGAAAGCTGATGCTCGGAAATACCGAGCTGTTTTGCCAGAATGGTACGGTCACTCTGCGCCTGCGAAAGCAGAATCATAAAATCCGTGTTGTCCAGAATGTTCTCGATTTCCCGGCTGGCCAAAAGGTCTTTGACGTTCTGCGTCAAAGCAGACGGCACACATCCTTTTTTACGCAGCATTTTCCAGACTGCCACAAAGTAGCTGGCTGTCAGCGGATCACGGAGCAGGATATGAAACTCGTCAAAGTAGCACCAAGTCGCCGCACCCTCGTGGAAGTTCTGATCCACCGCCTGCGAAACAAACTCATTTGTGATGTGCATTGCAATCTTTCTAAGGTTTTCGCCCATGTTTTTCAGAACGATGCACACCACACGGCTGTCCGTCTTGACGTTGGTAGGATGGTTAAAGAGATTGAGGGAGCCTGTGCAATAAAGCTCTAAGGCAGTTGCCACGCGCCGGGCTTCGGGCTCCGGCTGGCGTAAGAGCTCTTCGTACAAATCCTGCAACAGCGGTGTTTTTGCAGTTTCCAGTCCGAGCGCCTGTTCCCGGTACACCAAACGCACACAGCGGTCAATGACCGTCTTTTCAATGGGCTGCAAGCCTTCCTTGCCGCCGACCACCAGCTCGCATAGGGACAAAAGAAAATCCGCCTTCATGGAAAGCGGGCTTTCTCCGGCGGCCATATTGAGCTCTACATCCATCGGATTGAGGTGGTGCGGACTGTCCGGGGCAATCTCAATCACCTGGCCGCCCAGCCTTCGCACCAGCGGCGCATATTCGCCCATCGGGTCAACCACAATGATCCGATCCTGCGGGATGGTGAGAAACACATTCAAAAGCTCGCGCTTTGCGGCAAAGCTCTTGCCGGAGCCCGTAGAACCCAAATACATCCCGTTTGCCGACTTCAGCTTTTTGCGGTCAGCCATGATGACATTGTGGGAAAGTGCGTTCATGCCATAGTAGAGGGCCTGCCCAGCCATGCGGAGCTCCCTTGTCATAAAAGGAATAAAGATGGCTGTGGAGCTGGTGGTCATACCGCGCTGGATTTCTACCTCGTTGTAACCAAGGGCCAACGAGGAAACAAAGCCCTGTTCCTGTTGCCAGTCCAGACGGCGCAGAGCGCAGTTGTATTTCTGCGCGATGCCGCCCACGGTAAACACATCGTTTTCCAGCCGCTGGCGAGTAGGGGCAAGGTTTACCACCGTAAAGGTCAGCAGAAACATTCGCTCATTGCGGGATTGCAAATCAGCCAAAAGCTCCGCTGCGTCCTTGCTGAATGTGATCAGGTCAGGGGGAAGAATATCCGGGTCATAGCCGGAGCGCACAGCCTTTCTCTGTTCCTCTACTTTCATTTTTCCGATGTCCGAGATTTTCCCCTTGATGGTCTTAATTGCCTTGAGCTGATCCACGGTCTGAATGTGCATGGTCACAGTCATTTCCGCATCCAGCTCCAAGATTTCCGCCAGCAGCTTATCCGAAAGCTCCGATGCCATAATCTGTAAGTAGGACACCGCGCCCCAATACTGGCCGATGCGGAATGTGCGGGACTGGCGGAAGTCGAGACTGTCCGGGGCAATAAAGTCTTTTGTGCCGAGCCCGGTCTGCGGGATGTCTTTCCACGAAAAGCGGAACGCCTCACGGCTCCCCGGGTGCATCTGGCTATGAAGCAGCGCAAGGCGGGCCTGTCCGTCCATCGGCTCCGAGGGAACGCCCAGTCGCTTAAAGTTTCCCATGACATCGGCCTCCACACGCTCCAGACGGGGCCGTGCCTCCGCAATCCCCTCGGCGGGTATGCCAAAGGTGATGTATTTTGAGCGTTCAATGCCGTTATTGCTTTTGGCAATCTGATTTTTCAGCATCCCGGTAAACTCATCCCGGACGCTGTTATAGTTGTCATCCGCTTTCGGGATATTGACTTGATAGCGGCTGCGGGAATGGGAACGGCGGTTGATAAAGGAAAGCTGGAACGGCAGCGAGCTGTCAAAGTAGTTGAGGAATGAGCTCCATCCGCTGAATATGGCAGTCTGATCCTCGGTGGAGGCCACGGAGTAATTGATGTCCTCATATTCCACGGTTTTTGTATAGAGCCCGCCCGGGAGCTTGCACACACCGTCCGGGTGCATGGACAGATACGGGATTGTCTGCTGGGCAGACAGGGGCGCCCGGCCTTTACCCTTGGCGGCGGCTCCGTTTTTCTTCTTTGCGTTTTTCAATCACATCCTCCTTTCCAGCGCCCGGCCCGACAAAGGGCGCATAAATGTTTTCGATTCGGTAGGCCCTGATCCCCGGCCTTTGAAACTTGGCCCGGATGATATTCCGCACCACCTTTTCAAAGGGTAAGCCGTCCTTTTCATACATGGCCAGCAGGAACGCCGGGAGCATAATTCCCAGCATGAGAAACATCGCCCCGGTATTGCCGAGGGTGCCACGGGTTAGCAGATAGGCCGGAATCCCCACTGCGCCCGCGCTGCCGAAGCAGACAAGCTGGCGTTTGGTGAGGTTGAAAGCCATCTTTGTTTTGATTTTGGATAAATCGTTTGGTACGTTTACATAGGGCATAGATCACACTCCTTTCTGTACTTCGGGACAATGTGTCCCAAAGTCCGGGATGGTTGGTGTTACTTCATTTCCCCATACAGCCCAGCCGGGCGGGGTCTGCCTGGCAAAGAGCTCCACGCGGGGCAGATCGCCCATCAGGGAAATGATTTTGGCGCGGGCCTCGTCCGGCTTTTTGCTATGGGCTTCAATCGGGGAAATGATGAATTGATGAATGTTGGCAGCCTGCCGCTTTGGATGTCCCTTGGTTGCCAGCAGGCAGATTTCTGCATTGCCCCTTGTCCAGAAGCCAAGGCCGTAAAACCAGCTATCCGCCTTCTTGTTCTTTTTCAGCCAGACGAAAGCAACGCTTTTGTAGGTGAAGCCCCAAGCCTCGATCAGCCGGAGCGCCTCCGGGAGCTGCGGGAAAGTAGCCCATAAAAAGAGTGCGCTGTCCGGGGCTGCAAGATCAGCCACAGGCAACGCACATAAATCCTCAATGCTCATAGTGGGATAATGATTTTCCGCCGCGCCCTGCACTTTCTTAGCCGAGTAGCGCCAAGGGGGATCGGCGTAAATGATAGAATACTGCTGGATAATTACACTCCTTTCTCGCCGGAGCTTTTTACTGCCTGCGCCGCACGGATGCGCTCACTGGCGGCGGCATAAAAGGACGGGGCCGTTTCAAAGCATACAAAGCGGCGTTCTGTGTTGATGGCTGCAATCGCGGTTGTGCCGGAGCCAACGCAAATGTCCGCGACCAGTTCTCCGGGATGGGTATAGGTGCGGATCAGATACTCGCAGAGAGCTCCACGGGCTTCTGCGTGGGGTGGATGCCGCCGGACACCGTAGGCACAAATAGTACATTTCCGGGATAGCGGCGGCCATCGTTGGACTCCGATCCCTGCCGTTCAAATTTTCCATAGTTGGAGCTTGTACCGCTTCTGGAATGTACGCGGGCATAAGGCTTGCCATAAGTAAACTGCGGATTGTAGACCGGGGACTTCTGGTAAAACACCAAGATATTCTCGGACTTTTTCAGTGGAGCCCGGTTTGCATTGAGAAAGCCCGTTCCGCGCTCCTTGTACCAAATCCACTCATAGCGGAGCATGGCGAGGTTGGATGCGCCCAGCACCTTGTCAAAGGGGCACTGTGCGAAAAACAGCACTGCGCCATTCGGCTTGACCGCCCATTTCACCGCCTCCCACAGCTCCGGGAGCGGCAGGGGCACATCCCAATAATTCCGGGTTGTGCCGTAGGGCGGATCAGTCAGCAGCATATCCACGCTATGTTTTGGCAAAGAACGCAGGCCCTCGATGCCGTCCATGAGAAACAAGCCCTCCTTCGGGACACTTTGTCCCAAAGTGCGGCTATCGGTCATTGCGGGCCTCCTTTGCTTTGGCAGGTGCAGGCCGGGCGGCATTTTCTTTTCCAGCTTGTTTCGCGGCCTCGGCCATCTGCTCCTTGATCGGGGCAGGCCGTACCGCCTGGGCCCGTGCAACAAGCTGTTCCACCGCCGCATGATACGCCTCCACACCAGCCGCATTGATCCGCTCCTGTGTGGCGCGGTCAGGAATCCGAACCGTAGCCCGGTATCCCGTCCGGCTGGCAAGATCGGGTTTAGAGGGAGCGCCGAGGAAAATCCCGTTTTTCCCGTCCACAACCTTAAAATCGTCGATGACCACACCGCCAAAATTGACGCTGGCGAAGCCGATCAGTTTTCCCTGCGGCTCAATCGGGCGGACAGATACCGTGATCGGAACAACCGCCTCCTGCAAGACAGCATCTGTCCGCATTTTTACTGCCTCATCAATGCTAACGCCCTTGACTTCTGCAAGCTCCGCGATGGGAGCATCAAACAGCCAGCGCCGTTCCTCCGCAGCAATCTGCTCCGGGGTCAGCAACACATCGTCTTTCTTACTCAGATAAAATTCCTCCTTTCCACTTGCCGGAGCAGGCTGAGCGGGGTCGTCCATCAGCTCTTTTCTTTGCAGGACGGCTTCTGTTTCCGCCATAAAGCGGTAAGCGTCCGCCTCAGTAAACTCCTCCGGCGTTTTTCCATTCCATAAGCGCGTTCCATCCGCCCCGTATCTTCTCGGCATAAGCACCTCCTCCTGTTAATGAGCGCCAAAGATACGCTGGGCAATGCTCCCGGTCTTAAAGAGCATGAAGCAAAGCAAAACCGTGTAGCCCACAGTTCCCCAAATCGCCCCGATGGGATCGTCGCTTGTTGCGATGCCTTGAATGAGCACCGCGTAAATTGCAACACATACAAGGATCAGCAGCCCTTGAAAGCCCACGGCAAACAGGGACTTGATGTAGTTTTGCCCGGTGCTGCCAAGCTCCCGGTTGGAAAGCGTAGCAACGGGGATGGGGGCCAGACTGGTCAGCAGATAGATTTCCAGCATCCTGCCATACACCAAAACGAAAATGATAATCCCCATTGCTTTCATCGTGAAGCCAATGAGTGCAGACTGCAGCCACAGCCCCAAAAGCGGCCCCAAGTCCATCGCCTCCAGCGAGGTTTCCAATTCGGCAAGCATATCCGCCGAAACATCGGTGGAGCCTTGAATGAGCCCGCCTGCCTGCGCGATAACGCTCTGCGACACATCGAACACAGCCATGACGATATTGAATGTATTTGACAGGATTAAGATTGCACAGGCTGTTTTGAACATCCATTTATAGAGGTTCGCAACGTCAACCTCGTGCATATTGTTCTTTTCCAAAAGCATCTGTATGAGCTCATAAGTGGCAACAAAGGTCAGCACCATTCCGGCAATCGGCAGGATCACCGTTTCGGAAAGCTGTCGGATCAGGGAGAAAACCCCGGCGTGCCACGCCGCCGGGGTAGTCCCTACCTGTGCCGCAATCTCTCCGACCTGGGTATTGACGGTATCAAAAAGACCTTCGAGGTTTCCCATGATCCCGCCAATCAGAAGCTCTTTGAGCCAGTTTGTGAGCCAGTCGGTGAGAAAATCCATAAGCGCCTACCTTAAAACAGGCCAGACAGCAGAGGGATCAGTGTAGTGCCAATGACGATGATGCCGCCACCCGCCATGAGCTGCTTCATGCCCTGGGACTTGGAGCCTGGGTTATCCGAGCCGTAGCCCTCCAGCAGATTGACCACACCCCATACGCCAAGGCCAGCGCCGAGAGCGATAACGAGGGTCTGTAAAGTGTCGATTGCAGATGAGAAAAATGCCATATAAGCCTCCATTTCTCCGGGATTTTTCCGGTAACAAAAAAGCCGCCCATGCAGGCGGCAGGTTACAAACTTCGGGACACTTTGTCTCGAAGCATTTATGCAAAGGCGTCTGGATCGTCGATGTCATCATAGTTGAGGATGTCCTCGTCCTCTTCCGTGAGTGCATCGTCCGGCACAGTCACCTCATACATCGTACACGCCTCGTTCAGACCGGGCCGCCTGCGGCGGTTAATGAGCCTGTCGAGGTCAAAAGCGTTTTTCTGTTTATCGGCCTCCGCCGTATAGCGGTAGTTCGGATGCCGTTTCAGATCATACTTGGGAGAAAAGAACGGGGGCAGGCCCCGAAGCTGCAAAATACATTTATCTCCCGGCATGGTTGCAAGTTCGGCTGGGGTCATCAGTTCCCGGCCCAGCCGCTGGGTATTTTGACTGTAGCTTTCCGACTGACCACGGGAGCGGCTGTCGGTCTGCATACTGATTGTGGCTTTTCCCAGCCAGTTCTCGGATATTTCCTTGATGGTGCTGGCTTCGCGGCCACCGAGGAACACCACACTGTCCATGTTGCCGAGGATTGTCTCAGCGTGTTTATCGTAAATGGCCTTGCACTGTGCCAACTGCTGATACAGCAGGCAAAGACTCACCTCGCGGGAGCGGATAACCGCGACCAGCTTTTCGAGCTGGGGCACCTGTCCCGTGTTGGCTGCCTCGTCCCACAGCACCCGTACATGGTGCGGCAGGCGGCCACCGTGAACATTGTCCGCACGTTCACACAGGAGGTTGAACATCTGCGAAAATGCAAGTGCCACTAAAAAGTTGTAGGTCTGCGTGGTATCGGAAATAATGAAGAATACCGCCGTTTTCCGATCTCCGATGCGGTCAAGCTCCAATTCGTCATAGGCCATGACCTCACGAAGCTGCGGGATGTCAAAGGGAGCCAGTCGCGCGCCGCAGGAAATCAAAATGCTTTTTGCCGTCTTGCCGCTGGCCAATTTGTACTTTTTATACTGTTTGACCGCGAAGCAATCCGGCTTGCGCTTTTCGAGCCCGGCAAACATATAGTCCACCGCGTTCATAAAATCCTCGTCATCCTCCTTGACCTCCATGCCAGAAATCATATCCACAAGGGTGTTCATGTTCCGATCCTCGGCAGGCCCCTCGAAAATGATGTAGGCAATCAGGGCGCAGTACAAAAGCGTTTCCGATTTCGTCCAGAATGGATCGCCTTCCTTGCCTTCGCCCTTTGTGTTGGAAATCAGAGCATCCACGAATTTCAGAATATCGGCCTCGTTGCGGATATACGCCAGCGGGTTATAGTGCATGGATTTTGAAAAATCTATGCTGTTGAATACCTTGATTTTGTACCCGCGTTTTTGCAGGAAACCCCCGACCTGTCCCAGCACACCACCTTTCGGATCGACCACCACATAAGAGGAATGAGCCTGTAAAAGCTGGGGCGTAAGCCAGAAGCGGGTTTTGCCGGAGCCGGACGAGCCGATAATGCAGCAATTCAGGTTTCGGGCATTTGCGGGGATTTTCGGACGGGTGTTCATCGTGAGAAACTCTGTCCCGGTCAAAATCACGTTGTTTTCAAACTTCGGATCAACAAACGGTTTGATGTCTTTTTCCGTTCCCCACCGGGCGCTGCCGTATTCTGCATCCCGCCGAAACTTCTTAGCGTTCTTGCTTTTGAAATAGATCAGCAGCCGGAAACCAACTGCGCCTACAATACCAACAAGCCAATCCAGCGGAGCAAGACCGGGTGCAAAGTCAGCAAAGGCCGGGCCAATCGTCTGGCCCAGCCCGATGAGCTTATGTGCAAAATCGTTACCCTCCGCCAGCCGGTAGGCCGTTCCCAGCTTGAGGAACGCCCACAGGATGAACAGATAGGGAATGTTTGGGATGAGATATTTTCTGATCTTATCTGTCCTCATGGGCCACCTCCTTTGCACGTTCTTTTTGTTTCGGCTTTTCTTTGGAAAGCTGATCTGCCGCCTGTTGCAGTTGTTCCCGGATGGGAACACGGTTTGATTTTGCTTTGCTTAACACCTTCCGGGAATACTCAGAAAAGCAGGCGGTCATTGCGTCTGCCTGTCCAGCCTTGAAAAACAGCAGGTATTTGTCCGGCCCGGTTTTATAGAACGCATAGTCCACATTCCATTTCCGGGCCACGCGGTCAAAGGACTTGGCATCCCCGGATAGCTCAATGCTGTTTGTGGCTGTGCCGTGGGCCATGAGCTTTCGCACACTTTGTTTGCCATGTGGTACTTGCCGCCCACGGTATGCCTTGCGGATCTTCCGACCCACCATGCCCAGCACATACGCCAGTCCCCGCGCCGTCAGCTTGGTCGTTTTTACAGATATGGCTATCGTGCGCCGGGAAATATCTTCATCAATCAGTTACACCGCCTCCTTCCTTGGGACAATTTGTCTCGAAGTGCCATTACCGATCCCCACGGTCTTTTTTCTGCATTTGGCGGTAGCCCTCCAAAGAAGAACCGTCTATGATTTCCTGATAAGCCGCCATCTGCTCCCGGATAGAGAGCTTCGGGAAAGAGAATACCTTATGCTCCTTGGGAATATCCTGCAAGCCGTGATACACTTCCACGAAATGATCGCTTTCTTTGACAACATAGCCGCCCGGGGCAAAATGGCCGTTTTCGTGGATGCAGGCATCCCGGCCATACGCCTCATAATCGAAATACGGTTTTACCTGATCCGGCACATCCAACATTTCCAGATCGTCCACATAAATACGCCCCAGCGTTTCTTCATCAGATACGCCGGGGTAAAAACCGTAACAGTCCAGATTTTGTGTCAGATTGATGATGTCCCGCACCGAAGAACAGTGATCGCCGCTGTCGAGGACGGCCTCCAGTGTTTCCAGCTCCGATGAGGTAAGCTCGGAAAGCAGGCAGGCCAGATGATTAAGCTCATCCAGATTTTCATACTCGCTCAAATGGTCATAGAGCCCCAGCACATCCCCATCGAAAGAGGTAATAAAAATTTCCTGATAGCGGACGCCATCCACGCCGATCCGTTTCAAGAGAGCCTCCACCTCCTGGGCGGTTGTGGGAAATTTCAGTGTTTCACCCACAAGCTGGCCCTCGCTGTACTTCTCCGCATTGGTAACGTAGGCTTCAAACAGGGTCGCCATCAGCGGCGGCCCTGTCCCTTGACGGTCAGGATGCCCTCAAGGGTTGTTGCCGTAATTCCCAGCCGCTGGGCCACGGCAATATCATTTTTCATGGCTTCGGTCATACTGTGTCCGCAGACAACCAGCACATGAGAACGGCGGAGCAGGTCACGGCTCATGTCGATGCCGCTTTTATGCTCCTCGGGAACAGCATCATTGAGAAACAGGGGCAAGTACAGGGGCGGGCAAATAGGAGAAAAGCCTGCCTCATACACGGTGCGGCAATACTGCGCCGCCAGTTCTGCGTTTTCACTATCGCCGCCGAGCCATGCAGCGGTGATATAAGCAAGGGGTCGTTTCATCGTTCATACCTCCGATATTTTAATAAGAAAGTTCAACCCAAACCCCACGCCCTTTCCCAGTCTTGGGAAAGGGGGCGGCTCTGGAGGATATACCCCCGCCGCTTGCCGGGAAATAGCACAGCCGGGGCAGACCGTCAAGGGCGAGCCGCCGAAAACGGCGGTGCGCTGCACCCTTGACGGCCCACTCCCGGCTGTACTAAAAAACAGGCGGCGACGGGGGATATATACCACCAGAGCCTCTGCGCGAAGGCGGGGCCCTCGGGACAAAGTGTCTCGAAGTTGTTACTTGTCAAGTTCCTGCTTTTTCGGGGCTTTTGCCAGCTCCGGCGGCTGTTTTTCTTTCCAGTCATCCAGCAGGGACATAATCTGTTCTTTCATTTTGGCGGGAGTGACCTCCTTGCCAAAATACTTTTCCAGTTCCGCAGTAGAAATAATCACGCCTCGATCCTCCTTTTTCTGTTCTGATAAGATACCGTCAATGACATCGCCGTTGAGCTTGCCTTCCTTATCCAGCTCCCGGAGCCGTTTAGCCTGGGCCAGCGAGGGCGAAGCCTGCTCCCCGTCAATGGAAACAGCAATAAGCCTCTGATTTTTCGGTTTGATGTAGGAAAGCTCCACGGCAGGCATGAAGCCCATCTTTTTATCGTCTACCTTATCCAGAAGCTCCGGCACAAGGGAGTTGAGCCGCAAGTAGCGCATGACCTTTTTATAGTTCATTTCATGCGCCTCGCCTACAATCTCAACCGAGCGTTTCCCGACATCGCCTTCCGCAACACCTTTCAGCCGCCCGCCCTGATGCTTGATGTCCTCAACCTCGAGTTCCAGCAGCGCGGCCAATTCGCTGGGGAGCATCCCGTCACGCTGCTTGTTGCTGTCCTTCATGGCCTGTACCGCTTCGTGGTCGGTCATTTCACGGACGATAAAGGGCATTTCATCCAACCCGGCCAGCTCGCTACCGTGGGTACGGCGATGGCCCGCTACAATTTCGTAGCCGTTTCCATCTTTCTCCGGGCGGGCAAGACCGGGAACCATTACACCGTTTATGCGGATAGAAGCAACGATTTCCTGCATCTTCGCATCGTCCCGTACCTTAAAGGGGTGCGGACGGAATGTGTGAAATGGATGAACCTCGGAAAGTTTCAGATAAACCAGCTTGCCTTCCTCAACCGGGCGTGGAGGTGTGGTCGGCGCGGGAGCCGTCTGTTCCACAGCAGCTTCCTTCGGTGCCGTATCCTGTGTGGGCTTTACGGGCTCCTTGGCATCCGGGGCCTTTCCGTCACTTCGGGACACTTTGTCTCGTTTGGACGGCTTGGGCTTGTCAGGGGCCGCCTTATCCGCCTTGGGTGGGCGGCCCTTGTGGGCCCCAGCCGATTTCTCCGCTTTCTGATTTTCAGTCGCAGCCTTTTCCGCTTTCGGCGGACGGCCACGGCGCGGCTTTTTCGGTTCCTCCGTATTGGCGGGTTGCGGCGTTTCGGGCGTTTCCGCCTTTTCGACTTCGGCGCGGGCGTTCTGTCTCTTTTCCGCCATAAGCTCATTGATTTTGTCAAAGGACACAACCACATCGCCGGGCTCAGGTATAGCAGGCCCGGTCTGTTCCTGCTGGGGCTCAGATACTGCGGCCTGTTCGGGTGTGGCGATAGGCTCGGCGGCCTCCGGGGAAATATTCTCCGCAGGGCTCGTATTCAATTTTTCATCGGCCATTTACGATCCTCCTTTTCGTTAAAGTTGCACAAATTTGAGCGCTAAAATTTTGTGGTTATTTTTGTGCCTCCTTTCCGTCTATCCACGCAAAAAAGCCGCCCGTTTCTCATGCCGGACGGCTTTTTGCGTAATGTGATAGATCAAATATTATTTTTTCTGGTTTGCAGGCTCCAAAAAGCCTTGTATTTACAGTGTTCCTAATAGGAAGTAATCATATGATGATGGTCTATCCAGTCAGAAAAACAATTTTGAGATTGATAAAGTGACGGAAATGGTTTTGGAAGTTTGGAATTGTGGTATAAGGAGATTTGGAAATGATTTTAGAAAGTTTTTTGAAGAGGGAGTTGGTATAGTTATACCTCATACTGCACAAAGGACTGCTATAAGAAAGAAATTGTTTGACATGTTTAAAGTGATATTATTAGGCAGTTATAACGATTCGGAAATAAAGGCAATTATTAATGGAGCAGTAGATACTGTAGAGAGATTCCAGGGGCAAGAAAGAGATTTAATTATTTCAGGCTATGTATTAGGAAATGATGATGCCATATCTGCTGAAGAGGCATTCATATATGACAAATGCAGATTAAACGTTATTATTAGTAGAGCAAAATATAAAGCAGTTATTTTTGCATCTCGAGAATTACTGAGTAATATTAGCAATGATATTGAAATAATAGAGTTACAAAAATCTTTCCAAATGCTTAAAGACCATTGTGATACGGTGGCTGATATATTAGAACCAAGTTGGAAAAACGGTAAGTTATATTTGAAAACCATTTGACGGTAAAGTGATTATTAGTTGTAGTATTGCATTTCCAAAGCAAGATGAGACTTTTATGAGGGAAGTCTCATCCTGCTTCAGGGATGTTTGAATTTGCAGGCATTTGCATATTTCGGTCATCAATATACCAGTCGCAGGTAATCTTCCTGCTATTACTACCATAGTAATCCACAATTTCCGGAAGGTTGTCATTGATTGCATCGAATTCAAGTCCGTGTTCCTGACACCAAGCGACAGCATTAGATAGATCTTCGCCGATTCGGCAGGTCCAGAGGATGAACTTATTGCCATCAGATTTCCATTTTTTTAGATAATTGATAAGTGCTTGATTGGGTTCACCACAATCGGGCCACTTACTAAAACATAAGGTGCCATCAAAGTCGACAGCTATGATTTGATAGTTACGTTTCATGATGTGCGCCTTCCTGCTCGTCAGGCTTCTCATTCAAATCGGGGAAGAGAACAGGGAGAGCTACTTTAAAATAATTTGAAATTCGGTATGCCATCTGTACGGATGGGTCATGAACTCCTTTTTCAATATAGCCGATAGTTCTCCGGCTACAGTCAACTGCTTCTGCCAGTCTATCCTGTGAAATGTTTGCTTGCTGGCGGAAGAGTAATAAATTATTAGGTGAAGACGGCACTTCTTTCTTGGTCTTGCAGTATCCAGTGTCTTTTATTTCCATCGAATCACTCCATTCACAACAATGTTGTGGCTGAGGCAGGGTGCGTCAGCCTATGGTCTAATTCTAAATGAATATCTGTCCAATAATATGGTCTCTAATTCAGAACTCGACCAAAAATTTTAAAGGAGCTTTCATCAGTAACCTTAATAGGTTCGTACTTGCTATTAAGAGATACGAGGTATACTCCGTCCTTATCATCCTTGAGTTGTTTGCAGTAGGTCATACCATCAAGATTAAAGATACCTATCTCGCCATTGCTTAAAGAATTAGTCTGCTGTACCCATACAGCTTGATTGTCATGGTAGCGAGGCTCCATACTGTCACCATTGATTGCCAGTCCAAAGTCTGCTTCTTCCGGAACTTCTTCGCCCACTTCAATAATCTCAAAGTTTTCATCATCAAGAAATTCACCGGTGCCGGCTGATGCCGAAAGAATGGACCATTTGATAGGTCTGCGGAAAGGAATAATGGTAGTTTCTTTCTTTTGGAACTGTTCAGAGAGCAGGAGCAAGCTGATGTATTCCAGAGCTTTTTCTTTTCCTTCTTCATTCAGCTTTGCCAATGGGTCATCCGGATTGAATCCGATGAACTCATTATAGATGTCAGTAATGCCTAATATCTTGCAGAGCGCAAGGAACTGATGTGCATTCGGTGAGCTGATATCCTTTTCCCAAGCACTGATAGCTGCATTCGATACGTTAATACCATAGTTGCGAAGTTTGTCTGCAAGTTCTATCTGTGACATCTTCTTATCTTTTCTGTAGGTGGCAAGAGTAATGCCAATCTTTTTCTCCATAGTGTATCCTCCAAGGTGTTTTGCACTGTTCATAATCAAATAATAATCGAATTAAAAGGAAATATCAAGTTGAAATCAATAAATAATTGAATTGGCACAAATAATGCCGTTGATTTCAAAATGAGTTTGAATTATATTATATATTGCGAGGACGGTTCGATACTGTGCTATGGAGGAGGTGGGAGGGGAGTTTCTTACGCTGATTGTCAAGGTAGTTGTCAGTAAAAATTTATATTCTTGTTTCGACAGGTTATCAGATATTGTTCTGTACCTGACGTGAGTATCAATGAATACCCCATTTTTATTGACAATC
>NZ_JAVYJB010000021.1:0-46769 GCF_032490495.1 Pilosibacter fragilis | reverse complement strand
GCACGGACTTCGTGGGTACACTGATCCATAGTCTTTAGTCCTCCTTGAAAAAATCTATTGGTTTTCTCAAGTATGCACTAAAAATGGTTTTAGTGAAAGGCGAGTGGTTTGACCTTTACCTTGCTACGCTGATTGTACTACATTTTAGTCAATATAGGAAGATAGAAACGGATAATTGCGGAAGAATCCCTCAATCCGGACAAGTGGTGTAAAAGTACCCGTAATATTCAGCTTTTTCCAGCTTGCTTCTTTTTACAGGATTGAGTTGTTCCAACCATGCATAAAAGCTTTCCCATACCGGCATTTCTGTTTCCTGACGTCTGTCTTTTCTCTCTTCCGGAGTAAGGTCACGGAACTGCTTTTCCAAAAAGAAAAGCTTGTTGCAGTATGCCAGACCAACTTCAGCCGGGATCATGCTGGGGATTTCCTCTTTCTTAGGAAGAAGCGGCTCTTTGATTTCTTCCTCGGAATTGATATCCAACAGCTTCAGCTTTTTCCGACGCTCCGCTTGGCATCCTCGCCGTTCAGAGACGAGAGTTAATTATCGAGGAAGTTTACATTATGAATATAAGACAATCAAAAAAACAATCGTAAAAAAATACGATTGCCTTTTTGCGTATTTCTGCATATAATATATTCAATAAGAACGAAATGGAGGCGATTGATATGCGTGAAACAAGAATAGTGGAGTTCAAGGAAACGATTACGGACACATTTTTAAAAACAGTCAGTGCCTTTTCAAATTATGATGGCGGAACCATTCTTTTTGGTGTAGATGATGATGGAAATATAAAAGGTTTGCCGGATGTCAAGCAAGCTTGTCTGGATATTGAAAATAAAATCAATGACAGCATTACACCGCAGCCGGACTATACGCTTGAAATACAGAATAATGACCAGACGATAAAACTTACTGTGAAAAGTGGACTTCAGAAGCCGTATCTATATAAATCAAAAGCCTACAAGCGGAATGATACAGCAACGATAGAAGTAGACACTCTGGAGTTTTCAAGGCTGGTATTGGATGGAAAGAACATTCGATTTGAAGAATTGCCTTGCAAAGATCAGGAACTGTCCTTTGAAATTTTACATCGTAAACTGAAAGAAACTGTACGGATTGAAAATTTTGATAAGGATACGCTGAAAACATTAAACTTATATGACGATGTAAATGGATTCAATAATGCGGCAGGAATTTTGGCAGATAAAAATCATTTCCCCGGAATTGATATTGTCAAATTCGGAGAAAATATCAGTATCATTCAAAAGAGATCAACCTTTGAAAATGTATCGGTTTTAGAGGTATATGAAAAGGCAATCGAGGTATTCAGAGACTATTATCAATACGAAGTAATACAAGGTGCCGATCGAAAGAAAATGGAGAAAATACCGGAAGCTGCTTTTCGAGAAGCAATCGCCAATGCTCTGATTCATAGAGTATGGGATGTGGATTCACAAATCAGAGTTTCGATGTTTGATGATCGAATCGAAATTGTTTCTCCTGGTGGATTACCGTCTGGAATCACAGAGGAAGAATATCTGTTTGGAAAGCTTTCTGTTTTAAGAAATAGAAATCTTGCCAATGTATTTTATAGATTAGGATTCGTAGAGATATTTGGAACGGGAATTACAAGAATAAAACAACTCTATGCGGAAGCTTTGATAAAACCGGATTTTGAAGTTTCGGAAAATGCTATAAAAATTGTGCTTCCGATATTTGAAAAAAATGCTGATCTGACAGAAGATGAAATTGTAGTTTATAAGCTTTTGAGCAAGACGATGCTGAAGCCGATCAGCGAAGTTGCACCGTATGTACCTTTTGGTAAATCAAAGACAACAAAGATACTGAAAGGTATGTGCGAAAAAGGTGTGATCACAGTGGAAGGAAAAGGCAAGGGTACAAAATATATCATTAGTTAAGTCATAGATTCCTGAAACAATGTTTCGGAAATTCAAAGAAAGCAACAGGTTCATTCGCATTAGGTTCCTGCACAAATTATGTGGGGATTGAACTTCTGGATAATTTGCAGCGGAACTTATGTGTTTACAAAATGGTGAATGATTGGAGGGAAGAACATATTGATGGAACACGTCAAAAAATTCAAGATAAAGAGTGTAAGCCACAAATTGAAATTAAAAATTCTTAGTAGTGATCTAACCCCATTTTACTACCAAATTTACTACTAACAGGTAGTAACAACTTGCTCAATCTTGCTCTGATTTGCCACAATCTGTAATTTCAGAGCATATCACAATAACCCCGGAAACCCTTGCTAAAACAGGGCATTCCGGGGCAAAACAAGGAGAAACAAAACAATGATAAAAATACTATTTATCTGCCTCGGCAACATCTGCCGAAGCCCGCTCGCCGAGTTCTACTTTAAAGACCTCGTGGCAAAACACAACCTTTCCGCTGAATTTTATATCGAATCCGCGGCGACCTCCTATGAGGAGACCGGAAATCCGGTACATCCAGGAACGCGAAAGAAGCTGGCGGCGGCAGGCATCTCCTGCGCGGGAAAGACCGCGAGATGTATGGAGAGGGAGGATTACCGGAAATTCGATTATCTGATCGGGATGGATCAGGCGAATATCCGGAATATAACGCAGATCGCGGGCGGTGATCCCGAGAAGAAGATCTATAAGATGCTGGAATTTGCCGGGGATGGCTGGAAGGAGCTTAAAGCCGGAAAGCGGAACCCGGATAAGGTGCCGGATGTGGCGGATCCGTGGTATACCGGGAATTTTGATGATACCTGGCGGGATGTGACAGCCGGGTGTCAGGGACTTTTAAAATTTCTGTTATAGTTGTGCAAATATTTCGACTTGAAATAGGGCTACCGCAATCCCGCTGGCTTTAGACGGTGGGTTAAGGTAGCCGGAAGTGGAGGTTTGTGCTATACTTGCGTTATGGGAACGTGAAAATCAAAAAACAGACACAAATATTTGTTACAGTATCATATTATTTTCGTATGCAAGTATAGAAAGAAATTGCTGATGTCAAAACAAATATCAGATGATATAAAGCAGTTTTCTTATGAGATATGTCAAAAGCATAAAGTCATTATCAGATATATGGAGGCAGATAAAGATCATATTCATTACATGATAGAAACAGAACCAACAATGTCTATCAGTAAAATAGTAAATCTGATGAAGAGTTATACAACCTATCATATTTGGAAAAGATATCCGGATTATCTACGAAAACATTTCTGGAAAGAACATAACTATTCAGTGCCTTCATAGTTACGAGCAAAAATCCATTCCAGATCAGCTTCGCTGATGGGATTTTTGCTTTCTGGCCTATGTGTTCTTACGGTCAGCGCAGCATGTGTGCAGACCTACTGAATAGTTACGAAAGAACATACTTTTTGGACGGACGGACATTTTGTCTGCAGTGTAGGAAATGTATCAGAATAGATATTGAGAAAATATATAGAAAATCAAGGGTAGAAAGGTGGCGACAGTGGGTGTTAAAAGCATATAAATACAGGATATATCCTAATAGCGAACAAAGAATTCAGATTGCAAAAACATTTGGCTGTTGCCGTTTTGTTTACAATCAGACATTGGCATATCGGAAAGAAATATACGAGAAAGAGAAAAAGGCAGTTAGTAAAACGGATTGTAATAATTACTGTAACAGAGAATTAAAGAAAGACTATGAATGGTTAAAAGCAATAGATAAATTTGCTCTGACCAACGCAATCTATAACATGGACGCCGCATATCAAAAATTCTTTAAGGAACATGCGGGATATCCGAAATTCAAGAGCAAACACGATAACCATAAATCATACACAACAAACTTCACAAATGGAAATATTGCGGTAGATTTTGAGACAGGGAAGATAAAATTGCCAAAATTAAAAGCGGTAAAAGCAAGGTTACACAGGGAATATCGTGGGCAGATTAAGTCAGCGACCGTTTCGCAGGTTTCCAGTGGAAAATACTATGTGTCCATACTTGTAGAAACGGAGCATAAGGAACTGGCACATACAAATCATAACATAGGAATCGATTTAGGAATTAAAGATTTATGTATTACTTCCGATGGGAAGGTATATGGGAATCTAAAAATTATAAAAAAATACGAGAAACAGCTTGTAAAGCTGCAAAGGCAACTGTCACATAAAGGAAAGAGAAGCAAGAACTATTATAAAACAAAGAAAAAGATAGCATTATGCCATGAGAAAATAAGGAATATAAGAAAAGATTATCTACATAAAGTTTCACATGAGATTATCAGCGAAAACCAAGTGATAGTTTCAGAGAATTTACAGATAAAAAACATGGTAAAAAATCATCATCTGGCAAAAGCCATAAGTGATGTATCATGGTATGAGCTGACAAGACAGTTAGAGTATAAGGCAAAATGGAATGGCAGGAAATACATCAAAATAGATACATTTTATGCCAGTAGTCAATTATGTTCTGTTTGCGGGTATCAGAATCCAGATACAAAAGATTTGTCAGTGAGGACATGGATATGTCCGAAATGCGGAGCAGAACATGACAGGGATATCAATGCCGCGAAAAATATACTGACAGAAGGATTAAGACAAATAGCATAAAGAAATATATAGGGCAGGGACTGCCCAAATTAACGCCTGTGGAGATAGTAGGTTACGAGGTCGATGAATCAGGAAGCCCATTAGCTTAAGACAATGGGTAGTTCACCCTGGTCAGATAAGCCACACCTTTTTCCGATCGTGAATCATCGTAAATTCATGTCGGCGGGAGTAGTGGCTCTGACTTGATTGACAACATGTGCTTACAAAAAGGAGTGAATCTTGATATGGAGCGTTCCTATCAATATGATATAGTAGTTGTTGGCGGCGGTACTGCAGGTGTGGCCGCGGCAGTCGGAGCAGCGAAGGCGGGAGCGAAAACGCTTTTGGTGGAGCGGAATGCTTATCTCGGCGGAGAGGCGGCGAACTCAGGGGTTAATTGCTTCTGTGGATTTTATACATGCGGATCGGATCCGGTGCGGGTGGTGAAAGGGATCGGGCAGCTTGTGCTGGATGAGATGAGGGCACTTGGGCCGACGATCGCCGAGGAGATTTCCGCATCCGGGAACCGGGATATTATCTTTCAGCCGGAGTATCTGAAATGTGCACTGGACAACCTGTTGGAGAAGGAGCATGTGGATTATTTTTTACATACGGTGCTGATTGGCGCAGAGACTGTGGAGAATGAGATCCGGACGATTCAGTGTGCGGATGATGAGGGTCTGTTTACCGTTTCGGCAAAGGCATTCGTGGATGCAACCGGAGACGCAAATCTGTCCAGACTTGCTGGTGCGAAGCTCATATGGGGAACCGATGGCGGACATCCGCAGGCAGCGACGCTGACTTTCCGGCTGAGCGGTGTGGCAGCGGATGTGGATCTGTCACCGGCGGCGGTTGAGCGGGCAGTGGTGAGAGCGAAGGCAGAAGGAATCAGAAACCTTACCAGAGAAAAAGGATTTATTCTCAAAATGGAAAATTCTGGGATCGTCCATGTACTTCTTCCGAGCATTATTCCGGAAGGACTTTCAGCGGAAGAGATGACACGGATGGAGAGGGAGACGAGGAAACAGGTGCTCGGGTATATCCAGGCGTTGAGAACTTATATGCCGGGAATGGAGCACAGTGAGCTGGCGGTGATCGGACCATCGATCGGTTTTCGGGAGACGAGAAAGCTGGTGGGAAAGGAGACGATCACGGCGGACGACGTGATCTCCGGGAGAAAGCGCCCGGACGGTGTGGCCCGGGGCGGATGGAAACCGGAGATTCACAGGGATGTCAACAAGATGGCGACTTATATGGAAGTGAAGTCGGGAAGCTATTTTGACATTCCTCTCGGGGCACTTCAGTCGGAGAATGTGAAAAATCTGTTTGGGGCAGGGAGAATGATCTCGGCGGATGAGGCGGCATTTGCGGCTGTGCGTGTTATGGGAACATGCTTTGCGACCGGGCATGCAGCAGGCGTCGGGGCGGCGTGTCTGGCGGTGGATGAAAGAGCGGAGATCGAGCATGTCAGGGAAATATTGAAGGAGCAGAATGCTTTGGTATAAATATTCAGAAATTGCAGTGAAATAATATGGCAGCCGTTCTATTGGTGGAAAAGAGAACTAAGCAATTGAAGCAGTTGAAATACAAAAAGGACCTGCGAACGTCAGGTCCTTTTTGTAAATAGTTTATCCGATCTCCGGATCCGTAGGATCCCAATCCTGACCTTCCGGAATCTTCTCGGCTTCCGGTCTGTCAAACGGTGCTGGAAGATTGTCGCCTACGGTGACGACAGTGCCGGACGGGCAGTGGTCGTAGATCCATTTGCAGTCGGCAACGGTCATGCGGATGCAGCCGTGGGAGGCAGGAGCGCCGAGTTTGTTGTATTCCTCAGCGGTAATGTTGTGAATGCTTGTGGTCTTTCCCGGGACGCTGTGGAAGAGGATGCTGGTGTTGCCGAGTCTTGTACAATATTGACCGTATGTGGACTCGACGAGGGCATGCCATCGGTATTTGCGTGTGGTTTTAAAGGTTCCCGTTGGAGTCTGGGAATTTTCTTTCCCCGGGGAACAGATAAAGGTCCGGTAAGGAATGATATATCCGTTTCCATCGTCCGGGGCATATACGGTTACCTGGCAGCGGGCACGGTCCACAACGATCTGGAAGGACTGTGCGGAGAGGATGCCCTCAAGGTTCTGAACCAGTGTGCAGGCATTCTCATCGAAGTAAAATTTGTATCCGTCAATATACTGCCATCCCTTGACGGCATGACCCGCAGCGTCGAAATAGTACCAGCTTCCGTTCGAGCTTCTCCAGGCGTTCGCAGCGAGCTCGCCGCCCTCGTCGCGGTAGATAAGCCTGCCTTCCTGTTCATGAAGTCCGGTTGGAAGGTCCTGCACCGGCGTTTCACGTTTCTGTACCTGTCCACTTACGGTCCAGAATCCGTCGGAATTTACCTGGAAACCGTCCGGTGTTCTTGTGTCCGCCATCATAAAGCCGTTTTTATCGAAATAATAGCATTCCTCCAAGCCGTCCTGATCCCCGTCGATCCAGTACCAGCCGTCGGCGGCGCTTGTATTGTCATCGGTACAGTATTTCCACTGGTTCGGTCCGCCCGCGTTGGACCATGTTCCGGCATAGGCGATAGCCGGATTCGCGAGCATGACCGCAAAAACAGTGCTGAGGCCTGCGTAAAGTGCATTTCTTGATTTCTGATTCATGATCTGATTCTCCAAAGTTTTCTTCCCACCTATTGTAGGTACATTCTGTCGAAAAGGCAATCATTTTTTTCGACAAACTTTGCGTTTCAACAGAGTGTCGGACGAAAAAAGAACCGCTCGTCTGTCGCAGGACATCCTACTGGCAGACGGCGGTCTTTGCAATCTAGGAATTACCCAATTTTCTTATCTTCCTGCACCGGCTCACAGGTAAGTCCGATGCCGAGCTTCTTAAAGACATTCTTATCCACATTGGACAGCATAACTGTTGTGTGTACCTGGCAGCCGCGGAGCTTCGGGAGCTGTTCTAAAGCGATCCTTGCGTTCTCGTCGGTAGCAGCACAGGTGGAGAGGGCGATGAGCACCTCATCGGTGTGCAGTCTCGGGTTGCCGCTGCCGAGGTAACGGACCTTTAATTCCTGGATCGGAGCGATGGACTCCGGGGAGATCAGGTCGATGGAGTGGTCGATTCCGCCCAGCTCCTTCACTGCGTTTAAGAGAACGGCAGCGGAAGCGCCGAGGAGCTCCTTTGTCTTACCGAGAACGATCTTTCCGTCCGGGAGTTCCAGGGCAGCAGCCGGGGCATCTGTCTCTTTCGCAAGATTTACAGCGGCAGGAACAACGACGCGGTCCTTCGGGGAGATTTTTGCCTGCTTCATGATCAGTTCGATCTTGTATGCCTCGTTCTGGCAGGAATCATCTTTTACGACCTTCTCAAGAGCCTGGTAGTAGCGGCGGATGATCTCCTGGCAGGAAGCCTCGCGGCATGCCTCGTCATCGAAGATGCAGAGACCGGCCATGTTGACACCCATATCGGTCGGGGATTTGTACGGGCATTCGCCGAAGATTCCCTCAAAGATGGCGCTGAGCACAGGATAGATTTCAACGTCGCGGTTGTAGTTGACGGTGGTCTTTCCGTAAGCCTCGAGATGGAACGGGTCGATCATGTTCACATCGTTCAAGTCTGCAGTTGCGGCCTCGTAAGCTAAGTTTACCGGGTGCTTTAACGGCAGGTTCCAGATCGGGAATGTCTCGAATTTCGCGTATCCGGCCTTTACGCCGCGCTTATTTTCGTGGTACAGCTGGGAAAGGCAGGTCGCCATCTTTCCGCTTCCCGGCCCCGGAGCTGTAACGACAACGAGTGGACGTGTCGTCTCGATATAGTCATTCTTTCCGTAACCTTCATCGCTGACGATAAGCGGAATGTTGCTCGGATAGCCGTCGATCTCATAGTGGCGGTATACCTTAAGGCCAAGCTTCTCCAGCTTGTGTTTGAACTGCTGGATCGCCGGTGTGTCAACGTAGCGGGTAATTACGACACTGCTGACATAGAGTCTGCGGTCGGTGAATACATGGATCAGGCGCAGTACATCCAGATCGTATGTAATGCCCAGATCGTAGCGGACCTTGTTCTTTGTGATATCAGCGGCATTGATGGCGATGACGATCTCTGCCTGGTCAGCCAGCTGCATGAGCATGCGGAGCTTGCTGTCCGGCTCGAAGCCCGGAAGTACACGGGATGCATGGTAATCATCGTACAGTTTGCCGCCAAATTCCAGATATAATTTATCGCCGAATTTGCTGATCCTCTCGCGGATATGGTCAGACTGCATGGCGAGGTATTTGTCGTTGTCGAAACCCTGCTTGATCATTTGTTTTTCTCCTCTTAATAGTCATATTAAATGAAAATGAGCCGGTCTGGAGTTTCCAGGAAAGACATCCGGCTGAAACAGCTGTGGGGCAGACATCCGGATCATTTTCAAAAAGTTTTCGTACCTGCGGCTTTTGGCAGCCGTTCGTACCTATCTATCTATTATCCATCAAAAACCTCATTTTGAACAGTAGTTTTTTAATTTTTCTTTCCCAAATCCATATACTTATGATATTATGGTGGTAACTTGAGTTCTTATCTCCTGGCAGATGATGAAATAAACTGCAGGAAAACTTAATGGCAGTAGTGACGGAGAAAAATCAGTATTCCCTGTTGACAAGGAATCAATAAATGTGCCAGTCTCCGTGAAATTACTGACTGTGGATTGAAATAAAGGATGAGCGAACATGAAAAAAATGCTATTTGCGTTCTCCATGGCGGGTCTGTTCCTGTTATCGGCATGCAGCAGACCGGCGGCGGAGGAGACTGAGACAGCAGGGACAACAGCTGCGGCGGAGAGCACCCAGGAGACCAGCGGTGTCCTGGTGATCGAGGATGCCGGGGAAGATAAAAATAAGACGATCTCCGTGCGGATCGTTGACTCCTCGAACCCGGCGCTTCCGGGGCGCGAGGCGAAGAAGGTCCGCGGCATCTACATTACGGGGCCGGTGGCCGGAAATGAGGAAGTCTTAAACGGTGTTCTGGACGGGGCCCTGACTGCGGGAATCAACGCGGTGGTCATAGACTTTAAGGAGGATCAGGGACGGATCACATGTCCGGTGGATGCGGCGACAGTGAACGAGATCGGTGCCAGTATCCCGTATGTACGGGACATGAAAAGCCTGATCGAGAGCCTCAAGAAGAAGGATCTCTATGTGATCGCGCGAGTCGCGGCCTTCAGGGATTCCTATCTCGCGGAGAAGAAACCGGAGTGGAGCCTGAAACTGCCGGACGGCAGCCTGTACCAGGACCGCCAGGGAATGTACTGGGTGGATCCGTACCGCCAGGAGGTCTGGGATTATCTTCTGGAAGTCGGAACAGAGGCAAAAGATCTCGGCTTTGATGAGGTCCAGCTCGACTATCTGAGATTCCCGAACGAGGCGTCGGCAGGTCAGGTCGTCTACGACGAAGCAGTGATCCGGGGGCGTTCCAAGACGGATACGATCCTGGAGTGTACCAATTATTTATATGAAAATCTCGCGTCCCAGGGACTTTTCGTCTCTGCGGATGTGTTCGGCACGATCATCGGAAGCGGCGTGGATTCCACTGCCGTCGGACAGAATTATACGGAGATGGCGAAGATTCTCGACTATATCTGCCCGATGATCTACCCGTCCCACTACAGCTCTGGAAACTTCGGGCTGGAACACCCGGATACGGAACCGTATAAAACGATCTTCGGGGCGCTTCAGAAGTCTGGAAAGGTCCTGCTGGATGCGTCTAGAGCCGACAACCATGAGAGCCGCCAGGCGATCGTCCGCCCGTGGCTTCAGGACTTCACAGCCACATATCTCGGGGAAGGAAATTATATCACCTACGGTGATGCTGAGGTCGCGGAGGAAGTCCGCGCCGTCCAGGATGCAGGATACGAGGAGTGGATGCTGTGGAGCGCGGTGAATAAGTACCATTTAGAGGGACTTTCCGGGGACGGAAGCAGCGCAGCGGCAGCGGAAGTTTCGGGCGAAGGCGAAGCCGGTTCGGATGGTGGAGAAACATCTGCCGAGACAGAGCCCGAAACAGCTCAACAGTAAAAATGGAGAACAAAATGAATCAGATTCGTAAAACACCAGTGCCGGGAGAATTCTACCGGCACTTTAAAAATAAGTTATATCAGATCATCGCGGTTGCGACCCACTCAGAGACCGGGGAAGAAATGGTAGTCTACCAGGCGCTCTACGGGGACTTCAAGATCTGGGTGCGTCCGCTTGACATGTTTTTAGAGGAAGTCGACCGGGAGAAATACCCGGATGCGGTGCAGAAGTATCGGTTTGAGAGAGTACGGCTTGTAAAGCCACAGAATGCGGAAAATTCCGCTCAGAATGCAGCTCAGCCAGTGCGGCAGGCACCAGCAGAACAGAAGCCGTCGGCAGACAGCGACAGCAGCGCCAAAAACACCACCGCCCAGGCCCCAGATGAAGACCAGCCCGTCAACCAGGAGCTCCTGGACTTCTTCGATGCCATGGACGAAAAAAACTATGATCTGATGCTGGAATGCCTGACAAAGCTCCAGACCCATGCAACCCAGAAAGAACTGGATGATATCTGCATGGTTCTGGACATCCATCCGCCGGTGGGCTGCGATGATGTTGGATCCCAGATCATGTTCATCAAGCGCCACCTTGCGATGATCAGAAAGTTTGACGGGGAGAGATTGCGTTGACAGAGAATGATATTCCTTTCAATATTGAAGAAGAATTAAAAAAACTCCCAGCATCGCCGGGAGTTTATCTCATGCATGATAAGCACGATGAGATCATATATGTAGGAAAAGCCATAAGCTTGAAGAACCGTGTGCGCCAGTATTTCCAGAGCAGCCGGAACAAGACGGCCAAGATCGAGAAGATGGTATCCAGGATCGCGAGATTCGAGTATATCATCACGGACTCCGAGCTGGAGGCCCTGGTTTTAGAGTGCAACCTCATCAAGGAACACCGCCCGCGGTACAACACGATGTTAAAGGATGACAAGACATATCCCTACATCAAGGTCACTACGGACGAGCCGTTCCCGAGAGTCCTGTTCTCCAGAACCATGAAAAAGGACAAATGCCGGTATTTCGGACCATATACCAGCGCCGGAGCGGTGAAGGACACCATCGACCTGATCCACAAGCTCTGGAAGCTCCGGACATGCAGCAGGAATCTTCCGAAGGACATCGGAAAGGAACGTCCGTGCCTGAACTACCACATCAAACAGTGCTCAGGGCCGTGCCAGGGCTATATTTCCGAGGTGGAATATAAGAAATCTGTCTCCGAGGTCATCGAATTTCTGGACGGAAAGTACACTCCGGTGCTGACGATGCTGGAGGAAAAGATGATGGCGGCCTCCGACGCGATGGAGTACGAGCAGGCTATCGAGTACCGGGAACTCTTAAACAGCGTGAAGCAGGTCGCCCAGAAGCAGAAGATCACGAGCCATAGCATGGAAGACCGGGATGTGATTGCCATGGCGAGGGACGACGCGGACGCTGTGGTGCAGGTATTCTTTGTCCGGGATGGAAAGATGATCGGCCGGGAACATTTCCGTGTCTCCGCATCCACGGCAGACAACAATTACCAGATCATCGGAAGCTTTGTAAAACAGTTCTACGCGGGAACTCCATTTATCCCGAGAGAGATATGGGTGCAGGAAAAATTTCCGGAGATGGATCTCATCGCAGAGTGGCTCACGAAACGCCGCGGTCAGGCGGTAAAATTCCTGATCCCGAAAAAAGGCCAGAAAGAGCGACTGGTGGAGCTTGCGCAGAAGAACGCGAAGCTTGTGCTTGACCAGGATAAGGATAAGATCAAGAGAGAAGAACTCCGGACCATCGGCGCCATGAACCAGGTGGGAGACTGGCTGGGGCTGGAAAAAGTCCGCAGGATGGAGGCCTACGATATCTCCAATATCAGCGGTTTCGAGTCCGTTGGTTCCATGGTAGTCTTCGAGGACGGACGTCCGAAGCGGAACGATTACCGGAAATTTAAAATAAAGACCGTCCAGGGACCCAACGATTACGCGTCCATGGAAGAGGTGCTGACCCGCCGGTTCACCCATGGCATGGAGGAGCTGGAAGAGGAGCGAAAGAACCAGGAAGACGGGGCGGAAGCGCCGGATGGAAGCTTCGGAAGCTTTACGCGGTTCCCAGACCTGATCCTCATGGACGGCGGCCGCGGACAGGTGAACATCGCGCTGAGTGTGCTGAGCGAACTGAAGCTTAACATTCCGGTCTGCGGCATGGTAAAGGATGACAATCACCGGACCAGGGGACTCTACTATAATAATGTTGAGATCCCCATCGACCGCCATTCCGAGGGCTTCAAGCTCGTGACGAGGATCCAGGATGAGGCACACCGGTTCGCCATCGAGTACCACAGAAGTCTGCGAAGCAAGGCACAGGTACACTCAGTCCTCGACGATATCGAGGGCATCGGACCGGCGAGAAGAAAAGCATTGATGCGCCGGTTCAAGTCCCTGGAGGCGGTGCGTGATGCAACCTTGGAGGAGCTTGAGAGCACGGAGGGCATGAATAAGCGGGCGGCGGAGAGCGTCTACGCCTATTTCCGCGAGAAGGACCGTGCGCCGGAGATCACGGAGTAAATGCACGGGATGAAGCAGGAAAATCTCGTGACATTCGGCCTGTGATATGATAGGATGGAGATAACTGTGCGCAGAGCTGTAAATTTATATCAGAAGCGATGCCGACAGGATATAAGATAAAAAGAACAGTATTGTAACTGTTCAGTAGGTCTGCGCACTTGCTGCGCTGACCGTAAGAAAACATAGGCTGGAGGGCAAAAATCCCATCAGCGAAGCTGATCTGGAATGGATTTTTGCGTGTAACTATGAAGGTACTGAATAGTTACACAGTATTTTAAATCGATAGAATAGCTGCGAATTGTTCCGAAGAACTGCCGCCATGATTCGAGGCAGCGGCCAGATACAGGAAAGGAGAACTATGCCATGTACGGAGTTACAATAGCTGAATTAATAGAAAAAATGGATTTCAAAAACCTGACCCCGGAGCTGGACTGCGAGAAGATCGTTGTCTCCCACCCGGACGTGAACCGTCCGGCGCTTCAGCTCACCGGATTCTACGCACATTTTGACAATGAGCGTGTACAGATGATCGGAAACGTGGAGATCGCGTACCTCTCCGGGCTCACAAGAGAGCGCCGGATCGCCATGTATGACAAGCTGATCTCCAGCAAGATCCCATGTCTCGTGTTCTGCAGAAACCAGACACCGGAGTCGGAGGTCGCAGAACTCTGCAGTCATTACGGTGTTCCGTGCCTGCTCTCCGCAAAACCGACATCCGATACCATGGCGGAAGTCATCCGCTGGCTGAAGGCAAAACTTGCCCCGTGCATCAGCATTCACGGCGTTCTCGTCGATGTATTTGGCGAAGGCGTTCTGATCACAGGTGAGAGCGGAATCGGTAAGAGCGAGGCCGCCCTGGAGCTCATCAAGCGTGGACACCGTCTCGTAAGTGATGACGTTGTGGAGATTCGCAAGGTCAGCGATGAAACTCTCGTCGGTTCCGCCCCGGATATCACAAGATATCTCATCGAGGTGCGCGGGATCGGCATCATCGACGTGAAGACCCTGTTCGGTGTCGAGAGTGTAAAAGATACCCAGTCCATCGACATGGTCATCAAGCTCGAAGAGTGGGATAAGAATAAGGAATACGACCGTCTCGGACTTGAGGACCAGTACACGGAGTTCCTTGGAAATAAAGTTGTCTGCCACAACATTCCGGTCCGTCCGGGACGTAATCTGGCAGTAATCGTAGAGTCCGCGGCGGTCAACTACCGTCAGAAGAAGATGGGCTACAACGCGGCCCAGGAGCTCTACAACCGCGTGCAGGCGAATATCGCTAAAAGAGGCGAATAAAAAGGAGAAACATTCATGGAAATCAGAACAAATGAGCCGATGGCGCGGCACATATCATTCCGCGTCGGCGGTCCGGCAGACCGGTTCATGATTCCGGAATCAGAGACAGAACTCCGCGAGGCGGTCCTGGACTGTAAAAAGTCAGGACAGCCCTGGTACATGATCGGCAACGGAAGCAATCTCCTCGTGGGAGATAAAGGTTTCCGTGGCACGATCATCAGCACAGAGCGTCTCGCTGAATTAGAAGTTCAGAAAAACGAAAACATTATCATCGCCGGGGCAGGCGTGATGCTCTCAAAGCTTGCGAACACGGCGGCGAGAGAGGAGCTCACCGGCCTGGAGTTCGCGGCGGGAATCCCGGGAACCGTCGGCGGTGCGGTCATGATGAATGCGGGCGCTTACGGATCCGAGATGAAGAACGTACTCCTGTGGGCAGATGTGATGGACCAGGACGGAAATGTGAAGCTGATGAAAAACGAGGAGCTGGAGTTGGGATATAGAACGAGCTGTCTGGAGCGCCTGGGACTTTTCACAGTCCGCGCGGCATTCAAGCTGACACCTGGCGATCCGGAGGTGATCCGGTCGCAGATGGAAGAGCTGGCAAGAAAGAGAAAAGAGAAGCAGCCGTTAGAATACCCGAGCGCCGGAAGCACCTTCAAGCGCCCGGAAGGATATTTCGCCGGAAAACTGATCGAGGATGCCGGTTTAAAGGGATTTTCCGTCGGCGGAGCCGCGGTCTCCGAGAAACACGCCGGATTCGTGATCAATAAGGATCATGGAACGGCGGCGGATATTTTGGGACTTTGCAATGAGGTAAAACGCCGGGTAAAGGAGAGTTCCGGGGTAGATCTCGAGCTGGAAGTAAAACTCTTAGGTGAATTTTAAAGGTGCACAATACAGGGAGGAATTCTCGTTGAGACTTGTAATCGTGACAGGCATGTCGGGCGCAGGAAAGACCACGGCATTAAAAACACTGGAAGACATGGGCTTCTATTGTGCCGACAACCTGCCGGTCCTTTTAATTGAAAAATTTGCGGAGCTGGTCATGAACGGACAGAGCGAAAAGCAGGACATCGCCCTGGGTGTGGATGTCCGAAGCGGTGAGGAGCTGCCGTATCTGGAGATTATCATCCGGAAATGGAGAGAAAACAAATACCCGTTCTCGATCCTGTTCCTGGATTCCTCCGATGAAGTTCTTATCAAGCGCTTCAAGGAGACGAGACGCAGCCATCCGCTCTCAAGAAACGGCCGCGTGGAAAAGGGAATCGAGCTGGAGCGGGAGAAGCTCGCCTTCTTAAAAAAAGAGGCGGACCAGGTCATCGACACCAGCAGACTTCTGACAAAAGAACTGCGCCATGAGCTGGAAAATCTCTACAGCGAAGCGGATGGATGCAGCAGCATGTTCATCACAGTCGTGAGTTTCGGTTTCAAGTATGGGATCCCGGCGGATGCCGACCTGGTGTTTGACGTGCGCTTCCTCCCGAATCCCTACTATGTGGAGGAACTCCGGTTCCATACGGGAACGGAGCAGGCGGTACAGGACTATGTGATGCAGGGTGGTACCGGGGAAGAGTTCTTAAAGAAACTGAATGATCTTCTGGAATTCGTGATTCCGAAATATGAACAGGAAGGAAAAACGCAGCTCGTGATCGCGATCGGATGCACCGGCGGACGCCATCGTTCGGTGACGATCGCAGGAGAAGTATTTAAGCGTCTGACGGAGTCCGGGCGGTACGAGATCCGGCTGGAACACAGGGACGCGGGGAAGGATGGAGGAAAGTAAGTATGTCTTTTTCTTCCAGGATCAAGGAAGAGCTTTCCAGGCATATGAGTCCGGCAAGGCATTGCCAGATCGCCGAAATTGCGGCGATTTTAAGCCTTTGCGGACGGATCCAGATTTCCGGGGACGATCATTACAGCATCAAGATCCACACGGAAAATGTGACAGTTGCCAGAAAGTGCTTTACATTATTGAGAAAAACATTTAATATAGAAACTGATATCTCTATACGGCGGAATGCGCATCTGGGAAAAAACAGGATCTATTCAGTCTGTGTGAAACAGCATGAGGATGCACTCCGCGTATTGAAAGCCACAAAACTTCTTACGGAGGACGGAGAGATCGGAGAGAATCTTTCCGTTGTGGGAAATGTGGTCGTACAGAACCCCTGCTGCCGCAGGGCATTTCTGCGCGGCGCTTTTCTTGCATCCGGATCCATCAGTGATCCGGAGAAGTTTTACCATTTTGAGATCGTCTGCGCGACAGATGCGAAAGCCCGCCAGATCCAGTCCATTATGGCAACGTTTGACATTGATGCAAAAATTGTCATCCGCAAACGCTATTATGTGGTATATATTAAAGAGGGGAGCCAGATCGTGGATATCCTGAATGTGATGGAGGCCCATCTGTCACTGATGGAACTGGAGAACATCCGCATCCTGAAAGAGATGCGCGGAAATGTCAACCGCCAGGTCAACTGCGAGACGGCAAACATCAACAAAACAGTGTCAGCCGCTGTGAAGCAGATCGAGGATATCGAGTTTATCCGCGACACGGTAGGCTTTGAAAGTCTTCCAGATGGTCTTGCGCAGATTGCAAAGGCAAGACTTTTAAAACCGGAAGCGACGCTGAAGGAACTGGGCGAAGACCTGGAACCGCCGGTTGGAAAATCGGGTGTCAACCATCGATTGAGGAAGCTTGGTGAGATGGCGGAGAAACTGCGGGAACAGGGAACCGAAACGTGAATGGAGACTAGTAAGCGCCATTCTTTGTGCAATTGAGGAGGATTATTATGACAAAACGTACGGTGACTATCGAACTTGCTTCTGGTCTGGAGGCTCGACCGATTGCGATGTTAGTGCAGCTTGCAAGCAGCTATGAGAGTACAATTTACGTCCAGAGCGACAACAAAAAGATCAATGCCAAGAGCATCATGGGCATGATGACACTTGATCTTCCGGTCGGCGAGCAGGTGGTCGTGACAGCGGACGGAGTGGACGAAGAGAAAGCAGTAAACGATATTGAAAAATATTTAAGCAACAACTAAGAAGCATGTCTGTATATAGTGACATTACGGGACTGCCGCCTTTCGGGGTGACAGTCCTTTTGCAATTGATGATAAAAAATACGGAGGAGACAGATGGCATTTACACACTTGCATGTCCATACAGAGTACAGTCTTTTGGACGGATCCAGTAAAATAGGAGAGCTGGCGGCGCGGGCAAAAGAGCTTGGCATGGACAGCATGGCGATCACCGATCACGGTGTCATGTACGGGGTGATCGATTTTTACCGGGCAGCCCGTGCGGCCGGGGTCAAACCGATCATCGGCTGCGAGGTGTATGTCTCCCCGGGCTCAAGATTTGACCGCGAGACTGTACACGGCGAGGACCGTTACTACCATCTGGTCCTTCTCGCGGAAAACAATACAGGATACCAGAACCTGATGAAGATCGTCTCCAAAGGCTTTGTGGATGGCTTCTATTATAAACCGAGGATCGACGAGGAGGTCATGCGGGAGTACCACGAGGGAATCATCGCTTTAAGCGCCTGCCTTGCCGGAGAAGTCCCGAGATATCTGGAGAAAGGTCTCTATGAGGACGCGAAGGCGGCTGCAAAACGCCATCTGGAGATCTTCGGCGAGGGCAATTATTTCCTTGAACTTCAGGATCATGGGATCCCGATGCAGCGCCAGGTAAACCAGGGGATCATGCGACTCTCAAAAGAATTAAATATCCCGCTTGTGGCGACAAACGACTGCCACTATATCAACGCCGAGGACTGGGAGGCCCATGATATCCTGCTCTGTATCCAGACAGGGAAAAAGGTCTCCGACGAGAACCGTATGCGCTACGAGGGCGGACAGTACTATGTGAAGTCCGAGGAGGAGATGCGCAGACTCTTCCCATACGCCCCGGAAGCCATCGAGAACACCCACAAGATCGCGGAGCGCTGCAACGTGGAGATCGAGTTTGGTGTCACAAAACTCCCGAGATTCGATGTGCCGGAGGGCTACGATTCCTGGGGCTATTTAAACCACCTCTGCGATGAGGGCTTCGCGATGCGCTATCCGAATGATGACGGAACGCTCCGCGCCCGCCTGGATTATGAACTCGGAACCATCAAGAGCATGGGCTACGTGGACTACTTCCTGATCGTGTGGGATTTCATCAACTTCGCGAAATCCCATGGGATCGCTGTGGGACCGGGGCGGGGTTCCGCGGCGGGAAGTATCGTGGCGTACTGCTTAAAGATCACGGACATCGACCCGATCCGGTATCAGCTCCTCTTTGAGCGTTTCCTGAACCCGGAACGAGTATCCATGCCCGATATCGACGTGGATTTCTGCTACGAGCGCCGTCAGGAAGTTATCGACTACGTTGTGGAAAAGTACGGGAAGGACCAGGTGGCCCAGATCGTCACTTTCGGTACCCTGGCGGCCCGCGGCGTGATCCGCGATGTGGGGCGTGTCATGGACCTGCCCTACAGCCTCTGCGACCAGGTATCGAAGATGGTCCCGGCGGAATTAAATATCACGTTGGACCTGGCACTCAGGAAAAACCCGGAATTAAAGGCGCTATATGATTCAGATGAGCAGGTAAGAAAGCTCATCGACATGTCAAAGCGCCTGGAAGGACTCCCGCGCCACACCTCCATGCACGCGGCGGGTGTCGTGATCTCCAGGACCTCCATTGACGAGTATGTCCCGTTATCGAGAGGTGCCGACGGCACCATCGTGACCCAGTTTACGATGACGACGCTGGAAGAACTGGGCCTTTTAAAGATGGACTTCCTGGGACTCCGCACACTCACTGTCATCCAGGACGCGGTGAAGATGATCGAAAAGAACTGCGGTGTGAAGCTCGATCTCGAGCACATCGATTATGATGATAAAAAGGTCATGGATTCTCTCGGAACAGGAAAGAACGAGGGCGTGTTCCAGCTGGAAAGCGGCGGCTTCAAGACCTTCATGAAGGAATTGAAGCCGACTACCCTGGAGGATATCATAGCCGGAATCTCCCTGTACCGTCCGGGTCCAATGGACTTTATTCCGAAATATTTAAAGGGAAAGAATGACCCGGAATCCATCACCTACACCTGCCCGCAGCTGGAGCCGATCTTAAAGCCGACCTACGGCTGTATCGTCTACCAGGAGCAGGTCATGCAGATCGTCCGCGATCTCGCCGGATATACCCTCGGCCGAAGCGACCTTGTGCGCCGTGCCATGTCGAAGAAAAAGGCAGCGGTCATGGCGAAGGAGCGCCAGAACTTTGTTTACGGAAATGAGGAAGAGGGCGTAAAGGGCTGTATCGCCAACGGGATCGACGAGAAGACGGCAAACCAGATTTACGATGACATGACGGACTTCGCAAAGTACGCTTTCAACAAGTCCCATGCGGCGGCCTATGCGGTGGTTGCATACCAGACCGCGTTTTTAAAATATTATTATCCAAAGGAATTCATGGCGGCGCTCATGACCTCCGTGATGGACAACACCACGAAGGTCTCCGAGTACATTCTCGCCTGCCGGAACATGGGAATCCCGATCCTGCCGCCGGATATCAACGAGGGATACAGCGGCTTCTCCGTATCCGGAAACGGTATCCGTTACGGACTTTCCGCCATCAAGAGTGTGGGCCGGGCCGTGGTGGACGTGATCATCGCTGAGCGTGAGAGCGGCGGTCTCTTCAAAAACCTCGATGATTTTGTGTCCAGAATGTCCAACAAGGAAGTCAATAAGAGAACGCTGGAGAGCTTCATTAAATCTGGTGCCCTGGACACACTTCCGGGAACGAGAAAGCAGAAGCTTATCGTCTCCGGCGACCTTCTGGAGAGCAAGTCAAAAGAGAAAAAGACGGTCATGGAAGGTCAGATGAGCTTCTTTGACATCGCCCCGGAGGAGGAAAAGGACAACTTCCATATCACGTTCCCGGATGTGGGCGAGTATGACAAGCAGACACTTCTGGCATTCGAGAAGGAGACCATCGGCATCTATGTCAGCGGTCATCCGATGGAGGAATACCGGGAACTCTGGGAGAAAAATGTGACGGCGAGAACTTCCGATTTCGTTGTGGATGAGGTCGGAAAGACCATTGTGGAGGATAATTCCAATGTGGTCATCGGCGGAATGATCACGTCGAAAAAGGTGAAGACTACAAAGACGAACCAGCTCATGGCATTCATCACCGTTGAGGATCTTGTGGGCACGGTGGAAGTTCTCGTGTTCCCGAAGATCTACGAGAAGAACCGTCAGGCGTTCACCGAGGAAAACAAGGTGTTTATCCGCGGCCGGGCGTCCATCGGTGATGACCCGGTAGGAAAGCTGATCTGCGAGGAAGTGATCCCGTTCACCGATATCCCGAATGAGCTTTGGCTTCAGTTCGAAAATCAGGCATTCTACGCGAGCCACATCGACGATGTCATGGCGGCACTCCGTGATTCCGACGGAAAAGACCGGGTCATTTTGTATTTAAAAGAAGAACGGAAAATGCGCAGACTTTCCGAAAACTGGGCAGTCCTCGCAGGGCTGGATCTTCTGAACCGCCTGTATAAGATCCTTGGTGAAAAAAATGTCAAAGTTGTGCAAAAGGTCATTGAAAAGAAGGGCAAAGTGTATTAAAATGTAACTGTTTGGTAGGTCTGTGCATTCACTGCGCTGACCGTAAGAGAACATTGGCTGGAAGGCAAAAATCCCATCGGCGAAGTCGATCCGGAATGGATTTTTGCATGTGACTGCGAAAAAACTGAGCAGTTACATTAAAATAAGGACGTGTACGGCGAATGATTGACAGAATTTTTTTATGGAGGAAACCCATATGTCAAAGAAAGAAGTCAGAACGATCGGAGTATTGACCAGCGGCGGAGATGCCCCTGGAATGAATGCGGCAATCCGTGCGGTTGTAAGAACCGCTATCAATAAAGGCCTGAAGGTAAAAGGAATCATGCGTGGCTACGCCGGACTCCTTCAGGAAGAAATCGTAGATATGGACAGCGTCAGCGTTGCGGACACGATCAACCGCGGAGGTACGATCCTTTACACAGCCCGCTGTGAGGAGTTCACAACTGAGGAAGGCCAGAAGCGTGGCGCTGAGGTATGTAAGAAACATGGTATCGATGGTATCGTTGTGATCGGAGGAGACGGTTCCTTCCGCGGTGCCGGAAAGCTTTCCGCTCTCGGAATCAACACGATCGGTCTTCCGGGAACCATTGACCTTGATATCGCCTGTACCGACTATACGATCGGTTTCGATACCGCTGTAAACACAGCGATGGAAGCCATCGATAAAGTCCGTGATACTTCCACCTCCCATGAGCGCTGCAGTATCATCGAGGTTATGGGAAGAAATGCCGGATATATCGCTCTCTGGTGCGGTATTGCCAACGGCGCGGAGGATATTCTCCTTCCGGAGCGCTACGACGGCAATGAGCAGTACCTGATCAACCGGATCATTGAGAACAGAAAGCGCGGCAAAAAGCATCACATCATCATCAACGCTGAAGGAATCGGACACTCCACTTCCATGGCAAGAAGGATCGAGGCGGCGACAGGTATCGAGACCCGTGCCACCATCATTGGCCACATCCAGCGAGGCGGTACACCGACCTGTAAGGACCGTGTTTACGCGTCCATCATGGGTGCGAGAGCTGCAGAACTTCTGGCGGAAGGAAAGAGCAACCGTATCGTAGCCTACAAGGACGGCAAGTTCGTGGATTTCGACATCCAGGAGGCACTGAATATGAAGAAAGACATCCCGGAGGAGCAGTACGAAGTAAGCAAACTTCTCGTGCGCTAACTGCGTGGAAAGAACTGCTGTCCGTATGACCTGCGGCAGCAGCAGTAAAGGAGCAGGAACATGGGTATCAGAGAGGACGAAAAGATCGCCCCGCACTGTGAGTTTATTCATGTCCACGACAAGGTGGTAAAACGGGTGATGGACGTGATGCCGGAAGGCGAGGAGCTCCAGAATCTTGCGGAATTCTTCCGGGTATTCGGCGATTCCACAAGGATCCGTATTCTGTATGCACTCAGCCAGTCGGAGTTATGTGTGTGCGATATTGCAAGTCTTCTCGGAATGGGACAGTCTGCGATCTCCCACCAGCTTCGGATCCTGAAGCAGATGCGCCTTGTCAAGTTCCGCAGGGAAGGAAAGAGCGTTCTCTACTCTCTTGCGGACGGTCACATCCAGACGATCCTCGCACAGGGGATGGAGCATATAGGAGAGAAAATATGAAATTCACGAAGATGCAGGGCATCGGAAATGATTATGTTTATGTAAACTGTCTTGAAGAGACTGTGGAAGATCCCTGCGGGACGGCAAAGATGGTCAGCGACCGCCATTTCGGAATCGGATCGGACGGATTGATTTTAATTAAGCCGTCAAGGGTTGCGGACTGCCAGATGGACATGTACAATCTGGATGGATCCCGGGGTGCCATGTGCGGAAATGGGATTCGCTGTGTCGGAAAATACGCCTATGACCACGGAATCGTGGATAAGACGGAGATCGACGTGGAGACTGCATCCGGAATCAAGCATCTGTCTATGAAATTAAAAGACGGCAAGGTAGAGCTTGTGACGGTGGATATGGGGCGTCCGGTGCAGACCTCCGAGATCGGGGAGCCGATCACGGTGGATGGAAAAGAGTACCGTTTTACCGGCGTGTCCATGGGAAATCCCCACGCGGTGGTATTTATGGATGGAATCAAGGATATGGAGATCGAAAAGATCGGCCCGTCCTTTGAAGTCCACGAAAAATTCCCGGACCGCACCAACACGGAATTCGTGGAGATCGTAGACCGCGGACATGTAAATATGCGTGTCTGGGAGCGTGGTTCCGGAGAGACTCTTGCCTGCGGAACAGGTGCCTGCGCGACGGCGGTCGCCTGCATCTTAAACGGTCTTACTGACGATGAAGTCCGCGTGACACTGCTCGGCGGCGACCTTCTGATCCGTTGGGACAGAGAAAAGGACACTGTATTTATGACAGGTCCGGCGGCGGAAGTGTTCCACGGGGAGATCTGAAATACCAGACTGACAGCAGCCGGGTGCCTTTAAAACAGTGCTGGATCCGTGAAAATACGGTCGGGCAGCATAGATAAAACATGAACGCAGGAATCGTTTGGTGGTCTGGATATCACAGATGTCTGCCGTAGGGATGCGGCGCGGCTGAACGGTTATCTGTATATAGATAAGGAGTTCCGGGCATATGACACAGCTAAATATACTTGAAAACCGGAACAAAGGAGATAATTATGGATCATATTGACAGGGAGATTCTGCAGATCCTGCAGCATAACGCGAGAGCGTCCTTGAAAATGATCGCGGAGAAGACATTCCTTTCTTCCCCGGCGGTTTCAGCAAGAATTGAAAAACTGGAAAAAGATGGAATCATCACATCCTACCAGGCACAGATCGATCCGATGAAGCTTGGATATCACATCCTCGCCTTCATCAACCTCAACGTGCTTCCGGAGGACAAGCAGAAATTCTATAACTACGCGGAAGGAATCCCGAACATCTTAGAGTGCAGCAGCGTTACCGGAGAATACTCCGTGATCATGAAGGTTGCCTTCGAGAGCACAATGCAGCTCGATAGCTTCCTCGGCCAGCTCCAGAAGTTCGGCAAGACCAGTACCCAGGTGGTATTCGCCACCCATGTAGGTCCACGAGGCGTGCAGGTACAGGAATAGGAATACATACGAAAAATAAAAAGGACATCTGAACGAGAGATACGAGGGTATTTCTGGTTCAGATGTCCTTTTTGCTGCAAAAACAGCGTTTTTTAATCTGCCGCAGGAATTTCCAACCAATTGTTGGATGGCCTGAGGCAGAGATATTTATAAGATCGCAACCAATGCCGACACGATCGGGATCGAGATCATGGACAGCAGAGTGGAGATACAGATCCCTTTCGACACCAGGGTGACATCTTGGTTGTATTCCATACAGAGCATGGACACGTTTCCAGCAATAGGGCAGCCGGAGAGGATCGTGGAGATCTCCAATAATGTACGGTCTTTGATAAAGAATCTCAGGACGAAAAAGGTGATCATCGGGAGAACCAGGAGCTTCAGGAAGGAGAAGAGATACAATTCCTTATCGGTAAACACCGTGGAAAACTTCACTCCGGCCAGAGTGGAACCGATGACGATCATCGCAAGCGGTGTTGTTGTGACACCAATGGTAGAAAACAGGCTGACCGCATGCTGCGGGAGGCGGATATCGAGAAGATAAATGCCGATGGCGAGGAATGCGGAGAGGATCCCGGGGGAGAGAAGCCTTTTGACGTTGAACCCGGAGGATTTCTGAGAACCGCTGCTTTCTGGAGCGGCAGCCTGCACTTCAGAAACAGCAGCCGCAGCAGTATTTTTTGCGTCATCTTTTGACAGCAGATACACTCCGTAACTAAAAAGACTCAGGTTAAATGTCATCATGAAGATCGAAACATGCAGCACATACTCCCCACCGTAAATCGTGGAGATGATCGGGATTCCCATGAATCCCAGGTTGCTGTAGTTTAACATGAGTTCATATGTCGTGTTCCAGCGGATGGTCTTCTGAATAAAGTGGCAGATCACATGGGCCACCAGGAAGATGGAGACCGCCGCCACAAAGATCGGCAGCATCTCCCGGTCATGGGCCATATCAGATCCCGTGACTGCGTTTAAGATCGTCGCGGGCAGGGAGATATTGACGATAAACCGGGAGACCTTCGACTCAAAAGTCTTATCGATCACGCCGGATCGGTTGGCGAGATAGCCGGTGAGCATTAAGAGAAAGAGACTCACCATCTGGTTGAATACGATTAACATGGTGTAAAGAGATCCTTTCGTGTGATTGCCAGGGAAAGTTTTAAGACATGGATGGCGCAGGTCTGATGATACGGGAATATGATAAGGTATCCGATCATTCATTCAAAAAATCGCTGTGGGTATCCAGACAGCGCAGATTTTGGACTCAATGATTGTATCATATCATAAAATTTATGAAAAAGGAGAATAATTTTGGCAAAGCAGAACAGTGTCATCATTGATCCGGGTCACGGCGGGAGTGATCCGGGGGCGGTATATGGGAACAGACGGGAGAAGGACGATACGCTGGCGTTGTCTTATGATATCGGAAATGCCCTGGAACGCCGGGGGGTCCGGGTGGAGTACACGAGAGTCGGCGATGTATACAACAGTCCATATGAGAAGGCGCAGATCGGGAACAGCTCCACGGCGGATCTGTTTTTGTCGATCCATCGGAATGCCATGGCGGTGCCGGGGTCTGCTTCCGGAACTCTGAGCCTGATCTTTGGGAGAGGTGGCGATGCGGAGACATTTGCGGAGAATATCAACAAAAAGCTTGCGGCGGTGGGCTGGAACGACCTTGGAATCAGTGAGAGGCCGAATCTTGTGGTCCTCAGGGATACAGCACTTCCGGCGGTTCTTGTGGAAGTTGGATTTATCGACAATGAGAAGGACAATGACTTCTTCGATGAGAACATGAGCCGGACCGCGGATGCCATCGCGGATGGGATCGTGCAGACATTTGCGGAGCTGGAAAAGCAGACGGCAGGCGAGGAGATGCCGGGCTTTTATATGGTTCAGACCGGGATCTATCGGGTAAGAGCCAACGCGGAGAGGGAAGTGGAGCACCTGAAATCCCAGGGATTCCCTGCGTTTATGACGTTTAAGGACGGACTTTATTATGTCCGCGCCGGGGCATTCCGGAATATGGAAAATGCAGTGCGGCAGGAGCAGGAACTTCGAAAGCTGGGATATCCGACATTGCTTGTAAAGACATGAGTTATATGCCTGTATTTTGTAATTGTGAAACTTACGAAGGAGCTGAAAAACAGCGAAAATATTATAAAAAAGACTTAAAATTTCAAACTATATATGGTAAAATACAGATAGAATAAAAAGCATTCCCATGATTTTTCCAGGTACATCTGCCGAGAGGCGGGAGGGGAAGAAGGAGGCATTTATGGCGGAGAATAAGAAATTTGTGATCACGGTCGGAAGACAGTATGGAAGCGGCGGAGCGGAGATGGCGAAACGTCTCGGCGAGCGCCTTGGACTTCATGTTTACGATAAGGAGATCTTAAAGATGACCTCCGAGGAGAGCGGGATCCGCGAGAGCTATTTCCACCTTGCCGATGAAAAAGCCGGAAATAAGCTGTTATACCGGATCATCCACTCTCTGATTCCGGAAAACGGAACCCCGTCTCTGGGATCTGACCTGATCTCATCTGACAACCTGTTCCGGTTCCAGTCATCGGTCATCCGGAAACTGGCTCAGGAAGAATCCTGTATTATTATCGGCCGCTGCGCCGACTATGTCCTCGACGGAACTGAAAACCTTGTCCGGCTCTTTGTGTATGCGGAGATCGAGGAGAGGATCAACAAAGTCCGTGAGAAAGGATACTTCCCGGAGGAAGATATCTTAAAGAATATTAAGCGGATCGACCGGGAGCGCCGCGACTATTACCGCTACTATACCGGAAAGAGCTGGGAGAATCTTGAGAACTATGATCTGATGATCAACACCACGAAACTTTCCTACGATGATATGGTGGAGTGCGTGGTAGACTACCTGAAAATGCGCGGGATTCTTGCAAAATAGAGGGAAATACGATAGAATATAGGCGGCTTATCCTTAAGCCGCCTTTTTCCGTTAACCGGAAATTTTGATGGAGCTTCCGGCTGATGAAAAAGGCACTACATACCAATCATGCACACCCGCGTGAAGATATGGATTGCCGCAGGCGTCCGCGCGAGGTTTGCCGGAAAGGAATTTACATGAAGATCACACGCCCGATCAGGGCCGTCCTCTTTGACATGGACGGCGTTATGGTAGACAGTGAATTTGTATATATGAAATACCTGCTGGAGTTCGCAAAAGAAAAGAACCCGGCGGTGACAATGGAAGACATCACCCCAATGGTAGGCCGCAGCAGACAGGATAGCTGGACTGTGATGGAACGGGCCGTGAATAACGGTGAGACCTGGGAAACACTGATCAAAGAGTGGGCCGAAAGAGACATTTACAGCCGGATCGACTACCGGAAGATCTTCCGCCCGGAGATGAAGACCACCGTGCAGGAGTTAAAGCGCCGCGGCTATACGGTTGCCCTGGTATCCTCCACAGGTCCGAAGCTGATCTCGAGGATCGTGGAGGAGGTGGGCATGCGCCCGGAATTTGACCTGATCGTCAGTGGAAAGCAGTTTAAACAGAGCAAACCGAATCCGGAGATCTACCACTATACAGCGGATACTCTGGGAATCCGTGAGGACGAGTGCTTTGTCGTGGAGGATTCTACCGTGGGCATCGAGGCGGCATACCGCGCCGGAATGTCAATCGCCGGTTTGAAGGATGACCGGTTCGGATTCGACCAGAGTAAGGCGGATTACCATATCGATTCAATATCTGATATTTTGAGATACCTGTAATTTCTTCTAAAGCAGTTAAGCTTCAAAAATGCTAAAACCATGGACAGGTTATATAAAATGATGTTGGGGTCAAAAACATTTGCCCTCACAGTTACGCGCAAAAATCCATTCCAAATCGGCTGTGCCGATAAGATTTTTGCTATCTATTCTAAGTTTTCTTACGGTCAGCGTAGTAAATGCGCAGACCTACTGAACAGTTACAATCACACTATATGACAGGAAACGGAGCAAACATATATCATGGCAGAAAACAACAATAAACAGGAAAACATTATCCTCTGCGGCGCAAACTCATACCAGCAGAAATATTACTTCAACGAAAAATTCAAACTTCTTCCGGAAAACATCAAAAAGGAACTTCAGATCATGTGCGTCCTCTTTACTGAGGATGTGGGCGGCATCCTCTTCCTCGAATTCACCCCGGAAGGAAACCTCGAGTTCCGTGTGGAAGCGGAGGATCAGGATTATCTCTTCGATGAGATCGGAAGTGGTCTTAAGATCCGCCAGTACCAGAGAGAAAAGAAGGAACTTTTAGAATCTCTGGAGTTATTCTACCGTGTGGTATTTCTCGGCGGCAAGCTGGAAGACCAGCTGGAAAAAGAGGGAGAATAACACCGGTATCGGAGGAAACGATATGAGAAGAGCAGGCTGGAAATGCATACGAAACAAAATAAGCATCTGTGCGGGATATGTTTATAAGGGAAAAGCGAGGAAAACGATGATGGCGGCAGCGATCGGAATTGGAGGTGCTGTACTTTTGAGTCTTACAGACTCCGGAACAGCAGGGATGACTGCCTATGCTTTCAACATTGGTCCGGGCATGGAGGATCACGATATCATATATTATCAGGAGCAGCCGGAAAACAACCCGGCCTACAACAACGGCTGGACTTCCAATGTCGGCCCCGGAGCGTCCGGTTCCAATCCGGGCGGCGGACTCGACAGCGAGAAAGATTACGTGTACTCGAAAGGCCCGGGAAACGAGGCGGCACAGCAGTACGCAAAAACAGAAAACAGCACGATCTACATCCACAATACCTACCGCGGCGGCAGCTGGAGACAGCGGGCTGACGGGAAATGGGCCTTATATAAGCCGGACGGAAATCCGGTCTCGAGTCAGTGGGGCTATGTAGATGGAAAGACATATCTGTTGGATATGTATGGAATCATGCAGACCGGCTGGCAGAATGTCAATGGAAACTGGTACTATTTAAACAGCAAAGGAGCTATGCAGACGGGCTGGCTCTTGAAAGAAGGAAAATATTATTTCCTGAACACGGACGGAACGATGGCATACGGATGGGTCAACTCTCAGGGCAGCTGGTATTACTTCCAGAAACCAGACGGAGACATGTTAACCAACGCTTATGCGCCGGACGGACGGTACGTAAACGCAGAGGGAGTTTTGATTCAATGACGTTAAAAATCGGAAATGTGGAACTTGAAAACAATGTGATCCTCGCCCCGATGGCGGGCGTGACGGACATGCCCTACCGGATCCTCTGCAGGGAGCAGGGAGCAGGTCTGGTGTGCATGGAGATGGTGAGCGCGAAGGCGATCCTCTACAAGAATAAAAATACTCAGGAGCTCTTAAAGGTGGATGAGCGGGAGCGTCCCGTGTCCCTGCAGCTTTTTGGCTCTGATCCGGATATTGTAGCGGATATCGCGGCGAGCCTGGAGGATGGTCCATACGATATTTTCGATATCAACATGGGCTGCCCGGTGCCGAAGATCGTTAAGAATGGTGAAGGCTCTGCCCTTATGAGAAATCCGAAGCTGGTGGAGGAAATCCTTACGAAACTCGTGAAAGCGGTGAAAAAGCCGGTGACTGTGAAATTCCGCAAGGGCTTTGACGATACCTGCATCAACGCCGTGGAGATCGCAAAGATCGCCGAGAGTGCCGGTGTGGCGGCGGTGGCTGTCCATGGAAGAACGAGAGAGCAGTATTACTCCGGAAAAGCCGACTGGAATATCATCCGCGAGGTCAAAAAAGCTGTGAAGATCCCGGTAATCGGAAACGGAGATGCCTTTACACCGCAGGATGCGAAGCGCCTTGTGGAGGAGACGGGCTGTGACGGGATCATGGTGGCCCGGGGTGCGAAGGGAAATCCGTGGATCTTTAAGCAGATCACCCACTATCTCGAAACGGGCGAGCTTCTCCCGAGACCTTCCGTGGAGGAGCTGAAAGCCATGATCCTGCGCCATGGCCAGATGATGATGGAATTTAAAGGCGAGCTTGCGGGAATGCGGGAGATGCGGAAGCACGTCGCCTGGTATACCGCCGGGTATCCGAATTCTGCGGCATTGAGAAATGAGATCAATTCGGTTGCGACACTGGAGGAGCTGACGGAGTTGATCGGGACGAGACTATAAGAAATATCAAAGGGAGATCCGAAGGATAACGGATCTCCCTTTATTCTTGCGTAACAGGGAATTCTGTGAAATTCCCTGTTACAAAAAAGGCACATTCTATAAAAAATGGGGTGATTTGCCTATTGACAACTGCCATAGATATCTGAATAGGAGACGAGAGTCACGTTTCCGAGTTTTTCGGCCATTTCCGTACATCCACTTGTAAAACCGTTTTTCGAAAACAGAAACAGATGTGTGGAGTTGTAGTGGAAAAGCTGGCTTCGATGGACAAGAAGCTCGAGAACACCGAAATCAACGAGATCGTTTGTCCATTTGCATTCGCAAAACAAGGCTGTATTCTTGTCCTGTTCTCCCATGATGTCGATTTCTGTTTGCGCATGTGTGGCTGGATCAGTTCCCCACCAACGCCCAAGCTCCTTGAAGAAAACAGGAGATTTTCCATTTAAGAGCAGCTGCCATAAATATTGGGTGCAGATATCTTCAAAGATTTTTCCCATATAGTCGGAAAGCTGAGGTCTGATCCTCTGATAGGCCAGATCAGATGCGCCGCGGACGATCAGGGAGGCATTATCAGGAATAAACCGGTACCAGAAGCGGAACATGTTGTCCTCAACCGTGTAAATTGTTTTTTTGGAGTTCTTTTCCCCGTAAGGTGTTTCGCGGTGAATTAGTCCCAGAGAGATCAGATTTTTTAAATAAGCAGTACAGGTGCTGCTGTTTTCGCCGACTTTTGTGCTGATTTCCGATAGCTTGGAAGCACCGGAAGCAATCGCTGAGATAATTGCGTTATATAGCGATGGTTCGCGTACTTCCTGTTTGAGAAGATTTTCAGGTTCCTCGAAGAGGGCGGAGGATGAATTTAAAAATGTATTTTTTATGTTTTCATCAACACTCATGGAATCATCCATCTGAAGAAGATATTGCGGGGTTCCACCGGCAATCCCGTAAATCAGGGCACAGTCAGATGGAGAAAAATTTCTGAAATAGCGGCATGTTTCAAAAAAGTTAAAGGGTAAGATCTTAAACTGTGCGGTTCGTCGCCCGTACAGGGGGGCTTTATATGCCAGCACATGATCCTCCATATAAGACATGGAGGAACCGCAGAGGATCAGCATGAGTTTTGAGCGATCTTTATATTGGTCGATTAACAGCTGGAGTACAGAAGAAAAGCTTTTTGATGATCGTGCAACATAAGGATATTCATCAATAACAAGGATGATCCGTTCCTGTTCTGAACGTCTAAAAACATACTCTAATGCTGACTGGAAGGTAAGAAAGACAGATTCAGCAGGATTACGACTGTCTGATTCCAGAATACTTCTGCTAAAGTTTTCAAGGTTCTGCTTTGCGTTGCTTTCAATTCCCATAAAATAAATAGAATTTTTATCTTTAATAAAATGGCTGAGCAATGCGGTTTTTCCAACCCGGCGTCGTCCGTAGTCAACTGCAAATTCAAATTTATCCGATCGATATAGTTTTTCAAGAGAGGACAGCTCTCTTTCTCTTCCAATGAACATGATTTCACCTCCGGCTGTTGTACATGTGATCAGAGTACAAACAGGCAAATGACTGAATGGTTACATCTTAATTATAGCCGATAATATCCTCATCGTCAAATACAAAAAAGTCATTTGCATTTTACTTAATTATAAATTAGTTAATTATAATTAAGTAAAATGTATTAAAGAAAATTTACACTGTTTACACGACATACGGACAATAAAACAGTTGTTATCATAGCAAATTTGAAAGAATAAAAAATCCGGATCTGGTTTCTCAGAAGATAACAGATCCGGATTTTATAGTTGTGAGCAGTTAAAGAGTCATATGATGTGCGAGGTTGTTGGTCTCGGAAGCAGCGACAAGACGGAATGCGGAAGCTTTTGATTGTTCAAGGTGGTAGATGAGCTGCTCTTTTGCCTTTTCCCAGTCACCTTTCAGGCACGGTTCTACGATCGCCATGTGCTCCTTGAAAGTCGCCTCCAGACGGAAATTCGAAACATTTCCGGTCATGTACCGGAAACGCTCATTCTGCGTCTGGATCGTATCATAGCTTCTGTTGATAAATTCATTCGGGCAGGCGGACATGATCAACGCATGGAAGCGATAATCGAGGTCATAGAAGGAATCCTTGTCCCGGTATATTTCTTTGTTAGGATCCCATTTCTTGAAAATATCATAGAATTCATTCAAAGCGGAGACGGAAAGATTTGCTCCGTAATGGGTCAGGACATACGGCTCATACATCATTCGGACTTCAAAGATCATATCAATGTCATTTAATGTCAGAGGACGAACGAGAATTCCGCATTTCGGGCGGATTTCCAGAAGACCTTCCTGTTCGAGACGTCCAAGCGCGTCCCGTACCGGGGTACGGCTCAGAGATAATTCAGTGGTAAGCTGTTCTTCATTCAAAAAAGTACCCGGCGCATATTGACAAGTGACGATCTTGGAACGGATCGTATTGTACGCCAGGGTTTTCAGGTTTATTTTAGGCATAATGGACTCCTGTCTTTTTCTTCTCAATAAAAAATATATAGATTCATACTAACACAAAACAAAATCGTTTTCAAGCAGATGTCGACGGTTTTTGCTAAAAACGTCAATTGGCGTTTTGCACAAGCCAAAAAGCTCGATTTTGTTGAAAAAGTCAAAAGTGGTGCAAATTTCTTAACACTTATTGACATTGGTGTAAAAAGTACTATAATCTGTTGTATACAACAAAGAATACAACAGATTTGATTTTGAAAAACTATACAGAAAGCAAAAATCGTAAAATTAAGGAGGAAACAACGATGAAAGCAATGTATATTGACGCACCGGGTCAGGTTTCTATTAAAGATGTAGAGATGCCGGTAAGAAAAGAAGGAGAAGTTTTATTAAAGATTCTTTACGGTGGAATCTGCGGAAGCGATCTTGGTTCCTACCGTGGAACATTCGCATATTTTGATTACCCGAGAATCCCGGGCCACGAGTTCTCCGCTGAGGTTATCGAGGCAGATGAGAACAACGCGTATGGCATCAAGCCGGGAATGATCGTAACCTGCAACCCGTACTTCAACTGCGGACACTGCTATTCCTGCGAGCACGGAATCGTAAACGCATGTATGGACAACCAGACAATGGGATGTCAGAGAGACGGTGCTTTCCAGGAGTACATCACAATGCCGATCGAGCGTGTGTATGACGGTAAGGGAATGGACGCTAAGACACTTGCAGCAATCGAGCCGTTCTGCATCAGCTACCATGGCGTGAGCCGCGCAAACGTAAAAGAAGGAGACAAAGTTCTCGTAGTCGGCGCCGGTACCATCGGTGTTCTCGCAGCGATCGCAGCAAAAGCGAAGGGCGCTACTGTATACATCTCTGATGTATCCGCAGGTAAGCTTGAAATGGCGAAGGACTTCGGTGTTGACGGAACCTTATTAAATGATTCTCCGGAAAACTTCGAGAAAGGTGTTGCTGAGATCACAAACGGCAACGGCTTTGATGTAACGATCGAGGCAGTTGGTCTTCCGTCCACATTCCAGAACTGTATCGATGCCTGCTGCTTCGGTGGACGCATGGTTCTGATCGGAGTCGGCAAGAAGAACCTTGACTTCAACTTCACACTGATCCAGAAGAAGGAATTAAATGTCTTCGGTTCCAGAAACGCATTAAAGAAGGACTTCTTAGAGCTGATCGATATCGTGAACGCAGGCAAGGCACCGCTCCACAAGATCATCACAAATACATATGCGTTTGATGATGCTGCAAAGGCATTCGATGACTTTGCTCACAACCCGGGCGATATGTTAAAGGTTGTATTTGATTTTTCCAAGATTTCCAAATAATATGGAATGTTTGCTAAAATAGTGGTAAAATGAATTCACTTTTCAGACACCATTAAAATTAGAACCTTTCCCCGCGCAACGGGGTGAGAGAGCCTTCCGACTGGTGGGGATCAGACGGAAGGCTTAAATAAATGTTTAATACATTACGGAGGGAAACATTATGAAACTCAAAAAAGTTATGGCATTAACCATGGCAGGTGCTATGGCAGCAACAACACTTACCGCTTGCGGAAGCAGCTCTTCCACAACAGAGACAACAAAGGCAGCTGAGACAACAGCAGCCGCAGCAGCAGATACTACAGCAGCTTCAGCAGCAGATAACGGTTCTTCCGATGCTGAGACAGTTCTTCAGGTCGCTTTCGAGAACTCCATTTCCGAGCCGGTTGGACAGGGCTGGGAGAAAGCTCAGGAGATCATCAAAGAAAAATCCGGCGGCAAGATGGCAATCGAGATCTACCCGGATTCCCAGCTTGGTGATAAGTCTTCCTTAATCGACTCCATGCTTCTCGGCGAGAATGTCTGCACACTTGCAGACGGTGCTTTCTACGCTGACTACGGTGTACCGGATTTCGGTATCGTATTCGGACCGTTCCTGTTCGATTCCTGGGATCAGGTTTGGAAACTGGTTGATTCCGACTGGTACAAAGAGCAGTGTGACAAGCTTGAAGAAAAAGGCTTAAAGATCATCGCTTCCAACTGGATCTACGGTGAGAGACATACTCTTACAAACGTTCCGGTCAACACAGTTGATGACTTAAAGGGATTAAAGATCCGTGTTCCGTCCAACGAGATCCAGTCCAAGGGCTTCGATGTACTTGGCGCAACATCCACAGGTATGGCACTCGGAGATGTTTATCAGGCTCTTCAGACAAAGACCATCGACGGTGCTGAGAACCCGCTCGCAACTTTGTACGGCAGAAAGCTTCACGAGGTTGCTAAATACTTAATCCTTGACGGACATGTAAAGAACTTCACAACATGGGTTGTATCCGCTGACTGGTTCAACAGCCTTCCGGAAGAGCAGCAGACATGGTTACTTGAGACAGCAGAAGAAGCTGGTGAGTACAACAACGAAGTACAGCAGGCTGCTGACGCTGAGTACCTTCAGAAGATGAAAGACGAAGGCGTAACTGTTGTTGAGCCGTCCGAGGAAGTTCTTGCCGGATTCAAGGAGAAAGCACAGCCGTTCTATGAGATGGGTGCTGACTTTGGCTGGAGCGATGGCCTCTATGACACAGTTAAAAAGGCTATGGGTGCTGAATAATCCATTTTGCAGTAAATGCATAAAGTAACTGTTCCCGGCGGATCTGTCCGCCGGGGCAGTTTCCCTGATAGGAGTCTGAAAATCTATGGAGAAGAAAGAAAATAAAGCTTCAGCGATCCTGATGAACATTGACATCGTTGTCGCTTCCATTATTCTTGCGATCCTGATCGTCCTGACATTCCTCGGCGTTGTATGGAGATATATCTTCAACGCACCATTTACATGGCTTGAGGAGGTTCAGACCTCATGTATGGTCTGGATTGTATTTGCAGGCGCAGGCGCGGCATTCCGCTCCGGCAACCATGTTGCGATCGAGATGATCGTGGACCTGATGCCGAAGAGCATGCAGAAGATCATGGAAATCCTGATTTCCATCGTAGTTGTAGTCGTAATCGGATATCTGTTCATGCAGAGTATCGGTTTCATCCAGGTGTTCGTAAAGAGCGGACGTTCCACCAGTATGTTAAAAATTCCGTATTCCTGGGTATACGGTATCGCGATCGTATCCTATTTTGATATGATCATCAGCTATTTCTACGCCCTGTTCCACGGCGTAAAATCTGAGGCAAAGGAGGCAGCAAGCAGCAATGAGTAATGTGTTAATGTTATCTGCAATTGTGATGCTGGTTCTTCTTTTCTTCAAGGTTCCGGTATTTATCGCTGTCCTCGGCGGTTCCATGGTTTACTTTGTAATGAACCCGGGAATCAATACCGTTATCTTTGCCCAGCAGGCAATCATTGGTACTGAGAAAATTTCTCTTATGGCGATCCCGTTCTTCGTTTGTGCCGGTATCTTCATGAACTACACCGGTGTTACAAAGAGAATCATGGATTTCTGTGAGGTTGTAACAGGACGTCTTCCTGGCGGTCTCGCACAGGTAAACGTACTTTTATCCACCGTTATGGGCGGACTTTCCGGATCCAACATCGCCGATGCAGCGATGGAGTCTAAAATGATGGTTCCGGAGATGACAAAGAAGGGCTTCTCTCTGGAGTTTTCCAGCGTTGTAACAGCCGCTTCCTCCATGATCACACCGCTGATCCCGCCGGGAATCGCGATGATCCTTTACGGATGTATCGCGAACGTTTCCATCGGTAAGCTGTTCATTTCCGGCTTCGGTGTCGGAGGTCTTCTCTGCGTTTCTATGATGATCCTCGTAGGAGTGATCTCCAAGAAACGTGGCTATGGTCTTTTAACAACAGAAAAATTAACCTGGTCCAAATTCTGGACTGCTTTAAAACCGGCGATCCTGCCGCTGCTTCTTCCGATCATCATCATCGGTGGTATCCGTATCGGTATCTTTACAGCTACCGAGGCAGGAGCTGTAGCGATCCTCTACGCTGCATTCCTTGGTTTTATCTACCATGAGATGCACATCAAGGATATGATCCAGGGCTTAAAGGAGACTGTCTGCACGACGGCTTCCATCATGCTCATCGTATCCGCTGCGTCTGTATTCTCCTGGATCCTTACAAAAGAGAGAATCCCGCAGGCGCTGACTGCATGGATGCTTGCTAACATCCACAGCAAATATGTATTCCTGATCGTTGTAAACATCTTCTTACTGATCGTTGGTATGTTCATCGAAGGTAACGCTTCCATGATCATCCTGGTTCCGCTTCTTGCACCGATCGCTGCACAGTACGGAATCAACGAGATCCAGTTCGCAATGATCTACATCTTCAATAACGCCATCGGCGCATTATCACCGCCTATGGGAACCCTGATGTTCGTAACCTGCTCTATTACAAAGTGTAAGACCGCGGCATTCATCAAAGAAGCAGTACCGTTCTACATTCTGCTTATTATCAACCTGATGCTCCTTACCTGGGTCGAGCCGTTTACCACATTCCTTGTAAATCTGTTCTATTAGGGTAAACTTGCTGCCAGATGGGGATCGGTATGATGCCCCGTCTGGCAGTTTTGATTTATATACCATGAATTCTTTTATATGAAGAAAGGAAATTATTATGGAACGCTTAAATTATGATGTTCTCAAAAAATCTGGCTATGATGGATATGTATTAAAAGACGCGCCGGAGAAAGTTCTCCAGTTCGGTGAAGGAAACTTCCTTCGTGCTTTCGTAGATTACTGGTTCGACCTTGCAAATGAGAAGGCAGGCTGGAATGGAAAGTGCTGTCTGGTACAGCCGATCGCTCCGGGTCTTGCAAAGATGATCAACGAGCAGGAAGGTCTCTACACACTGTACCTCCGCGGAAGCGAGAACGGACAGAAGGTAGACGCTAAGAGAGTGATCTCCAGCGTAAACCGCTGCTTAAATCCATATGAGAAAGAGGATTACGAGAAGATGATGGAGGTTGCTGCAAGCGACGACCTTGAGATCATCGTTTCCAACACAACAGAGGCCGGTATCCAGTATGATCCGTCCTGCAAACAGGATGACTGCCCGCCGTCCAGCTTCCCGGCAAAATTAACTCAGGTTCTCTATCATCGTTACAAAGCAGGAAAGAAAGGTATCATCATGCTTGCCTGCGAGCTGATCGACAATAACGGTAAAGAGCTCTTAAAGTGCGTAAACCAGTACATCGAGCAGTGGGGACTTGAGGACGGATTCAAGAAGTACGTAAATGAAGACTGCACATTCTGCGGTTCCTTAGTAGACCGTATCGTTCCGGGCCGTATCAAAGACGCAAACGAAGTTGCTGAGCTTGAGCAGAAGAACGGCTACGCTGACCCGCTTACAGATGTCGGCGAGGTATTCGGCGTCTGGGTCATCGAAGGCGATGAGAAGTTAAACGACATTCTTCCGTTCAAGAAAGCAGGACTTCTTGACAAAGTATTCGTAACACCGGATATGAGCCCGTACAAGAAGAGAAAAGTTAGAATCTTAAACGGCGCTCACACAGGTTTCGTACTCGGCGCTTACCTTGCAGGAGAGAATATCGTTCGTGACTGCATGCATGACGAGGTTATCAAGGGCTTCATGAACAAGATGCTCTACGAGGAGGTTATCCCGACACTTCCGCTTGACAAGAACGACTTAATGCAGTTCGCATCCGCAGTACAGGATCGTTTCAACAACCCGTTCGTTGACCATGAGTTAATGAGCATCTCCTTAAACTCCACATCTAAGTGGAAAGCAAGAAACATGCCGTCCTTCCTTGAGTACATCAAAGAGACCGGTAAGCTTCCGGAGTGCCTGACCATGTCCTTAGCAGCTTATATCGCATTCTACAGCAATGATATCCAGGCTCTGACAGACGCAGGTCTTGTTTGCAAGCGTCCGGCCGGCAACGAGTACACCGTAAGCGATGACAGATGGGCACTTGAGTTCTACTATGCGCACAAGGATGACTCCGCAGAGGCTCTTGTAAACGCAGTTCTCACTAACGAGAAGATGTGGGATCAGGATCTCACAAAGATCGCTGGTCTTGAGGAGAAGGTTGTCGCTGACCTTAAGAAGATTCGCACGGAAGGAGCAAAGGCTGCATTTGCAAGCTGCCTTTAATTAACATATGAAAGTAATTCAGATTTCCAGACTGGATAACGTAGCGGTCGCTCTTCACCCAATTAAAAAAGGTGAGGAGGTCACTGCAGGCGGCATCACAGTCACAGCGCTTGAGGACATCCCACAGGGCCACAAGATCGCGTTAAAACCGATCAAAAACGGTGAGAATATCGTCAAATACGGCTTTGCCATCGGTCACGCGACAGCAGACGCAGAGGCCGGTGCATGGATGCACACCCACAACGTGAAGACAAATCTGGAAGGAGAGATGGAGTATACCTATACTCCGTCCCTCGACTTCCCGGAAAAAGTTGAGCCGGAGACCTTTATGGGCTTCCGCAGAAAAGACGGCCGCGCGGCGATCCGCAATGAGATCTGGATCATCCCGACCGTAGGCTGTGTCAATGATATCGCAAAGAAAATGGTCCGCGACAATCAGGATCTTGTGAAAGGCACCATTGACGGACTCTATACATTCCCGCATCCGTTCGGCTGCAGCCAGACAGGCGCAGATCATGCACAGACAAGAAAGCTTCTTGCAGCCCTTGTCCGTCATCCGAACGCAGCCGCTGTTCTCGTATTAGGACTTGGCTGTGAGAACCTGACCCACGAGCAGTTCCTGGAAGAGCTTGGCGATTACGACCATGACCGCGTAAAATTCCTGACATGTCAGGAAGTGGATGATGAGTTTGAGGCAGGAAGAAAGCTTCTTGAGGAATGTTCCGCATACGCGGCGCAGTTTGAGAGAGAGCCGATCCCGGTCAGCGAGCTTGTTGTCGGCATGAAGTGCGGAGGCTCCGACGGACTTTCCGGCATCACCGCAAACCCGACTGTCGGACGTTTCAGCGATATGATGGCGGCCAGAGGCGGTTCTACTGTGCTTACAGAGGTTCCGGAGATGTTCGGAGCGGAAGGTTTCTTAATGAACCGCTGTGTAAATAAAGAAGTATTCGACAAAGCCGTCAACATGATCAACGGCTTCAAGAACTACTTCATCAGCCACCACGAGGTCGTATACGACAACCCGAGCCCAGGAAACAAGCAGGGCGGTATCACCACCCTTGAGGATAAATCCTGCGGATGTGTCCAGAAGGGTGGTACAGCCCCGATCATGGACGTTATCGGCTACGGTGATCCTGTTGTCACAAAGGGACTTAATATGCTTTACGGACCGGGCAATGATCTGGTATCTGCAACAGCCATGACGGCTGCCGGAGCGCACATGATCCTGTTTACAACAGGTCGCGGAACACCGTTTGGTGCACCGGCTCCGACCTTAAAACTGGCGACAAACAGCCAGCTTGCGGAGAGAAAGAAAGGCTGGATCGACTTTGATGCCGGTCCGATCGCTGACGGCGAGACCATCGATGACGCTGCAAAGAGACTTCTGCAGCTTGTGATCGAGGTTGCCGGCGGAAAACAGACAAAGGCTGAGGAGAAAGGCTTCCGCGAAATCTCCATCTTTAAAGACGGTGTTGTGCTGTAATAACAGCTTCACAATTTTTTATGTTTCCCTTATAGAGACACCTGCTTTCCGGTCAGAGATGGCCGGAGGCGGGTGTCTTTTGTAATATAGGAAATTCCGTGGAATTCATTTTACGGAGCATCCGAAAAAGCCGCTTGCGGCAGGTTCTGTGGGCGTCCGCGTGGGATCGTCCTATAGTGACATACTCCCTCCACTTAGCTAACACTTGAAGTGGGGGCTTCTCGTTCGATTGCCCTATTGGGCAAAGCATAGGCGAGCTATCCCCGTGTGTCCCACGGTTCTGTTATTACGAGCGGGACTGTTTCGTATCTACGCAGTCCCGAACAAAATCTACGTTTTGGAGGAGATCAGGAAATTTTTCTTTCTGTTTCAAGTTCAACTCCCAATATTCTCAATCCTTCCCTGCAAATATTGATAGCTGCATTCTCATCACGGTTCATCTGATTTCCACAGGTGCAGCTATAGATACGGTCTTCCAGTTTCAACTCCTTTTTGAGTTTTCCGCAACAGCTGCAGATTTTTGAGCTGGGATACCACTTATCGATACGAACCAGTTTCTTACCGGCACGTTCTAATTTGTAGGAAAGAAACTCAGTAAACATTCCCCATCCATTATCATGAACACTCGTTCCAAACCTTGAATCCTGGCTCATTTCTTTCATGTTCAAAGATTCTATGCACACAAGATCGTAAAAATTGGTTATCTTTCTGGATTCCTTGTGCAGATAATCTTTCCGCTGATGTGCAATATGAGCATGGAGTCTGGCTATTTTCTTTTTCTGTTTCATGTAACGGCTGCTCCCCTTTTCGCAATGACTCAGCCTGCGCTGCTCCCTTGCAAGTTTTTCCTGGGATTTTCGGAAAAAGTGGGGATAATCCGCATGAGCTCCATGGGAATCTACATACAATTCTCTCATAGAAAAATCAAGTCCGATTGCGGTTTTTACTGACCTGATTTCATGTTCCGGTTCTTCTGCCACATACAGTAATGATACATAATACTTGTCATCTGCTTCCTGGCTGACGGTGGCACCCTTCAATATGTAACGATCATCGATACTCCGATGCTGTTTTATGCGGATCCAACCTGCTTTCGGAAGTTTCAGTTTACCATTCTGCAAAGTAATATTTCCATTTACACAGTTTGTCGTATAACTTCTTACCGGATTCTTTTTTGACTTGAAATTCGGAAAGCCAACTGAAGAATCCCGAAAAAAGTTCTTATAGGCAGCCTGCAGATGCAGCTGCGCATTACACAAGGCCAGGCTGTCTACCTCCTTCAGCCACGGAAACTCTGCCTTATATTTTGCAGGCGTAACCTTTAATACTTTTCCGGTTTTCTCATAATATTCGTTCTTTTCTGCCAGCATCCGGTTATACACGAAACGCACACAGCCAAATGTCCTTGCAAATAGTTCTTTTTGAGATTTATTCGGGTAAATCCGAAAACGGTACACGATGTTCACTCTTATTTTCTCCCTGTGTTTCTATGTACTGGCGAATAACCTCAATGGGTGCACCACCAGCACTTAACAGACAAAAACTCTGGCTCCAGAACATTTCTTCCCAAAGCTTCTGCCGAATCTCCGGATACTCTTTTTTAATCAATCGGCTGCTTGCACTTTTATACGCATTGATAAATTTGCTGAGTTCCGATTTCGGATGGGCCCGGAACATGATATGAACATGATCCCGATCATGATTCCATTCCTCTAACGTAATATGATACTTCGGAGCGATATATTCAAAAATCTCCCGGGCCCGATCAGAAACAGGATCCGTCAGTATCTTTTTTCGGTATTTTATAACCAGAATCAAATGATAATAGAGTAGAAATACTGAATGCGCATTACTGTCCAATTTTCTCATAAAATCAGCCTTTCCTTTTACGTTCGACTGATTATATCATAACACAGGAACACTTGTTTGTCTATGTCTTTTAGAACATTTGTTCTTCTATGCTTGTTTTCATTTATGTACACAGATATGTGCAGTTTTAAGATGCCAGATATTGCATGATTTTCCCAAAAGGCAATTCATCTCACCACCTAAAGAGGATGGGAGAATTCTTGCAAACTGTTGTTAAAAGACCCAGGCAGTGTCCTGTGAGAGGCACTGCCTGGGTAAGTAGGGGGAGTATGGATATGAAGATTGGAATAAGTCTGTAAATCTGCACTTACCATGCTTGGGAAAGAGCAGGACTAAAAAATGTAATTACAAGGTATGGTTCTCCGGAACGGTTTCTGCGTCTGGTGTGGACGGTATTGCCGGATCACCCGTGCCGGAGCTTAAATCGGAAGTACCGGATTCGGGTTTTGCGGCTGCGGGATTTGCAGCCTGTTCACGATGTACAGCCGGGATCGTAAGTCCGCTGACATTAATATTCCGGTTCACCTTTGCGTCATACGTTTGCGCTTTCAGGATATCCCTGAAATCCACACCGGTGGCCTCGGACATGGTGTCGAATACCTGCTGCATGACAGCCGCCGTATTTCCGGAGATCTCGCTGACTCCGCTTCCGTTTGTGCCGTTTGCACCTCCGGTTCCGTAGATATTGACTTTGTCGATAGAGGACAATGGCTTCGCGATCTCTGCGGCCATCTGCGGCATGATGCCAACTAACATCTCGACGATAGCGGCGTTATTGTACTTCGCATAAGCTTCTGCTTTTTTCTCCATACCTTCCGCTTCCGCAACGGCCTTTGCCTGGATCGCAGCCGCTTCTGCCTCACCGCGGGCACGGATTCCGGCGGCTTCCTGCTCCGCCTGATATCTTGCGGCATCTGCCTTTGTACGCATGGCTTCCGCCTCTTTTTCTAACTCATATTTTCTGGCTTCCGCCTCACGCTGGCGTTTTGCAAGCATGGCAGCGGCTTCCTGTTCGACCTTGTAGCGCTCCGCATCGGCTTTCTTGTTGACTTCCGCGTCTAACTGCTGCTGTTGAACGGCAACTTCCTGCTTCCGAAGTTCTGCTTCGCGCTCTGCCTTTGCGATCTGGGCATTTACGGTAGCTGTCTGGATCGTTTTTTCCTGTTCCTGCTTCTGGATTTCATAAGCAGCGTCCGCTTCCGCTTTCTTCGTGTCGGAGTGCTTCTGAAGCTCTGACTTACGGATCTCCAGCTCATTATTTTTCTCCGCGATCTCTGTCTCCGCAAGTACGCGGGCATCGTTGGCAGATTTGTTCGCTTCTGCCTGGGCGATGGCGATATCGCGGTCTGCCTGAGCTTTTGCGATCGCGGCGTCCTTCTTGATCTTTGAGGTATTGTCGGCACCAAGATCCCGGATCAATCCATTATCGTCAGTGACATTCTGGATATTACAGGACAGGATCTCGATTCCCAGCTTATCCATGTCCTTGGATGCCTTTAGCATAACCTGATCAGAGAAGGAATCCCTGTCGGTGTTGATCTCCTTTAAGGAGAGAGTACCGATGATCTCACGCATGTTTCCCTGGAGGGAATCCTGAAGATCCATGGTGATATCCTCGGGCTTCTTATTTAAGAAGTTTTTTGCTGCCAGACGGATCCCTTCCTGAGATGGGGTGATCCGTACCTTGGCAACCGCGTCGACATTGACATTGATAAAATCGTTTGTCGGAACGGACTGTTCCGTTTTGATATCGACGGTCATCTGTCCGAGATATAAACGGTCCATCCGTTCAAAGAACGGGATCCGGATTCCGGAACGTCCGATGAGGATCTTTGCGTCATGCTTAAGACCGGAAATAATATAAGCCTGATCCGGCGGAGCTTTCACGTATCCACATACGATGAGGACAAGGATCAGAATCAGAATGACTGCAATGGTGATAGGGATGATCAGATGATTCAAATTCATAGAAACTCCTTTCTGGACCTTGACTTTTGCTGCAAAATTTTCGTGTGTAACAAAAAAGTTTGAGGAATTCCCTGTTACATATAAAGGAACATTCCTTTTCGCTAAATTCACAGTATCAGAAAATATCAGAAAATACAATACGATGCAACAAAGTGTAAGAAAACGTAAGAGGAATGTAATCGGAATGCCATAAAATTGCCACATAGATTACATTTTTCTTAAAACTGAGCGCGGTGGATTGATAGCGGAAGAAGTTATGGTATATTTATAGATAGAAGGATTGGATCGTGTCGAAATATGATATGGACTGGATTGTGGCGGTTGTGGATACGAAAAAACTTCGGATGTTCGGAGACCTAACGCCCACCGAGACAAATTTACTGTTACATACCACCTGAAAGAGGTGGGAGTTTTCGCGACTGAGATAAAAGGGAGGGATCACATGGATACCAGAATCTGGATGCAGGAGTCGTTTTGGGAGAGTGCAGAGAAGCAGAGTGTGAAAGAGAGTCCGCAGGAAAACGCTGAACATCTCTCAAAAGACAAGAATGAAAACGGTGGAAATAAGCTGGTGAATCAAAAGACAAGTCTCTGGAAGCAGACGTATGAGAATATTCTGGTTGGGATGGGATTCTGCGTGATCAAACTGAATTTTCTTCTGTTATATTATATTCTGCCGTTCATAGGAATCCTTATGATATTTGCAGGATTACGGAAATTGAAGCAGGAAGATAAATGGTTTAAGGCGGGGTATGCTGCGGCAGCGATCAACGTTGTGATTACAATGATTTCCATAGTGAGTGGAACTTTTATCAACAGAAGACAAATTTATGATACATATATTTGGCAATTCATGCTCTTATGGACATTTGCATTGCCGCTGATCATAGCATCCTGTTTTTTTTGCGGCATGCAGACAGAGCTGAAAAAGCGGGAGAAGGAAGCGGACAACAAAATCCTGATCCATTTAGTGATCTGGTATGCAGTCGTTATACTGCTTATGAACATGAATGACAGCGGTTGGATCATTGGAATCGCTGTTCTTGCGACATATATTGGAATTCTTGTGGAGTTAAAACATACCGCTGAGAATCTGGAAAAGGCAGGGTATGTATTGGAAGAGCCTCCGATGCGTGTCTCCAACGGGAAGTGTGCGGCAGGGGCAGTTGTTCTAACCGCAGCAGGACTTGTAATCGGAACCATATTCTTTGGTTCCTACCATATGAGATGGAACGAGGTGAAAGCACCGCAGGATCCGGCATACGAGGAGATAAAAACGCATCTGGTCTCGATTGGATTTCCGGAGGATATTCTGGATGATCTGAAGGAGGAAGATCTCTTAGCGTGCAAGAACGCCAGACAGGTACGATTGCAGCAAACGGATTATCCGATCAATGACGGAGAGCAGATCGTCACAAGATCAGAAGGCTACACGCAGTATTCGCGGGAGTATCCTCATAAAGAACTGAGACTCAGTGGAATTGCAGTAGAACTTGAGCAGGAAGGGCACTGGAAGATCATCCATCATTTTCTGTGGAATGAAGATCCGGGCTTTCGTGGTACAGAGGCTTTGCAGCTATATCCGGCATGCCGGGAACGGAATGGTGGCTGGCTCGAAGAAGGCGGGCTGACCAGACAGGTCCTTTATGATAAGAAGGAAATTTCCTATGCCGCGGATTACGCGTCTCTGGAAAACGAGACTTATGATATGGGGCAGAGCTGGCCGTTTTATGAGAGCCGGGAGACGAGCAGTATCTTCGCAGAGTTCTCGATGCCATGGCGCGGGGAGCGATGCCGTGGATATGTATCTTATGGCATCAGGGAAAAAGAGAAGGACTGGTGGATCGATTCCTGGCTGAACTATACGCATCAGAAGAGCATTCTGCAATATCCGGTCATGACGGCAGCACAGAACCGAAAACAGGGCGGCTGGCTGGATAACCTGGTATTCTTCACGGTACAGGATGCGCTGCAGGTACTTCCGGGAGAAGAAACTGATTAAAGAGTGTGGAAAATCAGGAGAAAAATTGACTGCAACGGTTTGATGTGTGTTCGTACTTACAATGTTGGTGGTAAAAACATGGATTGAAAGACAAAAATCCCGTCGGAGAATTTAGAGCATGTTGGATGTGTGTGTGTGATAATAGAGAAAGCGAAAGGGATAGGCAGTTGTTCTGCTGGGGATAAGATCCACAGAACGGCTGCTTATTTAATGAATTATCCACATGTAGTATTAATAAACAGGTCTAATAACAAAATGTAGATATTGCATATACAAAAGAAAAAACTTTGAAAAAAACTGGAAAAAGAGGTTGACTTTTCCATGGGGATTTGTTATTATAATACTCGCCTTGAGCGACAGGGCAAAACTTATTAAGAGTCATTAAGAAAACTTCTTAATCTCTCAAAAAAAGTTTTAAAAAGTTCTTGACAAACCGGAAACGGTATGATAGAATGAATAAGTTGCCGCTGAGAACAAGAAACGACAACAAAACAGTTCCTTGAAAACTGAACAGTATGTAAAACCCTGAAAATTCTTATAAAAATGGTCTTTTGGTTTAGACCATGAATGAGAACATTCAGAACAAAACCTAACAAAACAGTAGAACGGTTT
>NZ_JAVYJB010000020.1:0-48422 GCF_032490495.1 Pilosibacter fragilis | reverse complement strand
GTTCTACTGTTTTGTTAGGTTTTGTTCTGAATGTTCTCATTCATGGTCTAAACCAAAGACCATTTTTATAAGAATTTTCAGGGTTTTACATACTGTTCAGTTTTCAAGGAACTTTGTTTCGTTGTCGCTTTCGTTCTCAGCAGCAACTCGTTTATATTATCATACCGTTTCCGGTTTGTCAAGAACTTTTTAAAACTTTTTTTTGAGAGATTAAGAAGTTTTCTTAATGACTCTTAATAAGTTTTGCCCTGTCGCTCAAGGCGAGTATTATAATAACAAATACTCATGGAAAAGTCAACCATTTTTTACTATTTTTTTGATATCTTTTTACATTTTTTTATTATCATTACACCTCTGTTGCATTTTATCAACATATTGATTTTTTTTGCCATAAGCATACAACATTTGCTATTCTGTATCCATAATATGAACTACAGCCCACACCTGGGTCTGCAAAGATCATCCCGGTCTTCTATAAATGCGTTGGAAGGATTTGCTGTTACATAAGAAAAACAGGACATTGGGGGGAGTTCCATTGTCCTGCTTCCTTTTATTTATCTGCTTCTATCATTGTTTATAATGCATTAGCGCCAAGAGACAAGCTACATTTATTATAATGCGTTTGCCAGTCTGGTATTTTGGGGTTCCTCAAATATTCATTGCAGTAATATACAATCTCGTATCCATTTTCTCCTTTTGATTTCCCAATCAAAATCTTTCCCGCTTTCAGTTCGACCCTTTGTCCATCAAGGAATGTAATTTCTGTAAGATAATTATAACTTGTATTGTCTGATGCCGGCACCTCTGGATTATACTTCCCGGTCGCGATATAATCTGCCTGAATCTCTGAATAGTATGCTCACAGATTTGCCCAATCGGCAGCCACACGCGCCTTGTGAAGCTGCACGCTGAAAATTGGAATTGAGATTGCTACAAGGATCCCCACGATCGCAACCACGATCAAAAGCTCCGCCAGTGTAAAGCCACATTTTTTGTTTTTCTGTACGTTCAATAAATTCATCTCTTTCAAATCCCATCTTTTTTTCTGTTCCGATCGAAACGCATTTCAAATTATCGTAAGCCGACATATTTCTCTCAGAACCATCGAATAATTATATTAGATTTTTGCAGAAATGTCTATAAAATTCTTACGGTTTTCACAAAATCCACGTAGCCTTCCTGATCTGTTTCCCTCATAAAGCAATCCTTGTTGTTATAATCTCCTGCACCTCTGTCCTATTTTGGAGGACATCCTTTTCCTATACTTATGCCTCCAAATTCATGACTGTCTTCCACTCGTCAGATCGGCATCGGCGTCTGTGCTAAAATTGAGATAACCGCAACTGCCACCAAAATACCTGCGATGACTGCCACCGCAATGATGATTTTTCTTTTCATAGATGTTCTTTTCCTCCCTTTCCACCCCTTATACATGCTCTTTGCAATCGTAACGAAACGCATCTGTCATCATTTTATGCCCGCCAGTGCCAGAAACTTTTTATCTGACTGAATGCCCTGAGTCAAAAACTCTCCATCCCGGAACAGGGCATAGGTGGTGACCGGCGCAGGTACATTCTGCGCGGCTTCTTTGTCGGTAATATGAAATGCTTGAAACGATATGCCGTGTTCCTTTGCCGCTTCCTGTACCTTCGGCACCCAATAATAGGTGAAAGGGCACTGTTCGGTATAATAGAGGACAAAGCCCGTTTCGCTGACTTTCGGATGTCTGGCACAATCTTTGAATCTCGGCTGATCCGCATTCTCTGCAAGGGGCAGGTACATGAGGTTGATCCCACAGTCAGATATATCTGCGACTTTAAAGCCTTTATACTTCAGAAATTTCGGATCAGCTAAAAATTCCCGTTTCCGTCCCTCGGCGCACAGAATGCAAATACCTTTCTTTCCCTGTTCTTTCGCGTCCCGGATACACTCGGAAAGCAGTTCTGAGGAATAGCCGTGTCCCTTCATGGAGCCGGAAACCCAAAGGCAGTTGATATAAAGCCAGCCTCCTGCTTCAATGGGCACCCATGCGTTTTCCGCTGGAATATATTCGATAAAGCACTTTCCACGCTCCTCACTGCGATAAAAGACAAGTCCCTCATCAAAGCGCTTCTTCAGCCACTCCTTTTTTGCAAGAGCCTGCTTGCCGGACATGGCACAGCAGATGTGCTCCCTGTCGATGTTTTCTTTTGTTATATGGATATATTTCATCGATCATCACCTGACTTTCTCCATGTTTATTGCATAATTTTAGTGCTTCCGCAAAGCCGTCCGGTTCCGTTTCCGGCATTTCATATTCCGCGTCACGCTCATAGCCCATCCTGTTCATCTGTTCCACAATCTTATCAAGAATTCCCTGTTTACTGGAATAGTACTTATACAGGGCCGCTTTTGTAAATCCCATCTGCCCCGCAATATCATTCATAGATGTCCCTAAGTAACCGTTCTGTGCAAAAACCTCCAGAGCAATCCTCAAAATCCGTTCCTTCGGTCATAATGTTCTCCTCAGCAAAGTAACCAATCGGCAACTTCATTACAGTTACTGATTGGTACTTGTCAAGAGTCAATGTAAACATTGTACTTTTATCGATCACGGTTGGGCAAAGGAAAACTGGAAACAAATTGAACCCGAAACAGTGTTTTATTATTTTTACACTGATAAGATACAAAATAGTTCCCAAAAATCCTATTCCCTGTATCAATAAAAAGCGCATTTACATGATTACCCCTCACAATCTGATTCCCAATTCATTACATATTCCGTTTCGCCGGTGAATTCATTCATCCTTTCCGACTGGATCGTAAATCCTTCTCTCTGGTAAAAAGACATTGCCCTGACATTCTTCTGGTATACGTTTAACTGCAATCTGACTTTTTTATCCTTGATATAATCCAGCAAATTTTTGCCTATACCATGTGACTGCATTTTATCAGAAACAAAAATACCTTCAATGTATTCATCCCTTACGCCTAAAAATCCCTGAATCATTTTATCATCTTCATACACGTAAACTTCTGCCTGTGGCAGCATTTCTTTCACTCGTTCATAATTACTTGTCCAGTATTGTTCTGAAATAAAAGAATGTGCTTACAGATTGGTCTTTAACCATATGTCAGCGACTCTATTTATATCTGCCTTCCATAACTATCTAATCATAGCAATCTTTCACTTCCTACATATTCACAAATCTTGAGGTATCTTCGATTACACCCGTGATCTTTATACTGTCAGCTTCCACATGGCAACTGTAACAGACGATCTGAACACCTGCCTTTGCAGCCTCCACAAGTGCCTTTTTAAACTCCGTCTGTGCCGTTTCATTCGGCAGCACCCGATGAATTCCATTCATCTGAATCACGAAGGCGATTGCTGTATGGCAGCCTTCCTTTGCAGCCTTTGTCAGCTCGTGTAAATGTTTTACCCCCCGCTCCGTTGGTGCGTCCGGAAACAATCCGATGCCCGGATGCAGATCATCCGCCAGCGTACAGCCCTTCACTTCCGTCAGAAATTTTTCTCCATTTTTTTCCATGTAAAAATCAATTCTGGAGTCTCCGTAAGTGTATTCTGCCTTCACAAGATCATAATTCAGGCTCATGTACAGCTGCTTCATCAAAGCATTTGGTGCCAGACTGTCAATATTCACCCATTTTAGCTTTGGCTTGTATACAGAGATCAGATCGTATGCCGTTTTTCGATTCATATTCAACGTCTTCTGCAGCGTCACCTTCGCTTTCGGCACCAGAAGCTCCCGCAAACGCCCCGTATTTTTCACATGAACCAGCTCTGTCTCCCCATCGATCAAAACCTCCGCTGTGAAACGGTTGATCCTGCGGACGAAGCTGCCTGCAACGGTATTCTCATAAATAATTGTCGGTTTCTGTTTCATCATATCTCATCCTCTTGCCTGCAAAAGCATTCATCCTCATGCGACCAGATCACGCCGACGGCCTGCAGGTAGGCATAAACCACCGTGGTTCCCACAAATTTCATGCCATGCTTCTTTAAGTCTTTGGAAATTGCATCCGATAATTCCGAACTTGTTTTCCCGGTTTCCCGGATCACGCTGCCCTCCGTCCAATGCCAGAGATACTCTGAAAAGCTGCCATATTCCTTCTGGATTTCACGGAATGCCTGTGCATTGGTAACGGCAGCCTGTATTTTCAGGCGGTTACGTATGATGCCGGGATCATTCCGCAAGGCTTCCAGCTTTTCCTCCTTGTAGACGCAAACCTTTTCAACATCGAAGCCGTCAAAGGCTTCGCGAAACGCATCCCGCTTATTCAGGACACATTCCCAGGACAGTCCTGCCTGAAAGCACTCCAGGATCAGCATTTCAAAAAGCTTCCGGTCATCATGCACCGGAACGCCCCATTCCTCATCGTGATAACGGATGTACCGTTCGTTTTTTGGATTTGCCCAGCAGCACCGCATTTTTCCGTCTGCCCAATTCATTCGCATCTCACCTTCCTACTTTTCAAGTGGTACCATTCCAGTATGAAATTTCCGATCCATTTTTCAGAACCACTATACAATGATCAGTATCTCTGTCTTCTTTTTATCACTCTTCCGCGCGCTCAATAACAAGCCCTGTTTCTTCCAGAAGAAAGATGTATAAATACCATTATATTGCACAAAAGCAACGTATTATGTTGAAAAATATTATAGCAAAAGAAAGTACGTTTAACAAGAGCTCTCCGATTCCGTGTTGGCCCCGTAGGCGCACTTTGGTTGTCCTTGTGGGGCTGCCTACTGTTCGTTTTGACTTTTTCAGTGCTCTATGCAGCCTGATGGGGGTAAAAAACGCCCCGTTGTTTTTCCAACGAGGCATCGAAGATGTTTCTATTCTGTTTTCTGTAAACTGTTATTCATTTCTCTCCTGGTGACCATTTGAGTCACGGCCAATGTATCAAAAATCATTCCAAGCTCATCTCGGCAAATCAGACAAACCGTATAATCAATGATGTCACTGATCACCCGACTTTCTGTGCAGCCTTTGCCAACACGAAGCGGCATGATTCTTGTAATTACCATAATACTATCGAGCAGATATTATCCACTTTTTGAGGAAGTCGGAACTGAGTTTGTGATTCGGACTGGGAATATTTTATATATGCATGGAGACCGTTCATCCAATTTGTATCTCGTGAAATCCGGGCGGGTACGGATGTTCTACATTGGCGAAAACGGGAAAGTGGCTTCAAACTGTTCAAACCCCTCCGGATCTTTCTCACAGACAAAATACCCATCGGGGTCTTTGTAAGTGCCTGAGACACCGTCCAGAAATCCGGGTTTCAGTTCTTTGATGAGGAAATAGTCCGCCTCCGGGTCGTCGGCATAGCGCACGCCCTTAGTTTTGGCCGGAACAAAGCCAGACTTGCCGTAAAAGTCTATATTGCCGGTAATGGCAAGCGCCCCTGCTCCCATCTCCTTAGCTTTTTCCATGGAATAGTCGAGCAGCTGCTTTCCATAGCCCTGCCGCTTGTATGCGGGTGCGATGCTGATGGGACCGAAGGTCATGAGCGGCACCTTTCGCCCGTCGTCACAGTCGATTTCCGACCGCACATAGATGACCTGCCCGATCAGCTCACCGCCCAGTTCCATCACAAAATCCAGCTCCGAAACAAATGCCGGGTCATTCCGATAACAGTGCAGCACATAGTGCTCCATGCAGCCCGGGCGGTAGACATTCCAGAATGACTCACGGGTCAGGTTTTCGACAGCTCTGTAATCTTCTTTTGTTTCCAGACGAATAATAATATTCTTAATTGCATCCATAGTAGATCCTCCTTTGGTGGTGTAAACAATTGCCTCCATAGCAGCCTTCCTTTCAAAAAAGGACGCAGCGCATGATCGTTTTGCGATCAGCACTGCGTCTTTGCGTCTGGCTGTTTGGTTTCGATGATAAAATTTTTTGCATTGATAATACTCTCATGCCTGCATTTGGGACAAAACAAAGGAAAAGTTACTAATTCCGTTTCCCGCAATATCTGCAAGCGCGTCTTGGCACCGCACCACGGACATAAGACCCAGCGTTTTTCTTCTTCTCCATCTTTCATGTTGTTCATTCCTTCTTTCTGCAATCAGACTCAGCTTTGGCAATAAAGTGATCAATATGTGTCGCCAGCAAAGAAGAAACATCTTCTTTTTCCTTGGCACCGTCGTAGACACTGTATAAAAGATACATCGGCCCATAGAACTCCAGCGCCAGCTGCATAGCGTCCTCATCTGAATCTGCCAGCTTGCGGAAGATGGCCGCCATGTACTCCAAAGGGCCTCCCGCGAGATAATCGTGGTGAAGCTGTGCAAGCTTAGGATCACGGTATTGCTCCAGCGTCAGCATTTTACGGAAATTGGAGGAGAACGGTTCCTTTGTCCAATGATCAAACTGGGCAAGGCTGTATGTGCGAATTTTTTTAATTGGAATATGCAGATATGCTTCCGCAAAGCCGTCTGGTTCCGTTTCCGGCATTTCATACGCCTCAGCGCGCTCATAATCCATCTTATTCATTCGCTCCACGATCTTATCCAGGATTTCCTGTTTGCTGGCATAGTGCTTATATAAGGCTGCTTTCGTAAATCCCAACTGCCCTGCAATATCATTCATAGACGTCCCCAGATAACCGTTCTGCGCAAACAATTCCAGCGCGATTCTCAAAATCCGTTCCTTTGTACCCTCTGCCATAACTATCTCCTTTATCAAAGTAACCATTCGGTAACTTCATTATAGTTACCGAATGGTTACTTGTCAAGAGTTAATGAATAAAAGATTGAAGTCAAACTGTAATTTCAATTTGATTGCCTTCGATTGCAATAATACAACTTTCATAGTAACCATCTCCGGTTGTCCTGGGACCGCTGACCACTTCATATCCGTCAGTTTTCAGTTCAGCGGTCAACGCATCTACTTTTTCTTTGCTGCCTACGCTGAATGCAATGTGCGCATACCCAGTGCGGGCAAATTCCTTTGAAAAATCAAGCATTTCCGGATTGTTCATAATTTCAAGCCGTGCCCCATCGCCAAATGACAGAAAATAAGAGCGGAAACCTGTTTTCAGATTATGGTAGCCTTCGTTTGATTTTGCGCCCAGATACTTCACAAAGAAACTGCGAGCTGTTTCCAGATCTTTTACATATAAAGCAATGTGTTCTATTTTCATAACTCACCTCCACAACGTCCGAACATATACCTCATTTAATTGATAAACGCTTTCAACCGTACCGCGGATTCGATTTTCGCCTACAACCATGAGGATGGAACTATCCGCAAGAATCTTTATATGCCGATATAAGCTTGCGATTGGAATATCCGGCAGTGCTTTTCTGATTTCCTTATCTGTGCCAGTTTCATGAAGCAAAAAATACTGAAAAATCCTCTGCCGAGCAGGGTTCATTACAATCTCTGCCAATTCCATATGATACTCTCCTCTTCATCATTCTCTGAATATATTAGATTATCATTTATGATAATATCAAGAGGAACATTTATTTTTATGAAAGCAATGTGAAACAAGAAACTGGCAATGCTTTCTGTGCGGCCCCTGCCAACATAAGGCAGAATCGAATTGAGAATGATTTGCTCATCTTGACATTATCCCGAACAGGAACGCACAGCGTAAAAAGTCTGTATTTCGTTTCAGTACATCTGATGCAGAAACAGCAGAAACCTGATATACGCTTTCCTCAAGATGCTTACGCAAAAACACATAACTATGTTTCGGCAGGTTCAATTGAGCCTTTTATTTGACTCAGTTTTTCATAGATTATTTGACACTACCGTCACACACGCTCAAATGATAGATATCTCGTCCCCTGAAAAGTAAGTTTCCCGATGTCTCCTTCTGCCAGCATTCCATACTCCCTACCGGAAACCTGCAATTCCATCCGATCACCGCTCTCCACCTGAAATGTTACATAGTAACTGGTACTCGAGGTCGTATGATACCCATGCGCACCAGATGGATCACCTCCATTTGGATGGCTGTGATGCGATACGTTTTCTCGCTTTGCAACTACAGTTGCGCTCACCGACAAACGCGGTGACTGATTGTTTTTATGCCATGTTCCGATTCCTGTCACAAACTGAAAGATGATCATGCCGAAAACTATTACGAAGATAATTGGAAACATAAACTCAAACAGCATAAACATATGACTCACCCCTTCTTCATCTTTCGCTTTATGATTACTCTAAGCGCGAAACATACGATGATCACCGCAAAAGAAGCGACGCAATACAGTAACGCTTCCGTATACCACGGTGCAGAATTCGGTTCGTATAGTTTCGGAAAGCGCTTATACTCATAGAAATCCATACCCGTTTTAATCACAATCACGTAGAAACTCGCATAGATAATATATTTTAATAAATCGTAGAATTTATTCATGCCATCGCCTCCGCGATATACTGTTTTGTCCTTTTGGCATCGACAAATCGGAATTTACATTTACAACATGATCCAATATCTTTGTATTAGCTTACCCTCTTTTAAAACTTCGTTTTCTAATACTCCGCCATTATTGATAATTGATTTGACAGAACCAATGTTGTCTTTATCACAAACCAATAAAACTTTATCCATACCAAGTTTCTTGCATTCTTCTAAAGCCAAGCTGATCATTTTGGTTGCATAACCTTTTCTTCTTTCACTTGGTCTTATACCATCTCCAATATGACCACCATATTTCAATAAATATTCGTTTAAGTAATGTCTGATATTAACAGCACCAACCATGGTATCCCGGTCTTCATCTAAGCAAAAGAAAGTAGAATCAGGAACAAATCCATCATCCGTAGTTGATATTTCTAAATTATTTAGATAATATTCAAAATCATCATAATCATTTTTAAATATAGCCCATGGCGAAGTATTTGCGTCATGGGTATCGTTATACGATTTCCACTCTTTAATCATTTCTATAATTTGATTTTTGTATTGCAAACTGCCTTTCATTAATTTTAATGCCATGAATTTATTCCCTCCAAATTTCGATTGTTCTAATCTTTTTTACGCCCACCTTCTTGCCCTTCGGACAAGAAGTATCCCTCGCTCAAAGAGCTCGGTCAATTCCGAATTGTCGTTCCCAGTATACCATGCCTTCTCCCCGCAGGAAAGCATGGCGAAAACCAAAAATGTCCCCGGAGAGCTTGTGCGTATGTTTTTTCAGCGTTTCCGATCTAAATTTCTCAGAACAGAATATCCTCCGGCTTGAACTTATCTTTTTCGGTAATGGGGCGGATCACCTTGCAGGGCACCCCCGCAGCGATGACACCGGCGGGAATGTCATGGGTGACGACGCTTCCCGCCCCGATAACCGAGCCTGCCCCGATGGTAACGCCGCCGCAGACGGTGGAATTTGCACCGATCCAGACGTTTTCCTCCAGCGTAATAGGTGCTGAGGTGCCAATGCCGTGGCTGCGCTGCTCCGGGTCGATGGCATGACCGGAGCAGGCAAGGCATACGCCGGGGGCAATAAAGGCACCTGCTCCGATGTTTACCGGAGAGGTATCCAGAATGACACAGTTATAGTTGATGACCGCCAAGCCGTGAGTATGAATGTTGAAGCCATAGTCACAGTGGAAGTCCGGCTGAATGCCTGTCATGGGAGAGCAGGTGCCCAGCAGGGTCTGCAGGATGCTGCGCCGCTTTTCCTGTTCGTTGGGAGCAGTGCGGTTGTACTCCCAGCACAGTTGCTTTGCACGGTTCTGTTCCTCCGTGGGGGTGTTTTCATAGCCGCTGACGTAGGCGGCAGGGCGTTTCATAATATCAAGAGCGTTCATCGTGTTTGTCCTTTCCATACAGTGTTTTCTCAAGGATTATACCACATTCTCTGTCGGTGTGTAATAGGCTGCTTTTCCCGCCCTCATTTGTTTGTCCGCTTGCAGGACTACCTACGGTTCGTTTTGGTTTTTTCAGTGCTCTGTGCAGCCGGATTGGGGCAAAAAAATACCCCGTTGGTTTCCCAACGAGGCATCAAAGACGATCATCTCAGCAAATCAGACAAGCTGTATTCTCCTTTGGGGATATTTGCTGTTCTGCGATACTCTTTTATGGCTTTCACCAAGAGCTGATGGTTACTGAAATACTGCTTCACAAAATCATACGACTTCACATCATGCATCCGAAGATTTGTTTTACAAAATTCGCTTGGTTTTTTTCCAGAACGCTTAAACTGATCATATGCTCCTTCCGCATGAATAATCAGCATTTCAATTTCTGGAGCAGTAATGACATTTACCACGTCAATTTTCTGCTCATATGCTTTACTCAATCGAAATTCCTCTCTGCGAGAATCCAAAATCCGTATCACAGAAATCTGCTCATCGAATCCTTTCCGTAAGTATCGCTCCTCGAATCGTTTAGCACTTCTGCAACGGATAACACATTCTTCCAACATTTCTTCTCTGTTGAAAATCAGAAGATCATTATCAACCAGTATGTCGATAATAGCTTCTTCGGCAGAGCCTTCACATATACACGCCTTGTATTTTGCTAATTCCATTCTGCTGTCTCCTTAATTGATCGAGGCAGCCAAGCTTTTCTTCAAGCGCATATACGCTTCATATGCTGGCGTTGTTCCCTCAAGGAAGCCGCTCTGGTAAGCATCACTCTTTTTAATATCATTACGTTTCAATATATAGCTCAAATTTTCTGCTGTAATGCCATTACGGTTTCTAACGATACAAATTCCGTCATTTCGGTCATATTCGTCCAGCAGTTCCGGATAATGCGTAGTGAAAATAAGCGTTCCGCCATTTTTGTTCAGTCGGCTGTCCATAAAGAAGCGCACTAAGGTCGTTACAATTTCCTTGTTGAAATGATTCTCTATTTCATCTACCAGAAGATAACCACCTGAATGAAGAACTTCCTTTACCATCGAGAATGTAATAATGCCCTTAATCGTACCAGAGGACAGATACTGCTCAAGGTCTGCCGCATTATTCAGGATAATCTCTTCTTCATCCTTAAACTTCAAGTGGATAAATGTTTTTCCCTCTGTCTGTTCAAAGCACAATTTCTCAATGGTTGGATCGAGAAATGCAATTACCTCCAATGGAATATCTTCGGTAAATGGAAGCACATTCACATTCGTATAGGAAAGCAGGCTGAATATTTCCACTGTATCATTCGCTTTTTTATTATGTGCAATGACAAAGCTGACATCATCAGAAAGGTATGCTTCATCGCTATTGCGCTGCTCTACAGGCTTCATTCCTGTAAAATCTGTCAGATACTTTTTCGACTTAACGGTTGCAATTGGTTTTTCCCAAAGGCTTTCAGACAGAATCGAATACATATATTCCCCTGTTTTCGACTTCTTTGCTGCAATTACAGTTTCCAAGCAGCAGACGTAGCTGCGCTTATCATAAAAATATGTGCGGATTGTAGCATTCTTCGCTCCGCCAAGAATGCTTTTTGCCTCCACATGATTGATGGGCTCATTTTTCACAATATTTAAGGCCAAGCTAATGACCTTTAATACCGAGGTCTTGCCAGATGCGTTAATTCCAATGAAAGCACAGGCAGAGTGGAGATAGTAGTTATCCGTCAAACGGTAAAGACTATCTTTGTCCTCTTCGCAAACACGTTGCTGCGTATAAAAGCAAATATCCAAGTCTTTTTTGAATAATGGGAGTCCTTGTGCGGTGATGCGGAGTATTTTCATAGGTAGTCCTCCTCTAAAAACAGTTTTTTCGTTTTTATTTTCTTGTAATCTTATTATACGCCGCAAGTCAGAAAATATCAACGGATTTTCCGTTTTTATTTTCTAAATTGTTTTTGACACTAAAAAGTATCCGTTCCATGCGGCGAAAACCGTAATCAATGATACATTACCGTCCGTATCGAATAAACAAGAAGCAGGGCACGGAATTCCAATGTCCTGTTTCTTATCTTTTTTGAAAGGAATTTCTTCTCTTAGAAATCACCCTTACACCTTGTCCTGAATCAAAAGGCTATTTTCCAGAACATTGCTCATCACTTATCCTCCCAGGGTTGCTCCATCTTCTTCCCATTCTCACATATTTTTCTTGAGCAGGAAATCTGCCACGGCAAGATCCAAAAGTGCCATGCCAGTAGAATCAAACACCGTGATGTCGGTATCGCTTTTACGACCCGCAGCCTTTCCAAGAATGAGATCACCAAGCTCTCCACAGATTCGATCTTCAGACAATGTGCCCTGCTTCAAGGGAATCTCAATTTCTCCGGCGTTCCTGCAGTGTTCGAGGTCGTCCACAAAAACAATGGCATCCTCAAAAATTTGGGAATCAATTTCTTCTTTGCCCGCCATATCAGCACCAATACAGGAAAAATGTGTGCCGGGTTTGACCCATTCTTTTTGAATCAGCGGGGTGTGGGAAGGCGTGATTGTGATGATAATGTCGCTGTCGGATACGGCTTCTTTCAAATCAGAAACTCCTTCGAAGGTTACCGAGGCTGCCTCAATTGCAAAGTCGGTTTGCAGCATTGCGCGAATCTTCGACGCAAATGCAGCAGCATGTCCTGCGTTATGCGGATTGGCGATCCGGATCGTTTCCAGCATGGGAAACACCTTCAGCAACGCAGCAATCTGGAAAGGTGCCTGATTGCCGGTGCCGACGATCAAAGCGTTCTGGGAATTCTTTCTGGCCAGATATTTTGCACCAATGGCTCCTGCCGCACCAGTGCGCATTCCGGTCACAGAGGAGCCGTCCACAAGACCAAGCGGCATACCGGTTTCCGAGCTGAACACGGCAATCAGACCCACAAGATCCGGCAGGCCTTTTTGCACATTTGCTTCCATGAACGCAACCGTCTTGTGGCCGAAAATATGCTGTTCCGGCAGATAACCGGATTTAATATCCATATCTGCATGGCCGGGGTCGAATTCATAGAAAATGGTAGGCCATACAACGGTTTTGTCTTGACTTTTCAGCTTATAAACATTCTCTGTGCATTGGATCGCATCTTCCATCGAAAGATTTTTTCGAACTTCTTCTGCGGAAATATAGGGAATATTCATCGGGGTTCTCCTTTCTTTTACCGGGTTTTCATTGCGATATACTCGCTGATGGCCTTGAGGCCATCGATCAGATCCTGCTTTCCGTAGGCATAACCGATGCGCATACTGTGCGGCACTTCAAAGCAGTCACCGGGAGTCACAAACGCGCCGGTCTTCTTGTACATTTCTTCGCAGAATTCGTAGGAAGAAATGTCCAGATCATAATAAACCAATGCCGTAGTGCCGGCTTTCGGCTTTACATAGCTGACGTGCGGTTCGCTGCCGACCCAATCGTCCAGAATCTGCAAATTCTCCCGGACGATCTTTCGGCTGCGTTCCAGCAGCTTATCGCGGTGCTTCAGCGCAGCTGCTGCCAGCATTTCATCGAATACACCGCAGCTCACAAGATTATAATCCCGATGAGAAAGGCAGCTCTTTACAACGCTCATATCGTGCGTTGCAATCCAGCCAAGCCGAAGACCAGCCAGAGAAAAAACCTTTGACATACTGCTCACCGAAATGCCCTTTTCATACAGATCCACAATGGAAGGACACCAGCCATCTTCCTGTGAAAGGTGACGATAGACTTCATCGCACAAAATCCAGGCATCTGCGGAACGCGCAATCTCCACGATCTCCCGGAGCATCTGCTCAGACATCAGCGCACCCGTAGGATTGTTAGGGTTATTGATGCAGATCATTTTTGTTTTAGGTGTCACCAAACGGCGCAGTTTTTCTAAGTCCGGCAAATAATTGTTTTCCTTACTCAGATGAAGGATCTGAACATCTGCTCCATAGGATTCCGGGATGGAATAAAGCTGCTGATATGTCGGCATGATGCTCACTACACGATCACCGGGAGAGATCAGCGAATAGAATACATGATGGTTTGCTCCGGATGCCCCATGGGTCGGCACAATATTTTCAATGTTCAGCGTTTTGTAAAGGCCGCAGACACCTTTACGGAATTCTGGCAAACCCTCAATATCGCCATAGCTCAGACGGCGTGCGCACAAACGATTCAAAAATTCCGTCTTATCTTCCCCTGTCAGCTCGAATAGCTCGTTCATACTGATGGAGTCCACACATGTTTCAGCGATGTTATACTTTGCGCCGACCTCCCAGGCGTTCATCCATTCTTCTACGGCAAACGGCTTGATTTTCATTGCTTTTTCCTCCTTGTAATGGTACATGATAAAAAAGAAAAGGGCACACAGAGCTTTTCCTTATAACATGGTGAACCATGCCGTACCTACGGAAAAACTCTGTGTGCCCTTTGGCCTCCACCCGGTGGTGGAGAGGGTTTCAATATTCAATCACCTTTATAGTACTACACAAGCTGCACATCGTCAAGGCGATTTCCCGAAACTTCAAACGGCAACTTGCCGTCCGAGAACGCACTTACAATCATTTTTCTATCCGGCCACTTAACCGGAAATCTCCGGACTACTTCCTAAATGCTTTTCCTTATGGGTAACACATCATTGACAAACCTACACGTATCGTAGACAAATTCCGGTTCTTCAACGGCTTAAATATTTCGTTTCAGTACATCCGATGCAGAAACAACAGAAACTTGATATACGCCTTCCTCCAGATGCTTACGCAAAAACACATAATATGCCGCTTTATCTCAAATACTCCGTAAAGAATGCGTTGAGCTTTTCAAACGGAATGATGTCCATCTGATCGTAAAGGTCAGTGTGATTTGCACCGGGGATAATGAGCAATTCCTTGTTATCGCCGGTCAGCTTGCTGTACGCTGTTTCGCTGAAATAGCGGGAGTGCGCCTTTTCCCCGTGTACCAGCAGCACGGCAGAGCGGATTTCATTGCTGTATTGCAAGATCGGCATATTCAGGAACGACAGCGAGGAAGTCACATTCCAACCGCCGTTGGAGTTCAGGCTGCGGGAGTGATAGCCACGTGGCGTTTTGTAGTAGGCGTAATAGTCCTTTACAAACTGCGGTGCGTCCTCCGGCAGCGGATCGACCACACCACCCGCCAGCGCATAGCTTCCGCTTTTATAATCCTCGATGCGCTGTGCATTCATAGCTTTTTTCTTCTCAAAGCGTACCTGCTCAGAATCCTCAGCATCAAAATATCCGTTGGCAGTTACACGGGTCATGTCGTACATGGTCATGGCCGCGGTAGCTTTGATGCGGGTATCAATGGCAGCGGCATTGATCGCCATACCGCCCCAGCCACAGATACCGATGATACCGATGCGCTCCGGGTCAGTATTCTCCTGCACGGAGAGGAAGTCTACCGCTGCGCAGAAATCCTCGGTGTTGATGTCCGGCGAAGCGACATAGCGGGGTGTACCGCCGCTCTCTCCGGTGTAGGACGGGTCAAAGGCAATCGTCAAGAAGCCAAGCTCTGCCATTTTCTGCGCATACAGACCGGAGGGCTGCTCCTTTACCGCACCGAACGAACCGCTGACGGCAATGGCAGGCAGCCTGCCCACCACACTCTTTGGCGTATACATATCCGCCGCCAGTGTGACGCCGTAGCGGTTATGAAAGGTCACTTTTTTGTGGTTGACCTTGTCGCTTTTCGGGAACACCTTGTCCCATTCCTGTGTCAGATTCAGTTTTTCCATATTCAGACCTCCTTGCCTGTTGCCTTAAGATATACTGTGTTGTCCACGGCTTCCAACCATTTATTGGAGGTTTCGTCCCCCGGAACCTCTACCGCCAGATGAGAGAACCAGCTATCCGGCGCAGCACCGTGCCAGTGCTTGACACCCACAGGAATATTTACTGCATCGCCAGGGTGCAGCTCCTGTGCCGGTTTGCCCCATTCCTGATAGTAACCTCGTCCGGCCACGCAGACGAGAATCTGTCCGCCGCCGCTTTTGGCATGATGAATATGCCAGTTGTTACGGCAGCCGGGTTCAAAGGTCACATTGTAAATACCGACCTGCTGCGTAGAAAGAGGTGCGAGATAGCTTTGGCCAATAAAATATTTCGCAAAGCCATCATTGGGTGCGCCGATTGGAAAGACCATTTCATTCTGATGCTTGGCTTTTGCGTCGGCAGCATCGTCCTCCGCCCATACCTCCTTTGCCATGCGGAAAGCCGCCCATGCCTTGGGCCAGCCCGCATAAAATGCCGCGTGGGTCAGGATCTCCGCAATTTCCGTTTTGGTCACGCCGTTGTTCTTTGCAGTTGACAGATGGTACTGAAAAGACGAATCCGTCAGCCCCTGTGCCATCAGCGCCACCACTGTTACAATGCTGCGGTCCCGCAGGGAAAGCTTGTCTTCCCGGTTCCACACCTGCCCGAACAGCACATCATCATTCAATTCCGCAAATTTGGGAGCGAATTCCCCCAGAGCCTCTCTGCCTGCCGTTTGTTTAACTGCCATGGCTCACACCTCCTTGCCCATCTGATAGGCTTGCTCCAGTGCAGGATGTCCGGCGATCTCACCCGCGCCGTTCACACCGCCTGCAAACACTGTGCCCACCAGCGCACAGCGGGGGAAGCAATCCACCCAGCCCTGCACGGCTTTCTCTGTGCCCGCAAAGGTCTCCGGTGCGTTCTCTGCCGCTGTTGCAAGCAGATAAGCTTTCGTAAAGGCGTAGTCCATATCGAACAATGGGTTGGCACGATCCAGCATCGTCTTGAGCTGACCGCTGACGCAGTAATAGTAGACGGGCGTTGCGAACACCAGCACATTTGCATCGTGCATTCTGGCGGCAATTTCCACGGCATCGTCCTGGATGACGCAGTGCCCAAGATTCAGGCAGGCGATACAGCCCTTGCAGAAGCCAACCTGTCTTTCCCGCAGATATACGGTTTCTACCTGATTGCCTGCCTCCCGTGCGCCCTTGGCAAACGCTGCCGCCAGTGTTTCGGAGTTGCCGCCCTTACGGGGACTTGAGGAAATGATCAGTACCTTTTTATTCATCGTAGAACACTCCTTGCGTTTTGATATTCTCTGTGGTATTCTCATGGTATCACCTAAACCTAACTTTAGGTCAAGATATTTTTTGAAGATTTTTGGAGGGAGATTTATGTATTCAATTGGACAGGTGGCAGAGATGTTCGGATTGCCTATCTCCACGCTGCGCTATTATGATAAGCAGGGGCTGTTTCCGAACATGGAACGAGTATCCGGCATCCGCAAATTCGGTGACACGGAGATTGAAGCACTCCGGGTCATTGAATGTCTGAAAAAAGCCGGCATGGAGATCAAGGACATCCGGCAGTTCATGGATTGGTGTGTAGAAGGGCCGTCCACCTACCCGCAACGCAAGGCACTATTTGAGGAACAACGGTCGCACATGGAGACAGAGCTTGAGCAGATGAACCGCACTCTGGATATGCTGAAATTCAAATGCTGGTACTATGAGCAGGCAATCAAAGACGGCAGTGAGGACAGACTAAAGACACTGATTCCCGACCGCTTGCCGGAGGGAATCCGAAAAGCATATGAAAACGCACACAGCTAACCTTTCCTGTGCCATGTATCGTCTGATTCAGAGCAAAAAATACCCCGTTGGTTTCCCAACGAGGCATCGAAGACGATTCTATTCTGTTTTCTGTAAACTGGTAGTCAGAAAACCTTAGTCAGTGACCAAGTTAGTGAGCAAGATAAATCGCCGGACATCCCACACGTAGTTTTGAATCTTTGTATGGCTTTTGCAGTGTCTGCATCATAGCCCAGCACAGCGGTCAGCTGCTTTTGAAAGGAACCGGCAAACAGCGCCCACATTCCAAAGGGCATTCCAGCGTATTTCATTGCAGATACCTCCCGGCTTCCGCTTCCAGTGCCTGCCACACCGGGTAGGCTGCGCCGTTCGCATCGAAAAATTTCTTAAGATCCCGGTTCAGCGCACTCATTTCGTCGATGGCGTTCATGGCATGGTCGGAGGCGCAGAGCTTGCCCAGCGAGGTGGCACACATCAGCTTGAAAAAGCGCAGGCAGGTCTTGCGGTATTTCTCCCCTTCAAAGTCTGTATCCTCCTTGGGCAGAATGGTGTGCCCGGCATCTCGGATGGCGCGGTATCCCTCGATGTTGGCATCCAGCACACGGTTCAGGTACGCGGTATCGCCTGCACATTGTTCCCCACAAAAACGATGTTCTTCGTCCGGTTCGCCCGCAGCGTGTCCAGAACGGAATCCAGCTGTGTATAGCGCAGGACCACAAAGATCACATCGTACATTGCATCCGGTGCAAGTTCAGTCACCACCGGAATGCGGCTGACCGAAGTGCAAAGCGAAAACTTATCCTTGATCCGCAGGTCGTTCCGCCTGATCTCCGCAGCCCAGTTTCCCCGCGCAAGCAGAGTGACATTCTTTCCGGCGCGCAGCAGATTTCTTGCCAGATTGCACCCCAGAACGCCTGCACCATATACCAGAATTTTCATAGCTTGCCTCCAAATCCGATCTTCACGATCTGCATTTTCATCCCGTTGTCCCCGACCTTGGCGAGAAATCGGAAAAAGCCGCTGACGGAAGGGTCTTTCAGGTCGTTGTAGCCCATCATATAGCCCCTGCTGGATACTTGCAAACGGCTGTCCCATGGGGAAAGCTCGCTTTTCGCATCCGAAACCGCGAAATATGCTCCCACATCCTTGATTTTCGCCGTCCTGAGCCACGTTTTGGCGATCATCTTCACCGCCGTACGGTTGGCAGCATCAAAGACCAGCACTCCGCCGGGGAAAGCGTCCGCCATTCCCTGCACCAGTTCCCGAACCTGCTCCGTCAGGAAGTAATAGAACACCCCGGAGGCAAAGAACACCGCCCCGCCGGAGGCATCGATCTTGTCAAACCATGCGGGGTCTTTCAGGTCGCAGGGGATGTTTTGCTCCCGCTCCCCGGCGGGCAGAAGCTGCTGCCGCAAGGCGATCACATCCGGGAAGTCCAGATTGTAGATCTTGCATCTGCCATTGTCGCAGGCTTTGCCGGTGTTATCCAGCCCGCAGCCCAGGTTGACTACCGCCGCACAAGGGTGCGTTTTCAGGTACGCCTGCACCTCAAAGGTAAGGTCATTCTGCCGCATGGCGACCTCCAGCGCACCGAAACGCTGCATCAGGCTGCGGGAATTTTTCTCTGCCTCTGAAAAGTCGTAGTCGATCTGGTCGATCAGACGCACTGCCGTTTCGTCCCGGTAAAGGTTCGAATACAACTCCGTACACAGCTTCCGTGAATACAGCGGGAGGATCAACGTCTCCTGCACGGTGTTTTTCTCGATTTTGTATTTCATAGGTTCCTCCCTCAGTGAGTAAAAATAGTCATCATTGCCGCCAGCACCATTTTCTCGTATGTTATAAGTCCCAGCTTCACACACCGCTGCTGCACCGCCGGGCTGTAAAAATGCACCATCCCAACAGCCCCCTTACGAATGCCCGCAGCGCAGATCAGAACCAGCAGAACTCCCAACCCAAGGCCTTCCAGAATCGTTTGTAAGACCATCCCTGTTCTCCTTATTCTGCTTTCCGGCAGGCAAACCATGCCATGCTCTTCACTGTTCCAAGTGTTACGGTTACGTACCGTTTCTCCAGCCGTTTTTTCAAACTGAAGGCCATCTCGTAGGGCGGTGTGAAGAACCCCGTCTTTTCATAAATGTGCCGGACAAACCAGTCCGTCCGCTTCTGCTCGCCCTTCACATAAAAGCAGCCGCAGAAAGTCCCGCCGGGCCTCAAGACCCAGAACACCTCCCGATAAGCGGCCTCCTTGTCCGGGAACGCGTGAAAGCCGTTCAGCGACAAAACAATATCAAAGACGCCGTCCGCATACGGAAGTGCACCCACATCGCCCTGCCGGAAGGTCACATTTTTCAGGTGCAGGCGGTCTGCCTTTTCCTGCGCCTGTCCCATCATATCTGCCGAGTAATCCAGACAGGTGATGGCCGCTTTTGGCAGCGTCTTGTAAAGCGGCATGGTCAGAATGCCGGTGCCCACCGGCACCTCCAGCAGCTTGCCAGAAAAATGCTCCGGGATGCCGGACAGTGCCTTTTCCAGATAGGCATCGTTTTCCACCTTGTTCATGTCCCACACAAGACGGCACACCGCTTTCCCGCTCAGGGTGGAGCAGGTGATCGTACCATCATAAAAATTGTTGCCGCCTGTCAGCCGATAGGCACCGCGGATTGCTTCTTTTCGTTCCATGCTCCGTCCTCCTTACACTATTTCACCGCTTTTGCGCCGTAACGCAAAGCCAGCCCTTTTTATTTTTGTGGCTTTGGATCTGACAAAATCCTGCTTTTTCCAGATACTCTTTCAGTGCAGTATCCGTGTAGATGGTCATGCCATTGATAATTTGTGTCCATCTGTCGTCTTTTGCTGTTTCGCCGTTTGCTTCGTTACAGATGAAAAAAGTCCCGCCGGGCTTCAGCACCCGATAGACCTCTCTGAAATTTTGCGCAAGCTCCGGCCAGAAATAGACCGTTTCAAATGCGGTCACTACATCAAACTGCTCCGCTTCAAACGGCAGTTCTGCCACACTTGCCTGCTGCACAGTACACTGCCCTGCTGCAATGGCTCTGGCATTGACCTTTCGCGCTTTTTCTACACTGACTGCCGAATAGTCGATGCCCTGCACCTTGCCCTTGGGACACAGCTTCAGCAGCGTTTTGATGTTCGCTCCACCGCCGCAGCCGCAGTCCAGCACCATGGCATCCGGGACAGGCTGCAAAAAATGCAATCCCCACGCTGCCATTGCGCTGTGCCCAAAGTTCATCATAGCAACCATGATCTTCCCGCTAAAACCTACGGGCTTGCGGGTGTTTTCAAAGAAGGACATATCACACCTCCGATTTCACACATTCCGTATAGGTCAGCGGAAAAGAGGCCTTTAGAACAACACTTTTTCGCACTGTCCAATCATTCTGTTGCAGAAATTTTAGGTATTCTTCACTCGTCCACTTGCTGTGGAGAGGAAAGCCTGCCAGATTCATGAAAAAGGCTTTGACCTTGCCGGGAAATGAGTTTTCTGCGTGCGTAAAGGTAGGCGCGATCAGCACACCGTCATCCTTCAGCACCCGTTTGATCTCTCGCAGTGATTTTTCTGGCTGAGGCACAATGTGCAGTGCGTTTGATACGATTACAACATCGAATGATTTGCTCGCGTATGGCAGAGAAAACATATCCTGCACGGAAAAACGCAGCTTCGCAGAGTAATTCCCCCGTTTGGCCTCTGTAATCATTTCCGGAGAGGCATCCGTCGCCTCGATGTGTGCCGCTGCTTTTACGATGTGCTTGGCGATCAGTCCCGTTCCGGTAGCCACCTCCAGCACTGTTTTGTCTTTCACGACCGGACAGATCAGCTCATACATTTTCTCGTATACTGCCCTGTCTTTTCGCATAAAGCAGTCATACAGACCTGCATTTCTGTCCCAGAAATTCTTGTATTCTCGCATTGCTGTCTCTCCTTTTATGGTTAGATTTATCTAACGCACGCGCACATTGATAAGTTAGGTTCGGCTAACTCATGTATTTAGGAAAAGCCGCATTTCTGCGGCCTTTCGGCTTATACATATAGCTTGCTGCAAGCATCACACATCTGTGTTTTCAGCCACTGAGGATAGCGTCTCTCGATCTATTCCTTATGGAAACAGCCAAAATCTATTTTCACACCATTGCGGTGACTTTTGCCTTCTTATCCATATTATATCGTGCTCACTTCTTTTTTGCAATGGTATAGTATCTCTATTTTGTCATTTCCAAACGCAGAGCACGATTAGATTTTCTTCGCAATCGTAGACAGCTTCTCCTGCGTAATGCCACGGGAAGTGCGAACATCGTGAAGTCTCTTACCAAACTCTTTTGCGTCAAAATACATACGTTTCTCCTTCCGCACAGCCGGTACAGAACCGGACCAACGGAAGGTCAAAAAAGGAGCCGCATGACGATGAAGAAAAAATCCTATGCCGATAAAACAGAATATGGGTATCCCATAATTCTGTCTCATGCGACATTCGGAAGACTTCGCCTGTCAGCGGCTCCACAGCACAGCTATGACTTATAAATGTTATGCTTTGCGAAAATTTTGGTTCCTTGATGGGAATGTACCGGGTGATTAAGCGAAATCGCTTTATTTTCCTGAATAACAGCCTGGATGAAAATATGCTGCGCATCGTATGCGCACATGAATTAGGGCATGACCAGCTTCACCTGAATATGGCGAAAACCACCCCGATTCATGAGTTCATGCTCTACGACATGAAATCCAAACCGGAATATGAAGCCAACATCGTAGCAGCGGAGATCTTGATGGACAGCGATGAAGTCCTTCGCTACATCTATGAATATGGATACACAGCCGAGCAGATCGCCAGCGCGATGTCCACCGACATCAATCTGGTTGCGCTGAAGGTAGCGCACCTGGCCACACTTGGCTATAATCTACACGCACTGGAACATAAAAGCAACTTTTTGAAATAACGTATCTTCGAGGAGCCTTGACCGACTCCTCTTTTTTTGTTGCGAATTGTGCAGGCGGTGCTTGCACAATTATTTCCAGATTTTCTTGCATACATTGTATTCGATATCGTTTTTATTTCGGCTCCTTTTTTAGCTCCTTTTCGGCTCCTTTTCGGCTCCCTTTCTTACAATTACTATCCATTTCACATCTGCATGCGATAGAGCCTCACCTTTTCCTTGAATGGCAGCCCCGGATCAATGCCGACTTCTTCCCACATCACACCGAACGGTGCACCGCCATCTGTATATCCAGCGATAAAGGCAAAACGATCATCGCAATCCTCATACAGTTCTGACAGTCGTTCCCTCTCTTTCGTTTCCCGCTCCATTCTCCGCTGCCGGAGCCGCTGTTCTTCAGCCCGTTTAATCTGTTCGAGTTGTTCCTGTGTATAATTGACTCCAAGCTCCTGCAAATCTTTCGCAGCAGTCACAGCATCCACATGAAATCGTTCCCGATAATGCTTGTTCATCTTTTTCGGTGAGCCGGTATAGGTGAGCAGCCACTGCTTACCTTTTCGGAGGCGTGCTTCCTTTCGCTCAGCCTTCGTCAGTTTCTTTTTCTTTGCCATTTGCGGAATCTCCCGGATTTTTTGCTGATGACTTTGGGTTGCGCTTTTTCGGTGCCGTCAGCTCATGACTCAAAGAAAGCAGGTCTTTGATGGCATCATCCAGCTCCGGTTTGCCAAGCTGAATACTGAGCCATTTTTCCTTATTCATGTGATAGGCTGGAAAATAGCCTTCCTGCCCGCGAAGAGAGCCGATCAGCAGCGGATCGCTTTTCACATTAAGGACATCAATGATGCCTGCCTCCGGCAGTCCCAACTTATCAGCCGATACCTCCAGAACTACACCATACCATTTATTATTGTCGTTGTGCCGCAGCACAGCATTCCAGTCATGCCAGGGGTACTCCGGCTCTGTGCCGTACTGCTGACGTATCCATGTAAATAATTCTTGTCGTGTCATTCCATCGCTTCCCCGCTATTTTATGTGTGATTTTGTGCAACAACCTGTTGCACAAAGTTTTTCCTCAGATACCGCTACGCACTGCATTGATATCAGAAATCATCGAGCGCAGCATCTATCTCTTCCAGCTGATCAATCCAGCCCAGATCAGATTTCTTTTTGGTTGCTGGTCTTTTCTTATCACCGCCAACCACTTCAAACCGTTTCTCTTCCGTTCCGAACAAACCTTTCACCTGAATTCTGAAATCTGGCTTGTTATTAGTCAGTCCCTGAAGTAGCTTCACGTTTTTACAGCGAGGAAACAGAATCTGGCAGATTGCAGCAATGTCCCGTCCATGAACCGTCGATTGTGCCATAAAATGTTTTGTAATATACGGTTTTATATCGTCCATGACCTGCGACATGGATGCCTTTTTGCGCAAATCCGCCATATTCTTCCCCTATCACACGTTATTGCAGCACCTTATTCATCAACTCCTGATAGCTGTCTACATGGTCATATGTCACAAGACCATCCGACAGTTTTGTGAAAAGCTTCTTGGCGCAGTCGATCTTGGACTTCTCGATTGGGCGTAGGTTCAGGCTCTCCATCGTACCTTTTGTTTCTGCTACAAAATAGATGTGCTTTACCCTACCCTCATGGAACACGATTGCCCAGTCCGGGGAGTAGTGTCCTACCGGAGTCGGAATAAAGAAGCCTTTCGGCAGCTTTGCATAGATAAAGACCTCTTCCGCACCATCCAGATTCTCCGCAAAATTACGCTCCACGCTCTTTTCTGCCGTGCCATCGGTGAAAACATAATCCTGAATCGCTTTTTGTGCCTTATAAGCCTTGTCCATCGTCAGAGCATGCTTTTCTGCCGTGAAGATACTGCTATCGTAGCTGCCTTCAATGGTATCGTAGGTAATATGCTCCACGATCATCGTAGCTTTCTGTTCTTTGATCAGACGAATCGTCTTGGTAATAAACTCTTCCGGGTTGTTCTGATACATGGCAAAAGTAGTCGGCTTGATACCCTGCAAAATGCGAGCTGTTGTACGGCGGGTCAATGTTGTGCCCTCTGCGATTTTTCCGATCAGGTCATATGCCACCTGGCTGGTATGCGCATTTTTCAATACAGCTGTCTTGCTTTTTGCGCCATAAAAGCTGCTGCCCTCACGTATCATATCAGCATTCAAGGTGTCTTTCTGCTCGGCATAGGTAACGGTATATTGCAGGCGGCTGACATACAATTCGCTGTCGATGTGCGCAATCGACTTCCGAATCAGCTCTTCAGAATCAAAATCCACCGTATAGGCGTATTTGTGGTTGATGGTCTGCCAGAGCTTCTGGAATTCTGCTTTTTCAAATCGGTCGTTCAGAGGATTTTCCAGTACTTTCGGCTTGTTGCCATCCTCGAACATAGATTTGAGCACACTATCGTCATAAATCGCCTGAACCAGCGAATGCACGCCCTCTTCGATAGGTTTCAGCGTCTCCGGCACAGGTACAAGCGTTCCGGCCTGCACATCGTCCCGGTAGTCCTGCGTGACGTTATCCTGCTCATCTACATAGTTGTTGCGGACAAGATACTGATAGATAGCCCGTGCCTGACGGTCATCCACCTTAACCGTTTTGCCATCGAGCTTGATGGTCTTTCCAACAAAGTAGTCGATGTCTGCCTTGCGTGGGCGGTCATACAGCACAGCTTCGGTCTGCTTTTGCAGCCCGTCCACAAATCCGGCGTAGCTCTCGCTTGCAATAACGGTCAGGACGTTGATATCCTGAACCTTCTCCCCCAGAGCCTCGGCATCCATGCGGTTTCCGTCCTTATTTACGCACAGACGCAGACCACGGCCTACTTCCTGCCGCTTCTGCGTGGTGCTGTCGCTGTGTTTTAACGTGCAGATCTGGAACACATTCGGGTTATCCCAGCCCTCACGCAGAGCGGAATGGGAAAAGATAAACCGGGTTGGCTCTTCAAAGGACAGCAGTCGCTCCTTATTTTTCAGAATCAGATCGTAGGCCGAAATATCATCGGACATATCCGTGCCACGCTTAACCGAACTGTTGACGCTGTGCCCTTTCTTATCAATGCTGAAATAGCCCTTATGCACATCATGTACATCGGTGGCATCCAGATAGGCAGTATACTCCGGCTCAAGAATAGAACGATATTCGTTCATTACAGCCATGTATTCCTGCTCAAAAATCTTACCATACTCGCCCAGAAGCTCATTTCCGTCTTCATCGTACTGACGGTATTTAGCCACTTCGTCAATGAAGAACAGGGAAAGGGTCTTGATACCCATTTTGAACAGCTCCTGTTCTTTTTCAAAGTGGGAAATGATCGTCTCCCGAATCTGCACCCGGCGCATATCATCCTCAGAGACATCGCCGGTTACATCACCTTTGCGGATGGTATCGCCATTGGTAAAGGTCACAACGCCAGTGATCGGGTCAATTTCAGAAACGACAAAGCCCTTATACTGCTCCATCTCGCCGGAGATATAGTAGAGATTATCACTCACATCCAATGTACGGAATTCCCGCTTTGTGCCGCTCTGGTGTTTGACCTCCAACTCCACCTTTGCCCGTGGCGGATTCTTTGGGGAGATAATGATGCTTTCCAGATACAGATATTTGTCTGTACCATGCAGATTCTTGACCTCAAAGCCCTTGACCTCGATCTTCTTGACCAGCCGCTTATTGTAAGCATCCAACGCATCCAGCACGTAAATCAGGTTGTGCTGCTTGGCGTGGGTAGCGGAGTAGTTCAGCGTGAACAGAGGATTGAATTTCTTCAACGCTTTCTGGGTAGCAGAATCCTCTTTACCCATCTTCTGCGGTTCATCCAGAATCAGAATCGGACGGTTGGCTGCGATGACGTCAATCGGGCGGCGGGAACCGAACTCGTCCCGCTTGGTGTAAATAATTCTCGCAGCGGCATCACCCTTGCGGCCTTCCACGTTCTTGTCCTCATTCATGGAGGCAGCAAAGGCCTGTGTATTGATAATCATGACGTTGATGCCGGAATTGCTGGAGAACGAGTCCAACTGGTTCAGGTTGCTGCTATTGTAGATAAAGAACCGTGCTTTTTTGCCGTAGCACTCCATGAAATGATCGGCAGTGATCTCAAAGGACTTCTTTACACCCTCACGGATGGCAATGCTCGGCACAACAACGATGAATTTGCTCCAACCATACCGCTTGTTCAGCTCAAACATGGTCTTGATGTAAACATAGGTCTTGCCCGTACCGGTCTCCATCTCAATGTCCAGAGAGCATCTACCCAACGGGGCAACCAGCTTGTCTGACTGATGAATATTGCTTTCCGCCTGTAATGCACGGATATTCTGCACCAAATCCGCATCGGTTAATTGCAGAGCTTCATTCTTGAATCCGGAATCGTTGATCAAATCCTGCAATTCCAACTGTGCTGCATCGTCGGTCATCGGCATAAGGCTCAACTGCTGGGGCTTTGCAGACAGACTTCCCATATCACGCAGATAGGATACTCCTGAACTATAAGGTTGTCCCTGAAAGACACGAGCCACGGCATCCACGGCATCGGTCTGATACTGCTGAATCTTAAAACTAAACTTCATCTTTGTGGTTCACCTCCTGCTCCAGCATCAGGAAACGGTCAAAGTCGCTCTCATACAGACGATCCTGAATGATACGGTATTTTTCATATTCCGTTTCCGCGTGGAGTTTTGCCTGTTCTGCGCTGATTTTACCCGGCCCGGTCAACAGCTCGTTGCCGTTGAACTCCAGAAAACCATCCAGCCGCTTTGCCCAATCTTCCATGCTCATTGGGATTTTGCGCTCGGCCTGCAGCTCGGCATAATCCAGATAGAGCGACACAATGCGCTCCAGATAATTCATTTCTTTTTTGCTCAGGTAATTCTTCGCAATCGACACATCTGCTTTCAGAATTTTCCCATCCGGAGCATTCTCCCATGTAGTCAGTCCCATGTGTTCCTTGTTGGCATCCGCCCGCTCCACGATCAGCTCCGACGCCGTGTGACGGTGGACGGCATAGTGCATTTTGTTCTGGACGGTCTGGAAAAACAAGCGAGTTGTCTTTGCGTTTTTGTCGTAATCAAACGCAGTAGCATACAAATCCGTTACTTTCTGATAGAATTTACGCTCAGACAGACGAATCTCCCGAATCTGCTGCAACTGCCGCTCAAAGTATTCATCGGTGAACATATGGCCTTTTTTCAACCGGTCAACATCCATCGTCCAGCCTTGAATAGTATGGTCTTTGACGATCTGTCCCGCCCATTTGCGGAACTGCACCGCCCGTTGGTTATTCACCTTGAAGCCTACGGCAATAATTGCCTGCAAGTTATAATGATTTGTATTATAGTTTTTTCCGTCTGAGGCAGTTATTAAGTATTTCTTAACTACTGCTTTCTCCCGCAGCTCTCCATCCTCAAAAATCCGTTTCAGATGCTGATTGATCGCCGCAACCGAAACATCATACAATGCCGCCATCATCTTTTGCGTCAGCCAGATATTCTCATCCTCGTAACGCATTTCAAAGCTGGCATCACTTTCGCCAGTAGAGGCAACAAAGGTCAGATATTCTGCTGCGGAGCTGCGAATGGCAAGTTCTTTTGTCTTCTTATCGTCCATATCACAGTTCCTTCCTCTTAATGTTTTAATTAGCTCTCACTTACCGTTTCCACACGTAATATGCTTGTCACCAATCGCAAAACTGCAATACACCTATGAAACAAGTAATCATAATGTTTATTACAACATATGTCTTTCTTATCAGTTTCATGGTGACGAATTCTGAATTCATTTCCGAGCTTTGTAAGCGAAGCAAATTCTTCTTCCAACATTGCTTTATATGCAGCGTTATTTTTACTTACAGTATCAAGCAATTTTGCAACAGAAGCTTTTTTATCATACTGCTTATAAAATGACTTAATTCGTTCAAAGGCATCCCAAATTTTCTCCGTTGCCGTGTCTATTCTCGCTTCTTTGTAGTATTGAAAAGCCTGTTCAACAAGTTTGTTAAATTCAGAATCATCTATTTGAAAATCTTCCAACTCATACGATAGCGTAGCTTGTTCTGCCAAAGCAATTTCCAACAAATCAACAATTGTTTGCGCATTTCTCCTTATAGTACCGTTGAAATACTGCACCTCTTCTACACACTTACATATCGTAGGTACATCCTGACCAAACAATTTTCCCGCACGATCTACGTCGTCAAACAATTTGGACTCAGTGTGATCATTTTCTAAATCATATTGTAACGCTGCAATGATTTTCATTACATACTGCTTATTCATTCCTGCACTCTCTTCCAAAATAAGTCTGATTCAGTTGCATTCTAATCTATATTTCACTTAGGATGCGCCTCCTTCGTATGTATCCCACAAAAAGGTGACAAAGGTTATGCTACATCCAACTGCCAACTTTGCGTGACGTGTTTCTAACCCTGTAAACGAAGCACTTTTTCCGTGACCGCTACCATAAGGATTGCGAATTTCTGCAAGTTTTGTTGAAATCCCTCTTAAATTGCCGAGAACCGCCTTAATGTTTTCTGATACAGGATCGGTGTCAGCAATTGATTTAGGTGTTAGATTTAGAAGGCTCAGAGTCTCGCCAGTCAACTTGCTCATATCCCAGTTCTTATCCCAAGCTACACCTTTATTATCCAGAATTGTTTTACAACATCTCTCAATTAGTTCCTTAGCTTTACCAATGGCGTCTGTTGGATTCTCACTTTGCATTTTTAACATCAGCTCAATCTGCTTAGAAAGATACTGGCTTGAGAACTTCTCCTGCAATTCTGCTGCATTAACGGCAAGTGGAGTTGCGATGTTCAAAACACGATTCATATATGCACGACATTTCTTGTATAAACGAGCATATTCTGCATTATATCGACAATAACTAAACTCATCATCGGATGTATTCTCAGCATATTCCTGCTCATAGTTTTCTTCATAATAGCTCAGCAAATCATTTAATAACTTTTCAACATCATTCGCTGAAGCATTATTTACATATGCCGCCAAAGATTTCCCCTTTGACATATGATATTCGTTGCATAATGCAACACCAACGCTCTCCATTGTGAATATATCAAAGTCATTAGTGCTGAAATCAAGAACATATCCACCACGATTGAATAGTTTTAAGAATGTCCCTATCTCAATGCTTGTCAGTTTATCCATATCACAGCACCTTCCTTACGGTATCAGGGCTATATGTCTCGAAAACCTGCTCGAAGTTTGTGGCTACGCTGTCGTTTGCCATACTGCTGTCACGGAACACGGCATAGTAAGGCTTCATCTGTGCAATAGCCTTGACGGTTTCCTCGGTCACATCATGGTCGAAGCAGGCCAGCAGGAACCCGCCTGCCACATTGAACACCTTTTTGCCTGCGATCTCTTTCACCCCAATGGAGCTGGACAGCAGCACACCCAGATCCAGCATCACCTGGAACAGCAAGTCCTCCGGGGTACGTTCTTCCTTCACGTTGTCCACCAACGAGAACAGATCCTGCTGACCGACTTCATCCGGTGTGTAGTACACAGGTTTCATATTGCTTTCATCCAGACGCAGGCAGCGGAAGCCGATGTCCAAATCAGCCGGAGCCGTCAAACCGGCATCCTCTTTGATTTTCCGGCCCGCACGACGGATACGCTCCTTGCCGATTTCGCAGATGTTCTTGTAGCCTGCCTTGTAGGCTGTTCCTTTTTCATCAGTATTTTCAGGAACTTGAGCAAGAACAAACTTGCAATGCTTGCCTTTTTCGGTATTAAACTGCATAAGTGCATGAGCTGTTGTTGCAGAACCAGAAAAGAAATCCAACACAATAGAATCATCCGCAAGGTTTGCTAATGTCAACAATCTAAGAAGCAATCTTACCGGCTTCGGTCCATCAAATACTCCGGCATCCATTATTGCGGTTACTTCTTTTGCACCCTCTTGACTGTGACCAACATCCTTGTAAAACATTATTGATGTAGGAGCCATTCCGTCAAATTTTAGTTCTGTCAAAAATCGCTTAATACATGGGACGCTGTTTCCATCTGTTCCAAAATAAATTCTATTATCTTGGAGTCTCTCCAAAAATGCATTTTGGGAGAGACTCCAGCAGCGTCCTGCTGGAGGCTCTATTACTCGCCCCGAAGGGGCGGTAATAGGATAATCACAAGCCTCATTATAAGTTTTCACAGACATATCACTCGGCTTCCACACACCACGGGGATCGTTATCCGGGTTTTGATATCGTGCATTTGCTTCTTCTGTGCGAGGTAATCGTCCAATAACAAAATTGTTTATGTTCTTGGCAAACATAAGAACATAATCATGACTATTTGATATGAATTTTGCATCATTCTTCGGTGCATAAGCTCTCTCCCATACAAGCTGTGCAACAAAATTCTGCATACCAAATATCTCATCACATACTTTTCTGAGATTTTCCTGTTCTTTATCATCAATACTGATAAAGATAACACCATCATCCGTCAACAAATCCTTTGCGATTTTCAGACGCGGATAAATCATATTAAGCCAATCCGTATGGAAACGGCCATTGCTCTCGGTGTTGGTCACAAGGCGGTTGCCTTCTTCATCATACTGACCGCTATTATCCATATATTCCGCCGCACTCTGGGCAAAATCGTCCTCATAGACAAAATCATTGCCGGTGTTGTACGGCGGATCAATGTAGATCATCTTGACCTTGCCCAGATAGGTTTCCTGCAAGAGCTTCAGCACTTCCAGATTATCGCCCTCGATGTAGAGGTTCTCACTGTCAAAACCGCCGGGTGTGCCATCTTTGCCCACACTGTCAGCTGCCACCGGACGCAGCGTTGCCGTAATGGGCGCATTGGCCGCCAACATCGCCTTTTTCTTATCTGGCCAAGTAAACTGATAGCGTTCCTCCCGACCTTCTACGATAGAATCGGAAAGCTCCTGCCGCAGAACGTCAAAATCAATGGCGTGTTCTACCTTGCCATCACGCTTCACCTCGGTGATGGCATTGGGGAACAGCTTGCCGATCAGTTCTATATTTCTCTCCACGCCGTCAAGGCTGTGCATTTTCAGTTTGTCCATTTGAATGTTCCTCCGTTTCCTGTTTTGGTTCCAAGTGTATGATGAAATCCGCTATTAAGATCGCATTCAGTGAGGCTTTTTTGTTTGGATATTTTTTATACTTGCTGTGAGAAACTCCATTCCGGTTGGGGATTCCCTCAACAACCTCATCCACCGTATTACAATCACAGACAATTAGCTTCTCGTAAAACTCTCCAAACACAGGCTTCAAATCATTTTCTTTTATCAACTCGGTAAAATCTCTGCCGGTCTTCTTTTGGCTGTACCGCCCCGTAATATGCAGCTTATGATGGATTAACCCCTCCCACATGGTTGATAAACATGCTATTGATAGTGCATATTCCCCACGGAGATGTGCTTCAAGTGCTTGACCAAGGATTTTCTTAATGTGCGGTTCTAAATCCGAATCTTTCCATGTCCGCTTAATTTCCCTGATACGTTGTGGTGTGTAGTATCCGAGAATCAGTTTATCAATTCTCTTTTCTCGCCTTTTGCTGGCTCCTCGACTGGTTGATAAAACTTCATATATTTCTCTTGTCAGTCTCAGATCAGCAGACCAGCTCGCATAAGGAAACCATTTGCATTCATACAAAGCTGTCAGGCAGATGTCATTCAGCTCTCGGTAGCGTTTTAGAAAATTGTCCCCAATATGTAGATTTCTGAACGCATCTATCCACGGTGAAAAATCAATACTATGAATCCATTGCAATGCTGGCGAAGCTGCAATCTGTGCATTTACCATAGACATGGATGCACAAAGGCTTGTTGCCAAATTACCAGAAACAGCAGCTCTATATGAATCTAATACGGCAGCGGTATTTGTGTGAAATTGCTCCCATATCGAATTGTCAAGTCTGAACGGTTGGATAGATTTGTATAAGGATGCCGTTGCATTCTGCATCAGCATCGAATTCTCTCGAATCAGTTGTACTGCCGGACTCTCTGTCATATGATTAAGACCATTCAAGGCAGATACCGCAAGGTTGCTTGTAGGTAAACTATTTAACAAAGGGACAGTAAGTTGCTGTATACGAGCCTGCTGTTCTAAAATTGGTTTGAAACTTTCCTGCAACCTATTCTGAAGCTCAATGCTTTTGCGTAACGATTCTGGAAGATTGTATGTTTCATCCATATTCAACTCATCACCGCACCTTCTAATTTTCTTTGCATATCCCTTATCTCTTGCACTAATTCATATTTCTTCTTTGGTTGTTTTTCTTTCCTGATTTTGTCTTCCAGTGTCACAATCTGCTTCTCCAGTTGCTCTTGCTGCTTCTGCTACTCTACACTTTCTTTCAGAGTAGCGGATTCATCCGAATCGAGAGCCGTCCCCGCAATCTGCCGCACAAAATTCTCATACACGGCATCCAGCGAAAGCCCATCCAGATGCACCGGAAGTTCACTTTCTTCCAGCCAATCTGTGTAATAATAACGCTCAACCTTAAAAGCAGTTTTACCCGCCGCAGCTTCCTTGTAACCGATAGCAGCCCGATACCTGCCCTCGTATTCCAAAAGGAACAGAATGTGATACGGAATCTCCCGGTCAATCTGGCGCAACACACTTTCGTCCAAATCTGGGGCAGATAACCGCACCTCGAACACCTCAATCTCTGTCACCTGTTCGCTCGCAGCCAGATTCAGGGTGGTGGCAGCAATCTTATTGCGCCAGTAGATGATTCTGATCTGCTCCACGAACGCTTTTTTCATGGCAGGTGTCACAGCAATGTTCTCATAAAACTTCTGCTTAGGGATACGTTTGTTAAACTCCGTGGATTTTGGCAATCCCAGCACGGCATCTCACCTCCAGACAATCATTTCACAACGAGGAAGCAAATCAGCTCAAAATCATCCAGCCCGGATATGTCGCTCATCAAAGCGGAAGTGCCACCGGCAGAGAACAGGCTGTCAATATCGCTTTCCTCTTTCACATCAATGATGGAATTGATTGCTTCGCTCAGCAGCTCGGACATCTCCGCCATATTCCGCCCATCATCCGTTTCCCGGTTAAAGCGCTCGTATGCCTCTTTAATCGGTGCGGATTTCCCGCGGCAGAGTAAGCGGATATCATCCAGCATCTTTTTCGGATTCAGGTAATCGCAGATAATCTGACCGTCCACTCCGATATAAACCATGTAGAATGGATGGATACGGTTCCGGTTATCCACGTTGACGCTGTTGTTGATATTTTTCAGCACAAAGATCACGCCCTCCGGCAGTTCATCCGTGGCAGGCACCACTGCATGAAGCCCACGAGGCTTTTTGTCCATGTCTCCGTTCCGTTTTATGTAGTCCAATAAGTCGAGTCGGAATTCGTTCAGCCCCAGATCCATAATGGAGATTCCATCGGACATATCCTCAATATCAACCACTTCTTCCTGTAAGCGTTTGAGCTGCGCCTTCCGGTATTCCAAATCACCTTTTTCTTCCGGATTGATCAGGTCATCATCACCGGTAGATGTCATAACAGTGATTTTCATGCGGGTCTCCACACGGGATTTCAAATTGATGTACTCATCCAGCGTCAAGTCCGGCCAAAAATTTACAAGCTGAATGTACTGGTTGCGACTGCCGATACGATCAACACGGCCAAACCGCTGAATAATGCGAACCGGATTCCAGTGGATATCATAGTTGATCAGATAATCGCAGTCCTGCAAGTTCTGACCTTCTGAGATACAGTCCGTTGCAATCAGCACATCAATTTCGGTGGTGCTGCCCTGCATCAGAACATCCCTGCCTTTGGAAACAGGGGAAAAGCAGGTCAGAACATTGTTCAGTGTTGCCTGAAATCCTTTGATCGTTGTTTTTCCATCAATGGAGCCGGTGATGACCGCTGTATTCAATCCATAGTTCTTCTTGATATACTCGCTGACATGGTCGTACAGATACTCGGCCGTATCAGAAAACGCCGTGAAGATCAGGACTTTCTTATTCTGGTTATTGATGGGATGCTCGATTTTTTCAGACAACAGCTTTAACAGCTCCTGCAACTTGGTATCATGTTCCGGGGTAATGTCCGCAACCATAAAGGTCAGCAGTTCCAGAACCTCCGCATCCCGCTGAAGCTCCGTGCGCCAACTCTTCCAGTCCATATCAGCAAGGTCGATTTTTACCTTTTTGCCAACGGTGAAGAAATCCGAATTTTCATCATCTATATCAAAGTCATCGCCACCGGCATCGTACATGTCCAAATCTGCCCGACCGTATGCCTCAAACTGATTGATGGCCTGAATCGTACCATTGATCAGTTCTTTGATCCGGGTCAAAGTCAGTTGGAAAGAATGAACCGAGCTTTCCAGACGCTTCAAAAGGTTAATGCTCATCAAGCGGCGAATACCTTGCTCACGACCTGTCTGGGTCAGGTTTTCACCCTTGTTGTGGGTCAACTCTTTATATTTCTGTAGCTTGCTGGGGAAAATGTAATTGGACGGCGCATACACACACAAGGAAAGCTGCATGAGCTGCTCATAAATCTCGTTATAGTTGATGGCGTTATTCAAATCCGTCAGGCAGGGACGTTTGGAAATTGGCTTGAGTCGTTCGGGGAATTTTCCAATTTCGTTGGTGTCATAATATTTCTCAATATGTTTACGGGAACGGGCAATGGTCACGCTGTCCAACAGCTCAAAAAAGTCAAAATCCAATGTGAGCAGCAGCGCATCTGTGGTTCGTTCCTCCTGAGGCAGTTTGCTCCATGCATTGAACGCCTTTTGCGCCTGTTTGAAAATATCCTCCACGTTTTTGGATGTATTCAGCCTCTCGTCAAGGAATTCCGAATTACCCTCATAAGCAAGGGCAAGCTGGTTCTTCAAATCAACAAAACGGTTGTTGACCGGCGTTGCCGAAAGCATCAAAACTTTGGTTTTTACTCCGGAACGGATCACCTTATCCATCAGACGCTGATAACGGTTATCCTGCGTCTTGCTGTGCGTACCAATGCCGTTGCGGAAGTTGTGCGATTCATCTATTACCACAAGGTCATAGTTGCCCCAGTTCAGGCGATTCAGGTCAAGACCATTAGACTGCCCGCCATTGCGAGAAAGGTCAGTATGGAACAAAACATCGTAGTTCAGCCTGTCCGATGCAATCGGATTATTAACATAGTTGTCCTTGTATGTATTCCAGTTTTCAGCCAGCTTTTTCGGGCAAAGCACCAGGACCGACTTATTTCGATTTTCGTAATACTTTACAACAGCCAGAGCGGTAAATGTTTTACCAAGACCAACGCTATCGGCAAGAATGCAACCGTTGTACTTTTCCAATTTGTTGATGATGGCAAGCACGGCATCCCGCTGGAAATCGTAAAGCATACTCCAGATTTTGCTCTGTTTGAAGCCGGTTGCCTCGTTCGGCAGCTCATCTTCAGAGATATCATCCAGAAATTCACTGAACACATGATACAAGGTCATAAAATAGATAAACTCCGGAGAATTTTCCGCATAGGCCGTGCTGATGTTTTCCAAAACTACGTCCGTGACATCCTGCATCTTTTCACGATCGCTCCACAATCCATCAAAAAGCTGCATATATTGCTGGGCGAACGGAGCTTCCATGCAGTTGACCATATTATAGCTGTTGTTGCCACGCTCACAGCCAATATCCACCGTCGTAAACCCATTGATTGGCATATAGGCCGTTTGTGCTGTTCCAGAATTCACGGTCATAAAGCCTGCCATGTTTTCACCGGTGGTATTTGATTTGAATTTTGCTTTTTTCCTGATCCAATCGGCGCACTCCTTTGCGATAGCTCGCTGGGTCATCTCATTGCGCAGCTTGATTTCAAACTCTGTACCGTATAGACTGGTCTCACGGGAAAGACGGGGAATATAGAATTCTCGTTTCTGCTTTTCCGCTTTCTCTTTGACAAAAGTGGGCGATGTGAAGATAAAACGAAACTCGTCCACAGATTCCAACTGCCGCTTCAGTTCTTTATACGCATACATCGAAAAGCAAGCTGCCGCTATTGACACCTTGCTTCCTTTTTTGATTTCCACTCGCAGATCATCCCTGACCGTACTGGTAATATTGTCAAGAATCTTCAAATTGCTCACCCGCCTTTGTTCTCAGTCTTCAGTCTACATTTTTTGATGTCCCACTATCGGGACTGTCAGGCAGGATTTCAAGAACATCCTCGATGCGACAGTTTAATTTCTGACAAATTCGATCAATGACTTCCAGCGAAACAATCTCGTCCCGCCCCATCTTGCTCATAGTGCTTGTACTCACACCGGCAAGCTCACACAAATCTTTTTTACGCATTTTTTTGTCGATCATAAGTTTGAATAGTCTGTTGTACGATACTGCCATTTTTTCCTCGCCTTCTATCTTTCTAAGTGGTTTCCAATCCATCAAAAAACTCTATTGACATTATAGCACAGCACGCTTTAAGAGTAAATAAAAAATGCCGACTTCTCATAAGCCGCAAGTTTTCTGCAAGCAGGGCTTTCGTGTCACGAAAGCGATTTTCTGCTTGTTGGGAAAGTCTCCACTCCGTTCCGGTCCGCGCAAAACCGAGGTTCACCGAACCTCGTGCGCCCCCAATCCCCATAAAACGCTGCCTGCGGCATCGGGCTACGCATCTCCGTTCCACTCCGGTCCGCGCAAAGCAGACGTCCACCGGACGTCTTGCGCCCGTTCCGGATGCTTTAACGGCAGTTCCTGCCAAAGAAAACGCCGGAGTGAATCATCACCCCGGCTTCAAAAAACATTTACTTGTGCTTGCGACCTTCACGCTTTTTGTAGTCCTCGTCTATACGCTTTTTCCAGTCTGCGCTCAGCGGGGCACTGTACCGGACAGAGCTGATTGCTTCGCTGACCACCTCATAATTCAACGCAGTTCCTTCGCTGTCACACTGATAGTTGACTGCACGATCTGCGCCGATTCCGAACTGACTTGCGGTCTCTACTGCGTCAATATTGGCACCAAGGAACAAAAACTCCCAACCGTATTTTGCTTTCTGCCGCTCGATCATCTGCTTCACTTTTTCGCTGTTGTACCGACGGCTGGCATTTTCCATTCCGTCCGTAGTGATTACAAACATGGTGTGTTCCGGGACATCCTCCGGTCGTGCGTACTTATGAACATTTCCAATGTGATGAATCGCACCGCCGATGGCATCTAAGAGTGCTGTGCATCCGCGAACCATGTAATCACGGTCAGTCATCGGTCGGATGTCCCTTACATTTACACGGTCGTGCAGGACTTCGCTCACATTGTCAAACAATACCGTTGAGACCAGTGCTTCGCCCTTGCGGGCTCGCTGTCGCGGTATTCGCCAAGGTTTCGAGCAAGCTCGAACTTTGGCTCATTACACGCGCATATGGCTGCTCGGTTTCGTACCTTAACAGCCATAGTATAGCGATTTTCTTTTGTGGAGTGGTCGCATGGAAAGCGACATTTCTTTGTCCTTATGCTCCGATCAGACTCTGGTCAAAGGCAAACAGTGCCTCGTTGATTTCATACACATTGTAGTTTCCTCGTTCGACAAAATATTCTACAATGATGTCGAATTTGCTCGAATGGGAAAGGGTAAAGCCTGCCTTGCCGAGCATCTCCTGCATCTGGGCAAGCGGCAATTCCAAAGCCAGGGCAAATGCCAGCACCGTAGGTTTGGATGGCTTGTAGAATTTATCCGAACGGATCTTCGAGAAGAGCTTCCGGTCAATGTTTGCCTTCTTGTAGCACTGGGCATCCGTCATGCCTCTTTCGTCAATCTTCCACAGCAGCATTTCCGAAAAACTCTCATCAATCTGTCCCAGTGCCTCTTCCAAGGATTGACTGCTGCAAGATTTACAGATTGCTTCGGACGGCAGCGGGGCAGGTGCAGCTTCAAAGCAGGATTCCTCTGACAATGCTTCGAGCCGCCGCCTCTGTTCTGCCCGTCTGTCGGTATGTTCCTCCACATACCGGTCATCTATGTACGCCGCGATATCAGCAAAAAGTTTTCCGCTAATCTGATATGCCTTCCGATCAAAGATAACGATGTAAACCATCATCTCATTCTCCAGCAGGAATGTGCCGATAGTATCGACTGCAACCTTCAGAGCCTGGTCTTTAGGATAGCCGTAAATGCCGGAGGAAATCAGCGGAAAGGCCACCGACTGACAGCCATTTTCTTTTGCCAGGTTCAAAGATGTCCGATAACAAGATTCCAGAAGCTCCTGTTCCCGATGTTTACCATCCCTCCAACGCGGACCGACTGCATGGATCACATATTTGCAGGGCAGGTGGTATCCCCTTGTAATTTTTGCGCTGCCGGTCTCGCAGCCATGCAGCGTACTGCACTCTACAAGCAGCTCTGGTCCGGCAGCACGATGAATGCAGCCGTCCACACCACCACCGCCCAAAAGAGACGTGTTGGCAGCATTGACGATTGCGTCAACGCTCATTTTTGTAATATCGTTTCTGATAATCTGTAAGGGCATTGCTTATTTCTCCCCTTTCTGTTGCCTCGTTAAACATGCTTCTTTTTCAGTTCACGAATCAACATCTCAACCTGTGCTCCTGTAAGGAACGGTGTTTTGATTGTCGATGCCCAGTAAAAATTCCGCTTCAAAATTGTTTTAATCTCATTCGGAGAAAGAGCAGGCAATGCTTTAACATCTCCATTGAAATTTTCCGGCACAATCATTCTGACACTATGATATTTTTCATCACCCACTTCCGTTGGTGTGTCTGTAACTATCTGTCCAACTGCAATAATTCCTCTTCCTTTGGAATAAAAAAGAGCATAGTCATCTTTGCGAAAGCTGTCGATATACCGTTTGGCATCTCCATATGCCGCTATTTTGTTTCCGAGAATCATCTCGGATTCATTTGTATCTGAATACGAGATATTCGTATCAAACATGATTCCTTTACACGCAGAAAACTTCAAACGATTATTTTCTATTTCTGTCAGAAACTTCACCCAGTATAAAACATTCTCCGGAATGATATGAGACTTATCCGGATTGATCGCAAATTCATAGATAACCGTTGGATCCGCTGCTTTCACATTTGAATATTTCTGTGCATTCTGAACGTTTCCTTCTGTTGTAAGCAGATACACTTCACCATTCAGGCTGGAATAGTCATCTGTATTGAGATCAACATCACCCTTCTTTACCTGAATGTAAATATGCTTTCGGTTCAGGTCATTTGGATCAACCAATACGCACTCATACTTTGGCGTAGCAATTTTATTTGTCGATGGAATGCAAACGTAGCCTTTCGTATCATACAGCCACAGCGCAAGTAAATCCTCAACATCTTCCGGCTGAAGCAGGCTGTAAAAATGCTTCTCACATAACGAGAGGGCTGGATCGGGATAATTGAATAGATCCAGTGCTGAATCGTGGACACGGTTATACAACATCTGACTGTATTCTTCCACTCCATTTTTCTTAATTCTCTGGATGGTTGAACCCATAATAAATGATGTTGCCACAGCACCAGGAACGGATTCTTCATCTGCCTTATCTGTAGCAGGATACCAATCTATATTGGTCAACTGATTTGCTGCATCAATCTGTGCTGCATCCTCGCGAAACTCCCAAGTACTGTTCGCCTTAACTCTCGCAATATAGTATTTCCCTTCATTTCTTGAGCGCATCCATAGGAGGTCTCCTTCTTTCACATCCTCTACCATGCGGCATACACTGTCGAATGATTTGTACTGAGTTCTTGCCAGATTACAGTAATCCAAAAATGTATGTATCCCAGAACGTTCTGCCTGGGTTAATTCACGCAGACTCCATCCCATTGCTGCGACATGATTTTTCAAGCAATAGTCAGCAACATTTGTGCCTCCTGTATTCACCTGTAATCTCCATACTGCCATCTTGTCTTCCTCTTTCTTTTTGCATTTAGAACTTTCTCATCATTCGCTTTAATATTATTATATATCGTCCACACATAGAGTTACAGATGCAATGTACATTATTTTGCACATTTCCGATTTGGTCTTGCGGTACTCTGCATAGGAGCTTTTCTTTCGTTCCAGGAACATCGCATACTCTGCGTTCAGCTCGCTGATGCGCGGGAGCTTTTTGTCAGAGCCGTTCTCTTTCTTATAAGCATCGAACGCCTTTTTCGCTGCGCTGTTGAAAAATGCCATAAATGTGTACCTCCTTGTACGATACGCCCTTGCAGACGGATGAATAGTGAATGTCCCCTTGCATGTGCACCTGCAAATGGGCAAAAAATAGTCAGGTTTCCAATTTTAATCAGAAACCTGGCTATGTAAAAAGGGCGGTTCACCGCCGTCCTCGTTGTTAATATTCTGTGCTCAATAGAAAATCTGCAATGTGCATACTCTTAATGCCTTGGTAATTGCCTCCGGCAAATTCATCGGTTCTCAAAACATACTTCGGATAGTTATCCCGGATTTCCAGCAGCCGTTCATATTCGCGCTTTTCTGTTTTTTCGGATTTAATCTCCTGTGTGACCTGCACATACAACCGGTCATTCTGCTTCTGCGCCACAAAATCGACTTCACCATCCGGCGTTTTCCCAATCGTCACGGTATATCCTCGTCTGCAAAGTTCCAGATACACCACATTTTCCAGACTGGACGCGACGCTGTCTGGTGTGTAGCCCAGCACACTGTAACGCAAAGCGGTATCGGCAAGATAAAACTTCTCCTGCGTTTTCAGAATCTCCTTTCCGCGCAGATCGTATCGAGAACAGCGATGAAGAAGATATGCTTTCTCCAGCTTTTCCAGATAACTGTATACCGTTTCATTGTCGATAGAACGATGCTCTGATTTCAGATAATCAGAAATTGATTTTGCTGAGAATGAATTTCCCACATTCGCAAATGTGTACCGAACCACCCGTTCCAGCTGGTCGATCTTGCGAATCTGGTTTCTCTTTACGATATCCGAGAAAATCGTGGAATTATAGATATCCCGGACAATCGTATAAACCTCATCCTGTGAATACTCTCGCAGGTGCGTTGCAGGGAAGCCACCCAAGCGGATATAATCTGCCAGTTCAGCATGAATATCCTTTACCTGTGTATACTGCTTTTTGAATTCCAGATATTCCCGAAAAGAAAGCGTATAGATCCGGAAGGAAACATATCGTCCCGTCAGGTAAGTCGCTATTTCCGAAGACATCATTCTGGAATTGGAGCCTGTCACATAAAGGTCAACATCATAATCTGTTGCCAGGGAGTTTACTACTTTCTCCCAGCCTTCAATTTCCTGAACCTCATCCAGAAAGAGATACGTTCTCCCAGTTGGATTGAGCTTTTCTTTGACAGCCTTGAACACATCCTTCGCTGTCATATCCTCATAATTCATGGAATCGAAACGCATACTGACAATCCGCTCAGACGGAATGCCATGCTCCTGTTGCAGCTTCTCCATAATCATTTTAAGAACTGTGGATTTTCCGCAGCGGCGAACCCCCGTCAACACTTTTACAAAAGGTGTGTCGGTGTAGGCCATAATCTTATCGACATAGAGCGGTCTGTTTATCATAGGAACCACCTCCATGGTTCCATGATACCGCAAGCGCATAAAGAAATCAATAGATTTTGCGATTATAAACCGCAATTATGTTGATTCTCACTGACTTTTTCGAATTATGTCGAATTCTGTTTCCTTTTAGTTTCAGAATAGCGTAGTTTAACCAAAAAGTCCAGAAAGCAACGGCACCAGATAGCGATAGGTAATCTTTTGATGTAATCTCCAGATTTTCCCCCGCTCCACACCGTGCATGCAGCTTTCACCGCACACGGCGTTCCATCGAATTCAACAGCCAGGGTTTTTCATATACGATTTACACACTTCGTAACAGCATAATTATCAAAGCATGATTACAGGCATTTCTGCCATAGTTCGAAGTTTGTTAAGCTTTGCAAGTTTAGAATCATCTAATTGCAGTGGGTTCAGATATTCTCTGATAGTGATTTCAGACGATGCATGGATAATCACATGGATGGCTTTTGAGACTAAAATCAGATTTTCGTATGCATCTGTACCACCTTTGAATTCGACTTGGGGCTATCCCTCCACGATGTTTAGCATCGCTTCATTGCAAAGGCGGTGGGTGCGCTTGGTGCGCTCACCTTTCTCCAGATACTTCTTTCTGTTCTCCAGATGCTCCAGCTTGTGCTGTTCCTGTGCAAGCTGTGTCTCGGCTCGTTCCTTTTCGGCTCGAAGCTGGTCGAGAGTTTTCAGTTTTGTCATTGTCATTGCCCTCCTTTTTTGATTTTGGAGATAAAAAAGACCGTCAACTTTTCGCATAGTGCGACCAGCCAACGGTCTAATTTTCCGTATTGAGTTAAGATGTTAGTGGTTTTCCGCCGTTTCTTTATTTAATATATCAAGAATTTCTCGAAACGATTTTTGCAATCGAGGATCATCATACATTTTCTTTGCCGTATCCAGCAATTCTTCTGCCTGATTATATTGCTCATTTATAATTGCTGCTATTATATCAAGTATGGCTATGTTTCCGCCGTAGATTTTGTGATGTCTATATTGTTGAAAAAGTCCTTGGTTTTCGTTGTATACTGTAATTGCTTTTTCATACTGGGTAGTTTCAAAATAGCTCAAGCAAAGGTTGATTTTATGAACTACATTAACAGAAGAACCGCTCAGCCGCTCATGGGACAATTTTTCCAGCATAGGAATTGCTATATCAAATTGTTTTGCCTCGATGTATCCAGCAGCCAAATTTAATTCTAAGATATTTCTTAATGTTTTCCCTTTTGCGGTTTTTAGCAAATTTTCTATACCGTCAATGTATTCCTGTGGCTTTTCTTCACTCAGCAACTTTGCAATTTTCTTGACTTTGGTAAAATAAATTAGATTGTAATATGCATTGATTAACACAGCGCCTAATACAATGGCAACCGCTGCAATCCAATAACCATGCATAAAAGCTGCATCATCAATCCCAAAACTAATTTTAAGCAATAACAAAATCAAGCCGAAGCAGACTCCTATCAAAACTATTTTTGCAGCTCTTTTCAAATTGAGTACCTCCATCATACTTTTTTTGCAACTTGCTGGCGGCGAACAGCATTTCATGCTGTTTGAAGACGGCAAGTCCACAGGGGATAGCCGCATAAGCGGCGCAAGGGGGTGTAGCAACCTTGCCGGAACGAAGTGACGCAACATTCTCGGTCATGCGGCTTTCTTCTGCTGACAGAGAATGAAGCTCCGCAGGACGCACATACTCCCGATAGGAGAGTATCGAAGTGCGCCCTTTAGTTCCTAAAGGGATTTTATCAGTTCGACAGTCGAGTAGACTAAGACCTCTCAATCCTAGCCCCTCACAGATCTGTACGTGCGGCTTTCCCGCATACGGCTCCTCATAGTAACATTCGCTTCAATATAAACAATAGTACGTTTTAGGTTTTGCTAACGGGTAATACTTGAGCATTTCCCTTTGCACCACCAGCTTAAACCACAGCGTCAGCACATGATGCATGTATATATTTGCAAGCATCGGACTCATTACTGAGCCTTGTGCCGAACCCTCCTCTGTTGGCTCGAATTTTCCTTGCTCCATTATTCCTGCTTTAAGGTATTTACGTATTAGCCACATTAAGTTCCTATCCTGTATATTCCATTCAAGGAACTTCATCATCCAATCATGGTCGATATGGTCAAAGAAACCTTTGATATCGGCATCTACGATATAGCTGATTTTTCCATAGCTTATCCGTTGGTATACTTCTTTTATTGCTTCGTGACACCCCCTATCCGGTCTGAATCCATACATGCAGTTTAGGAATCTCGGTTCATAAATAGCTCCCAGTATTTTCTTCACTGCCATTTGTACAATCTTATCTTCATAGGAAGCAATCCCTAATGGTCGTTTCTTTCCATTTCCTTTAGGTATATATAGGATGTTTCGATGTTGCCGATATCTCAGCTATTCTTACTAATTTCGTTTCCATTATTTCCTCCGTCCCTGAGTACGGATCATGTGCCCTCAGTAAGACCTTTACTATGCAATCCCCTTCCCTCCATCGGCATTGCCCGATTTCTACAGTACTATGGGATTGTCCGACCACCTACCATTCATTTGAAATCCTCCGTTTTCAGTTGCAATTTCATACTCTTCTTCGAGAAATGGCAGGTTCTCCCCAGTTGATGTGTATTCACAATGTAAAACATGATTGGTTCTCTGACTCCGCAGTGCCACATAACACTCGCCATATCGCATTACATGTTATTGTCTTCCGCACCAGTTAAGACGTCGACCGACTGAAGTTAACGTTTCGAAGCTCAATCACTATTCAACCCTGCTTTCTTGCTGTCTACGCTTGTCAGATGCCGTTACCGGCATCATCCCAAGACTCGCTATTATCTGGTTGGCTAAACCTTGGATAAACCGGAATCCCACCGGCTTGACTACACACCCTTAGCTGGGCGCACAACTGGAACTGGTTAATTTATATTATTTATGAGCGGAAATGTAGTCAAGCACAATTTTCCACCCATTATTTTCACTGGCATATCCCCATAAAGGCTCTGTTAACTGTTCTAATTCTTCAATACAATGACGAGTCTTTTTTACCATTTCTTTTCTTTTTTCGAGAGTGATTGAATTTAATTTTTTATTTGATACCTTAAACCTGTTATTTTGCAGAAAATTAACGGTGTCAATATAGTTATTATCATCAGTAAAAATTGTATCTTGGGGAAAACAGGATATAACCTTTTCAAATGCTGTTTTCAGGGTGAATAATCCTAAAGCATTTAATGCTTCTGGGATAAACGGAACTAATTTTACCTGTTCACAAATAATATACCACCAACCATCACACTGCCAATTCCCCACCATATTCATACAAATATGCAAGGTAAAAAGTTCAGGGGTCACTTTTTCTTTTATATCATCTAATGTCCCCAATTCCCACAATTTATCCGACAATTCAGCCAGTGTATTTTCATCTAAACATTTCACTCCGTTAAGGAGTTCCTGTAATGTAAGCACTGTTATTTCCTCCTCGCAATATAAAATTTCTCACAATCAACTTCCGCTTTGCCGTTAACTTCATTATACTTTACCCGACCGTCAAAGTATAGAGAGATTTTGTAAAACTTGTCGGCTGGAAACAGCTTGCAACGCAAGGTGTCCCCAGATGGCAAGTCCACAAAAGGGTAGCTGGCGGCAGCCAGCGCAGGGGTGCAAAACGTCCAGTGGACGTTTGCCCTGCACCGACCGAAGCGGAGCGGAGACGGCGTAGCGTCCCCTGTTTGATTTGGAGCAGACCATGACTGCGGAAGCCAACATTCTGTCGGCTGCTGCGGCATTCGCCGAGTGAATATTCAAGCATATTCGTTCGGCTCATTGCTCGCACAAATCACAGTCCTCCGGCAAGGAGCCTTCGGAGAACGCAATGCACCAACCTCTGGGTGGTGTATAATTGCGCCCTTAGTAAACTAAGGGGTTTCCGGCTTCTCCCGTTCCAGCAGTTTTTTCAATAGTTCCTGCGTGTCCTGCCTGTGAAAAATGAGTTTCAACAAAAGCATGACATCATCATCTGTCAGGCGTTCCGGCTCTTGCAGAAAACTTTCCAGCATACCGCCACGAGTGCAGAGCCGGTGCGTCCGTTCCTTTCGGGTAAGCTGCTTTAACTGGTGCTGCAACGCCTTTTCATCATTGATGGCTTTCCACAGCTTCTTTTCGCTTTTTTCCAGCTCCCGGTTGAGCTTTTCCAGCTTTGAGGCATCAGACAAGGGCAGCGTCCCCCTTTCCCGGTATCAGTACATAAATCCGGTTTGGTTCTCCAACGCCCTGACGCACCCGCATGATAAGTCCGACAGTTTCCAATTCATTCAGAGAACGCTTGACCGTCATGGGACTGCAGGACAGGACTGCGGCGTATCGCTCCCTTTGGTATGCTCGTTTCGATCAGGGTTCCTCCACATCCCTGCCAAAAGTCATGGCACTACATCGCCGGGGAAGCATATCCCACACAGGCTGGTCATTCGATTGGAATAATCCATCGATGAACTACCTGTATCATAGAACATTTTTGTGCCCTGTGCCGTATGTCCACAAAGTAGGAATTCGGGGTAAAAATCAGAAATTTCCACGATTGCGGAATTGATATGGTATAATCAATTCAACGGTTATAAATGTCGTCAGAAGGGGGAACTGCTTCAATGAACGGAGCTACTACAATACAGGAACGGCTAAAAGATTTACGATGAAACAAAGGATTAAAACTGGAAGAACTGGCTGAGCAAACGGGTATTTCAAAATCGGCTCTTGGCAGTTATGAAAAAGATGACTATAAGGAAATCAATCATGGCAACCTTATCCTGCTGGCAGATTTTTATGGGGTGTCCCTCGATTATCTCTTTTGCCGGACAGAGAACCGGGCGGAGATCAACACGCCATTAAGGGAGCTGCATTTGAGTGATGAGATGGTAGCACTTCTGAAAAGCGGTCGGATTAACAACCGTCTGCTCTGCGAACTTGCCACCCATAAGGACTTTATCAAGTTTCTTGCGGACATTGAGATTTATGTGGACGGGATTGCTACCATGCAAATCCACAACCTCAACGCCCTTGTCGATACCGTCCGGCATGAAATCATTGAACGGTATCGCCCTGGCGAAGACGACCCCCATTTGAAAGTGTTGCAAGCCGCCCATATCAGTGATGATGAATATTTCAATCAGATGGTACGGGATGACCTCAACCTCATTATCCGGGATATTCGGGAAGCCCATAAAAAGGACAGTGAGAGTGCGCCCCAGACCACCGTTGCCGATGAACTGAAAGAAAATCTGGAAGCGGTCGAAAATTTCAAGGGCAGCCGGGATGAAAAGCTCGTTGTACTTTACTGCAAGCAGCTCGGCATCAACTATAAAAATCTGTCAGACGAAGAATTTCGCTGGCTGATTCGGATTCTCAAAAAGTCAAAGAAAATGGGAACGCCTATCAGCCAGAGGAAAAAACGATAAAGAAAAACCGCTGTTGCATGGTTTGTTGGCTTCCATGTAGCAGCGGTTTTTGCTGGGATTATTCAGTTGAATTTTTAGAACGACAAACTGAAAGTTGGGCGTTTATTCCCCCGCAAAACTTCGGTTAAAATCCCAAATAGAAATCCCTTGTCGATTCCACTCATTATATGGCTCTCCCATTAATGAAAATGCCTCATCGGTTATTTTCTTTCTATAATTGGATACATTTTCAGTAAAATGCAGGTATCCCTTTTCATCAACATGTGAATCACATATAATTGTATCGGAAATTATCCCAATAATATCACGAAGAACAGCATATATTACAATCTCTTTCCTCTCCGTTCTGTACTCATAAATTGTCACTCCTCTTTCCAATACATAAATCTTTGCCTGTTTCTGCATTACATCTACGTTTAACATCATATCATACCTATTGGAACCATTAAATATTTTCTCAATATACCTTCTGTTTTCTATAGAATAACAACTCCATTTTTGCAACAATTTATCAGCTTCAATCATACACTCTTTAGCATTCATTCCTTTTATACCTCAAATCTAAAAATTCAAATTTGTCTCTCAGATAAACGCACCAGCTTACTGAAAGTTTCACCTCTATGACTTAGTTTATTTCTCATAGTAAAATGCTCTGCTATACAAAAAATGTATATTAGCTTCATTTAGATAATCTTCATATTTTCTTTTTCTTCCATCATCTACATATCTATTATATAGTAGTTCAGTTGTCAAGACAAAAATTCAGGCATTTTGTAATGAACCGATATCTGTAGCTGAATTAGGGAGGTGCCCCCATTAAGCAGCATGATCAATCAGCAGTGCCGGATAATAATATGATGCGGGTGTCTGATCGTTGATCGCTGAATGACAGCGCTCAAAGTTGTAGGTATGTACATAGCTTTTGATAGCCGCTCGCGCTTCCCGGATGTTGGCATACTGTGTAAGATAGGCTTCCTCATATTTGAAGCTACGAAACCAGCGTTCAATCATGATGTTGTCTGCCCAGCGGCTTTTTCCATCCATGCTC
>NZ_JAVYJB010000019.1:0-54708 GCF_032490495.1 Pilosibacter fragilis | reverse complement strand
GTATTATTATTTTGGAACTTCAACATAATGATGCCTCCTTTCGTTGTATTGCCTACAAATAGGATAGCACATTTTGTTGAAGTTTCTTTATATTATTTTATCTAGCACAACAGGTTAAAATAGTTAAGAATATCGAGATGTATTTTTAGTGTACGATGTGTCTAATGAGTTGATTGGATTCGATTAGACGCATATGAACGAAAAAGGACAACACGATATTGAGACCTATAAAATCCATATGGAGCCACATGGATGACTACATATTCATTAGTTTCAATGGATTTCGGTGGATTTAAAAAGAATTCACCTATGAATTTTCAGAATGTTGAGAGGAGTCCAATGGACTTCAAAGGATAGAATATACGTTCGAGTCCCGACAATGAAGTCTGTTGATAAGTTAGAATAGCTTAAAGTAAGACTTTGCAGGGTGTTTCGATGATGAAAAATTGGTCATTTACGACAGATTTACGACAAAAGTATAAAAAAGGATATTGAAAAACCTGGGAAGCGCTTGGCTAAGGTATGATTACCACCCCCTGTATATTATATATATTATTGTATTAGAAGAGAAGATGCAGAAAAGATGATAAAGAATAAATAAACTGATTAAGGATAGAATTGATGAGAAGCATTGTAAACATAGAACTCTAAGAGGTAATTGCTATGAAAGAAAACATGCTGTTTTCTGGCGAATCAAAGAATATCGAGTATAAGGTGACGGTACCTGATAAGAGCGAAAAATATATGAAAACAGTGGTGGCTTTTGCCAATGGTAAAGGTGGCAAGATTGTTTTCGGAGTAGACGATAAGACATTAGAAATTGTGGGAATGAATACGGAAAATATTTATAAAACCATGGATGCCATTACCAACGCAATTTCTGATGCGTGTGAACCAGCCATCAGACCGGATGTGGCTTTACAGACAGTTAAAGATAAAACGGTGATTGTTGTAGAAATTTTACCAGGTGCACAGCGTCCATATTATATAAAATCACAGGGGATGATTGATGGTACTTATGTAAGAGTATCTGGCACAACCAGACATGTGGAAGGGTATATGCTAAAGGAACTGATTTTAGAAGGGCAGAATCGCCACTTTGATAGTGAAATATGCCAGAACATGACGGTTTCAGATAGTGACATCAATGAACTTTGCAAAAGTATGAAAGAAACTGCTCTTGCCAACACATGGCAGGATAGTGAGAAGGCGAAGATAAAAGAGGTAACCAAGAACACATTGATTTCCTGGGGTGTACTGAAGGAGTCTGAAGGTGGTATATATCCCACAAATGCATATGCTCTTTTAACTGGAAGAATGCCACAGCAGCCTACTATCCAGTGTGGTGTGTTTAAAGGAACAAACCGTGCGTATTTTGTTGACAGGAGAGAATTTGAGGGTCCCATTCAGGAACAGATGGAAGCTGCATATCGGTATGTCCTTGAAAAAATCAATATGGGAATGACGATAAAGGGTATGTACAGACAGGATGTGTATGAATTGCCAACAGACAGCATTCGCGAGATTATTGCAAATGCTGTAGCACATCGTAGCTATCTCGAACAGGGGAGTATTCAGGTGGCATTGTTTGATGATAGACTGGAAGTAACTTCGCCTGGGATGCTCCTAAATAATGTCACCATTTCTAAAATGATGGTGGGGTATTCAAAACCGAGAAATCCTGCAATTGCAAGAGCCTTTGCCTATATGAAAATTATTGAGAAATGGGGAACCGGAATACCGAGATTGTTTGAGGCCTGTGCGGAATATGGTTTGCCTGAACCAGAACTGATTGATTTTGATGGGGATTTTAGGGTAAACATGTATCGGAAAAGAGATACGGACATAAAGACTAACACAAAAAAAGTCACTAACACTAACATAAAAACTAACACAGAAAAAGTCACTAACACTAACACAAAAACCAATACTAACATTAAAAAACAAAAAGCTAATGCGGAAACCGCAACCAGGATTCTGGAAATCATGCGAGAACAGCCAACGATTACTGTGAAGAAAATCGCAGATCAGATGCGATTATCAGTGGCCGGAGTCAGGTATCATATCAATAAAATGAAGAAAGATGGTTTGGTGGAACATGTAGGTCCTTCCAAAAAGGGTACATGGTTGCTACACGATGAATCATAGTATGTTTATTGTTGTAACGAAAAATTCAAAATTCACAGGATCAATCGAACTTGTTTACGATCATACCGCCTTAGTGTAAAATATTGTTTGAGAAGACGAGAAAAGGAGACAAAGCCAACGGAAATGGATAAAATGGCAGAGAAAGAGGAAGTAACCGCTGAGACTTCCACAGAAGATGCAGAAAAGGTTGTAGTAGAGCCTTATGATGCAGCAGATATCGATTTTGATACATTCTGCAAATCAGATATGAGAGTGGTAAAAGTAAAAGACTGTGTTGCAGTGAAAAAATCCAAAAAGCTGCTGCAGTTTACATTAGATGATGGTAGTGGAACAGATCGTACCATTCTTTCCGGAATGCATTCATATTACGAACCGGAGGAACTGGTTGGCAAGACCTTAGTTGCGATTGTCAACATCCCGCCGAGAGCTATGATGGGAATTGTATCCCATGGCATGTTTCTTTCTGCTGAATGCAAGAAGGGGAAGATGAGATTGTGAACCTGTTAATGCTGGATAATAAGATTCTGGTTGGATCCAAACTCTGCTAAACAAAAATATATCTTAAGCAAAGCTCTTTCCATGGAAATGGAAGGAGAACTTATGAAAGATTCAAGAAAAGATTCAAAGGGACGCGTTTTAAAAGACAGTGAGAGCCAGAGAAAAGATGGCAGCTACGAATATAAAGGTGCAGATGGCCGCAGGCATAGTGTGTATGCTGGAACGTTAAAGGAACTTCGGGAGAAGCGGAAACAGGCCGAGAAAAACGTGGAGGATGGAATCCTTTTTGTAAATCAGAACATCCTTTTAAATGATGTTTTTGATATCTATTTCAGTGGCAAGACGGAACTGAAAGAATCCACCAGATCGAATTATAAGTATATGTACGATAAGTTCGTACGTATGAAATTTGGAATGCGGAAAATCAGCTTGATTAAGTATTCTGATATTCGGGAATTTTATAATTACTTGATCAATGACCTGAGTTTTAAACCGAACAGCCTGGGGATTATCCATTCATTGCTGCATCCGACATTTACACTGGCGGTGAGAGATGGTTATATTCGCTGTAATCCATCAGACGGGCTTAAGGGTGATATCAAGAAAAGCCATTGTTGGGAGAAGCCACAAAGGCATGCACTGACAGAGGCAGAACAGGCAGCATTTGTTCAGTTTGTTTCAACCTCGCCGATTTATAGCCACTGGATGCCACTGTTTACATTTCTGCTTCGAACGGGATGTAGGATTGGTGAAACGATTGGTCTTCGATGGAATGATTGTGATTTTGAGAATAATGAGATTTTCATCAACCATAATGTTATTTACCGTTTCCGTGACTACGATGGTTGGCGGTTCCGTCTTACAACGCCCAAAACGAACGCTGGCAATCGTGTAGTTCCGATGCTGTCAGAGGTGAGGGAAGCGTTGCTTCAGGAACGTGAGAATCAGAAACGGTTCAAGCTGAAATCTCCGACGATAGATGGATATTCCAATTTTGTTTTTCTGAACAGGGAGCAGAATCTTCATAACCCGATGACTATAAATCGTGCAATGAAACGGATTATAAGAGATCACAATCGGGATGAAGTGAAACTGGCTGAAAAGGAAAAACGGGAGCCACTGCTGATTCGGGATTTTTCAGTTCACAATCTGAGGCACACGTTCTGTACCCGCTTCTGCGAAAATGAAACCAATCTGAAAGTCATTCAGGAAATCATGGGGCATTCGGATATCTCGACCACGATGAATATCTATGCGGAAGCAACGGCATAGAAAAATTCTTTTGCAAATCTGGAAGGAAAACTGAGACTTTCATAGTCAGAAATGATGGATTTTTTACGACAGATTTACGACAAAATTTTTCAAAATATGCCACTTTATGCCACGATATGAGAAGTTACTGCATATGCGAAAAATGGCTTAAATACGCGCTTCGCAAGCATTTATGCGGGTTCCGGGAAAATGCCGGATACAAATCCAAAATATGAAGGCAGAAGATATAACTTCTCAGAGCCTTTAAAGTGGTATGTAAAAATTCATTTTAGATAGGAATTTTTGCCATTCAGCTTATGTTTTTATGGTCAGCGCGGCAGGTGCGCAGACATGCGGAACAACAAAATACAATATGTAAAAGTGAGGAAACACGTATGAATGAGATCGGAACGTTCGACATTCTGGGGCCGAACATGATCGGACCATCAAGCTCCCACACGGCTGGGGCACTGAGGATCGCTTTTATTGCCGGAAAAATGGTGGAGAAGCCGGCGGCGGTGCGCTTTGTGCTCTACGGATCCTTCGCCCGTACCTACCATGGACACGGAACAGACCGTGCATTAGTCGGCGGAATCCTTGGATATCACCCGGATGATGAAAGGATCCGCGATTCCTTTGAGCACGCGAAAGAGGCAGGACTTGACTTTACCTTCGAGGAAAACTTCACAGATAAGGAGATCTATCCGAATACGGTGGACATTTATGTAAAGGACGAAAATGGAAATGAGATGTCCCTGCGCGGAAAGTCCATTGGCGGCGGAAATGCGGTCATCACGCGGTTAAACGGCGTCGATGTTGATCTTACCGGAAATTACAGCACCATTGTTGTCCAGCACATCGACAAAAAGGGTACGCTGGCGTTCGTGACGGCCGTTTTGAGCGCTTACGACTTAAATATCGGTTCCCTGCGCCTTTACCGCGAGAGCAAGGGCAAGATGGCCTACGCGATCATCGAGGTGGATACTATGGTCTCCAGCCAGGTGATTAACGCGCTGCGGGGGTTTGAGGCTGTGAAAAACGTTCTTTTGGTTCCGGCGATCAATCTGGACTGATGGGGGGAGAAACGATGAATTTTATAAATGGTGCAGAACTTTTAGAGTACTGCGAAAAGGAAAATAAAAAGATCTCTGAGGCCATGTTCGAGCGGGAAACCACGTTTCTGGAGCAGGATCCGGAGAAGACAAGGGCGAAAATGAAGAAAGCATGGTCCATCATGCAGGCGTCGGCGAAGAAGCCGTTAAAGGAAAATATTGTCAGCATGGGCGGCATGATCGGCGGGGAGAGCAGAAAGCTCCACACGCTGCGGGAAAATAAGAAGAATCTCTGCGGGGATGTGGTTTCAAAGGCGATCGCCTATGCGGTGGGCGTTCTCGAGGTCAACGCGTCCATGGGACTCATCGTTGCGGCACCGACGGCTGGTTCTTCTGGTGTAATTCCGGGAGTCTGCTGCTCCCTGCAGGAAAATTACGGATTTACGGATGAGGAGATCTGCCAGGCGTTATTTAACGCGGCGGCAGTGGGGTACCTCATTACGAGAAACGCCACGACAGCCGGAGCAGAGGGCGGATGTCAGGCGGAGGTGGGAGCAGCCAGTGCCATGGCAGCGTCAGCGGCTGTGGAGCTTTTCGGCGGAACACCGGCGCAGTGTCTCGACGCGGCATCCTTCGCGATCGTGAATATTCTGGGACTTGTTTGTGATCCCATCGGCGGACTTGTGGAAAATCCATGTCAGAACCGGAATGCCATGGGGGCGTCAAATGCCCTGATCTCCGCGGAACTTTCTATGGCGGGAATCAAGAGCATCACCCCGATTGACGAGACCATCGGTGTCATGTATGCGGTGGGACGGTCGATTCCGTCAGAACTCAGGGAGACTTCCATGGGCGGTATGGCGGTCGCAAAGAGCGCATGTGAGGCTTGCGCGGCATGTGCGAAGGAAACTCAAAAATGAAGAAAAGAATAGTTGGCAACTGATAAAGGGCATCTAAATATAATAAACAGGCGGTACTTAAGCTAAAATCAAGTACCGCCTGTATTTTTGCTGCCTGGCATTTCAGTCACTGTGCGGTTTCCCGCATCAGCGCTGCCGCCCGGCTATTCATTCTTATTAAGTTTCAGGATTCTTTAGAACTCCGGTTCAATAAGTCCGTAAGAGTTTCCTTTTCTCTTATAAACTACATTGACTTCGTTTGTATCAGCGTTGAGGAACATAAAGAAGTTGTGTCCTAAGAGTTCCATCTGCACGCAAGCCTCCTCGGCATCCATCGGTTTCATTGCGAAACGTTTTGTCTTTACGATATTAACGGTCTCCTCCGGCTCGGATTCTTCCTGAAGGAAGGCTTCGTTAAATGCTAAGGCGTTCTGCTTTTTGTCAACGATCTTTGTCTTATATTTCTTGATCTGACGCTCGATAATTTCTTCAACGAGATCAACAGATACATACATATCGCTGGAATCCTGCTCAGCTCGGATAATGCTGCCTTTAACAGGAATCGTAACCTCTATTTTCTGACGTCCTTTCTCTACGCTCAATGTTACCTGTACTTCAGTATCAGGAGAAAAATAGCGCTCCAGTTTTCCTAATTTACTTTCCACGGCATCTTTTAAGCCTGGTGTAATGTTGATATTTTTTCCGCTGATCGTGTAACGCATAAAATCAACTCCTTTGTTTGGGATGACTTAAGTATAACACAAAATTCTGTAAAAGACAACCAAAATACATAAAAAATGAGAAAATTTAAAAAGGTAAAAAAAGGTGTATAAAAGCTCAAAAACTATATGAAGCCTTCCCGGTTTGTCAATGGGATTGGGCAAAAAAGTTGTCGGAAATGTAAATTTTATAAGATGTTCACAAAAATAAAACAAATATTAAGGAACCGTAAAATCCACCGATGGGGAGGAAAAAACTTGTGGATAATGTGGATAACTTGGTGTATAACTGCGAAATGGCGTGAAATCGGCATTTCTCGAGGTGGACAACTTTCCACATAATTTCGGTGGATGAGTGTGGATAAAGTGGATAACCAGACAATCGAATGTATGGTTTGTGCAAGTTGTACATTTAAAGGGGAAAAGCGGCAGGAAGAGGGAAAAATAGACAGAAGTGAGGGAGAAGCCGGGGGAAGGAGTCAGGGAGATGTCGAAGAGGAAAAAATTGAATTGTCGAAAAATTGTCAAAACGGTTTTAGAAAAAACAGCAGGGATGCGGCGCAGATGGACGATGCGGCTGCGAGAAGATGTAGCAGGGAGTTTTATCGGGAATTGCGCAGGCAGAGATAAGGATTTATGTACGAAATGTTAAAATTACATGAAGTCATTGAATAAAAACCCGGAAGGTGTTAAAATATTAAGGATTGTACGATGCAGACGTATGCGGTTATGCGGTAAAATCCCGCAGGACGGAGCAGCGGACATCAAAAACGATTCAGATATAGAAACTTGTATGCAGTGGCCTGATGTGAGATGAACCATGCGTCATGTGGATAAAATCCGGCTCAGGCGTTTGAAAGACCGTGTATCCGTGGATAACTCCCGCGAGATGGATAAAAGGGTATCGCTGCATGTGTATATTTATTTATGTAGGAGAACAAAAAGAATGAATTTTGTTGAAAAAGTATTTGGTACGCACAGTGACCGGGAATTAAAGTATATCTACCCGATCATCGATAAGATCGAAAAAATGCGTCCGATGATGCAGGCGATGTCTGATGAAGAATTAAAAGATCAGACAAGAAAATTCAAAGAGCGCCTCGCACAGGGGGAGACCCTGGATGATCTTCTGCCGGAGGCATTCGCAACCGTCAGAGAGGCAGCCAAGAGAGTTTTAAAGATGGAGCACTATCCGGTACAGCTCATCGGTGGTATCGTCCTTCACCAGGGACGTATCGCTGAGATGAAGACAGGTGAAGGTAAAACTCTTGTTTCCACCTGTCCGGCATACTTAAATGCCCTGGCTGGAAAAGGTGTTCAGATCGTAACCGTCAACGACTACCTGGCAAAACGTGATGCTGAGTGGATGGGACAGGTTCATGAGTTCCTCGGCTTAAAGGTCGGCGTGGTATTAAACTCCATGACCTCCGAGGAGAGAAAAGCCGCTTACCAGTGCGACATTACTTACGTGACAAACAACGAGCTCGGTTTCGACTACCTTCGTGACAATATGGCGATCTACAAAGAGCAGATGGTACTCCGTGACCTTGACTACTGCATCATCGATGAGGTCGACTCCGTATTGATCGATGAGGCGAGAACCCCGCTTATCATTTCCGGACAGAGCGGAAAGTCCACAAAGCTCTATGAGGTCTGCGATGTCCTCGCAAAGCAGTTAGTCCGCGGTGAGGAATCCGGCGAGTTCAATAAGCTCAACGCCATCATGGGCGAGGAGATCACCGAGACCGGAGATTTCATCGTAAATGAGAAAGAGAAAGTCGTAAACCTGACAGAGCAGGGCGTAAAGAAGGTGGAGGCATTCTTCCATATCGACAACCTTGCGGATGCGGAAAATCTGGAGATCCAGCACAATATCATCCTTGCCCTCCGCGCCCATAACCTCATGTTCCGCGATAAGGACTATGTGGTCAAGGACGACGAGGTCCTGATCGTCGATGAGTTCACAGGACGTATCATGCCGGGCCGCCGTTACTCCGACGGTCTCCATCAGGCCATCGAGGCGAAGGAGCATGTAAACGTTAAGAGAGAGTCCAGAACCCTCGCGACGATCACATTCCAGAACTTCTTTAATAAGTATGCGAAAAAAGGCGGTATGACCGGTACAGCCCAGACTGAGGAGAAAGAGTTCCGTAATATCTACGGTATGGACGTTATCGTGATCCCGACAAACCGTCCGGTTATCCGTAAAGACTTAAATGACGCGGTATATAAGACAAAGAAAGAGAAATTCCACGCAGTTGTTGAGGAGATCGTAAAGGCCCACGAGAAAGGACAGCCGGTCCTCGTCGGTACGATCACCATCGAGACATCTGAGATGTTAAGCCAGATGTTAAAGAAGCGCGGGGTTCCGCATAAAGTCTTAAACGCGAAGTACCATGAGCTGGAGGCTGAGATCGTAGCGCAGGCCGGTATTCACGGCGCGGTGACGATTGCGACGAACATGGCAGGCCGTGGTACCGATATCAAGCTTGACGACGAGTCAAAGGCTCTCGGCGGCTTAAAGATCATTGGTACAGAGCGTCACGAGTCCAGACGTATCGATAATCAGCTCCGCGGACGTGCAGGACGTCAGGGCGATCCGGGTGAGTCCCGCTTCTATATCTCCCTTGAGGACGATCTGATGCGCCTCTTCGGTTCCGACAAGTTAATGAGCATGTTCAATGCCCTCGGCGTTCCGGAGAATGAGCAGATCGAGCACAAGATGTTATCTTCCGCGATTGAAAAAGCACAGCAGAAGATCGAGACGAACAACTACGGTATCCGTGAGAACCTCTTAAAGTATGATGAGGTCAACAACGAGCAGCGTGAGGTCGTATATGCTGAGCGCCGTCAGGTACTTGACGGTGAGAACATGCGTGAGCTGATCATGAAGATGCTCAACGATATCGTTGAGGGCGCTGTGGATATGTCCATCAGTGACGAGCAGACTCCGGAGAACTGGGGCTTCAAGGAATTAAATGATCTTCTTCTTCCGATCATCCCGTTAAAGCCGATCGAGCTGACTGACGAGATCAGCAAGATGAGCAAGGACGAATTCAAGCACATGTTAAAAGAACTGGCAACGAAGTTCTACGAATCCAAGGAGGCAGAATTCCCGGATGCAGAGCAGGTGCGCGAGATCGAGCGTGTCGTACTCTTAAAGGTGATCGACAATAAGTGGATGTCCCATATCGACGATATGGATCAGCTCCGCGAAGGTATCGGTTTACAGGCATACGGCAACCGTGATCCGCTGGTTGAGTACAAGATGAACGCTTACGAGATGTTCGATGATATGACAGCGGCGATCCGTGAAGATACGATCCGTATTCTTTGCCATATCCGTGTAGAGGAGAAGGTGGAGAGAGAGCCGGCTGCCAAGGTTACAGGTACAAACCGTGACGATTCCGCGGCGAGAGCTCCGCAGAGACGTCAGACACAGAAAATCTACCCGAATGATCCGTGTCCGTGCGGATCCGGCAAGAAGTACAAACAGTGCTGCGGAAGAAAACCGTTAGCATAGGATCAATACCAATTGTTTTATGAAATGATGGTCAGCGCGGAACCTCTGCGCTGACCTTGTTAAATCATTATAAGAAAGGTAACATTCCGTATGGTCCGCACAGGGAACAGGCGGCCTTGGTGAAATGTTATTAGAAAGGACAGATTCTATGGTTGAGTTAGACCAGTTTAAATATACATTATCCACATATGAAACTCCACTGAAGGAGGTCAGGGACTCCCTGAATCTGGAAGCGAAGATCAGAAGGATCGACGAGTTGGACAAGACCATGGAGGAGCCGAGCTTCTGGGAGGATGCGGAGAAATCCACGAGACTCGTGAAGGAAGCGAAAAACCTGAAAGATACGGTCGCAGAGTACAACAAGCTCCAGAATCAGTACGAAGAGATCGGTCTGATGATCGAGATGGGGTATGAGGAAAATGATCCGGAGATCGTTCCGGAGATCCAGGAGATGCTCGACGAGTTCACATCTGAGCTCGACGCACTCCGTCTCCGCACACTTCTCACAGGGGAGTACGATAACAACAACGCGATCTTAAGACTGAATGCCGGAGCGGGCGGAACAGAGTCCTGTGACTGGTGCAGCATGTTATACCGTATGTACTGCCGCTGGGCAGAGAGAAAAGGGTACCAGGTGGAGGTACTCGACTTCCTGGACGGCGAGGAAGCCGGAATCAAGTCGGTTACGATCCAGATCAACGGAGAGAATGCGTTCGGTTACTTAAAGTCCGAGAGAGGTGTACACCGCCTTGTAAGGATCTCTCCGTTCAACGCCAACGGAAAGAGACAGACATCCTTCGTATCCTGCGATGTAATGCCGGATATCGAGGAAGACCTTGATATCGAGATCAATCCGGATGATTTAAGGATTGATACCTACCGTTCCAGCGGTGCCGGTGGACAGCACATCAACAAGACATCCTCCGCGGTCCGTATCACCCATATCCCGACTGGCGTTGTTGTACAGTGCCAGAATGAGCGTTCCCAGTTCCAGAACAAGGACAAGGCAATGCAGATGCTAAAGGCAAAGCTGTATATGTTAAAGCAGCAGGCAAACGCGGAGAAGCTCTCCGACATCCGCGGCGATATCAAAGATATCGGATGGGGAAGCCAGATCCGTTCCTATGTACTCCAGCCGTACACGATGGTAAAAGACCACCGGACCGGTTTCGAGAGCGGAAACGTAAATGCGGTGCTCGACGGCGGACTCGACGGCTTTATCAGTGCCTACCTGAAGTGGGAGAGCCTTGGACGGCCGCAGGTGAAGGGCGGACAGGACGTAGAATAGAAAGAGACGGGAATGCCGTGAGGCGGAACTGTTATCATGAAAAAAGCGTATCAAAAGATGTGATAATACATCGGTTGATACGCTTTTTCTATATGCTTCTGTATCATAGATGCCCCCGGCAGGAATATTTCATGCCGAGGGCTGGGAACGGGTATAGAAATTATAGTCGACAGGAAGAAAGCTTCATGTCTTCAAGGAATGGAGTGGTCAGCTCGCTATTAGCGATTAGTCCCTGATATAGGTTCTGTCGTTTACAATAATCGTATCATAATCTACGATCGTCAGATTACGTGAATTGGAGGAATCGCGGTATTTTGTATTGCTGACTTTAGAGAAGTTGTATATATGGGTATCTCCGTCGGTATCATAGTAGAATGCCGCAATAGAATCGCCGGCACCGAGCATAAACTCAAAGTAATCTTCTCTGTTCTCGTCGTTGATCCGGAAGGTTCCGACCATATCCTCGTTTGTGTAAACAGTATTGTCAGATGTGCTGTTATCAGCAGCGGTATTGTCGTTGGAACCGGATTCATTCTGCATATCTTTCGCAAATTTTAACTGTACGGAATTGCCGATGGTCCAGGCGCCTTCTTTGTTTACTGTATAGCCGTCCGGGGTTGTTGTATCCGCGTACATATATCCGTTTGAATCAAATGCGTAGCATTCGTAGATGCCATCTTTATTTCCATCCAGCCATTTCCACTGGGATACCGGGTAGGAGCCGTTGTCTTCCTGCCACCACCAGCCTGTGGTGTTCTGTACCCATTGTCCTGCGAAAGCAGTCATTCCCATAGAAGCAGCCATTGCTGCGGTAAGCGCGAGAGTCATAAATTTCTTTTTCATAGTGAAACCTCCTGAATTTTTTGGTTGGTTATGATTTCCTTTTGATGATCTAAGTATATCAGAGAAATGTGATTAAGCTGTGAATACTTTGTGGTGAAACCTTGAGGAATCTGTGGCGGAGGTGTGTCAGGAAGAAGAGGAAAATCAGGCAGGGAGAGGTGAAATGGTAAAGGTGCAGGAAGAGAAAATTTTGTTGACAGGAAATTGCAATATGTAGAAAAAGAAAAGGCACCTTCGCCAAGTCAGTGAAGATGCCCTCAATTGCAGATTGTAGAAGCTTATAGTAAATACTAAAAACATATTGTCAACATCTGCGGTGTATTTAGGTGGAAGGTTAATGCTTAATCGTACACTTCTCAGTGCTCCGCTCATGGCGTAAAACACCCTTACTATCTGTGCAATAATAGTAATCGTCAGCGTCTTTTATGTTCTTTTTATTTTTCTGGATCGTACCGTTTTCGTTGATAAGGTATTCCTGATCCTTGTATGTAACGGCTTGGTACTTTGTATCCTCATCAGCTGTCAGACGTAAACCGTTCATATAGATATATCCGTCTGAGATACCGGTTTCGCCGACACCTCTTGGAGAACCATTAGACTTAAAGCTGAAGGTATATGTGGAACCATCAAGGCTGATGGTAGTTGTACCTGTTTTTGCAGCGCCACTGTCGGAAAGGTATAATAATTTTTTGGTGTCGGAATCCATATTTTTGATGGTATCGATGGAATCAACTTCAGAAGAAATCTTGGTGATTTTAGAACCATCGTATGTAAGAATTCTTAATCCCGTGAGCATCTCTCCGTCCTCGTTGAATAAGTAGGATTTTCCATCGATTGTTTTAGCAACTCCAACTTCGCCGTCGGCAGTAGGAATAGTGATCTCGCCCTTGGAGTTTGCATAATACCAATGAGTCGTACCATTTTCATGGTCATTGCTGTTTAACTCTTTAGACGGAACAGCCTGGAACCAACCGGTATGAAGCTTCGGTTCCTCTTCATCACCGTAATATTTCCAAGTACCCTTGTCGCTGTTGTGTACCCAGGAATCCTGAGCAACACCTCTGTCATCGAAGGTGTATTTTACATTGCCGATGGTCTTCTCTGTGCTGACGGTCTTCTTACCGTTGGAAGCGAAGTAGAAGTGGTAAGTCGGCTCGTTATCGTCCTCGTTGTCATCGTCCTTAACGCTGATGTATACCCAGGCGTTTGTAACGAGACTTCCGTCGCCTTCCGAGTCACCGTAGTATGTAGCTGTTGCCCAGTCGGAATCATCGGAGATATTCTCACCGGCAGCTGTGATCCAGCCTGTGAGCATTCTTCCATACATATCAAACGCGAACTTCTTTCCGCCGATATCAGCGATCTTTACAGTATCGCCTGTTGTGCGGAGCGCACGTCCATTATTGTCGAAGTAGTACCAGCTTGCGTCGCCGACTTTATCGTCACCCTGCCAACTCGGGTTTTCAAGGAAACGCCAGCCGTTCTTTAACATCTGGCCGCCGTTTCTTAAGTAGTAGTAGTTTCCGTTGTCCTCAAGAAGTGTGTTGCGGACCATATATCCGTCAGAGCCGAGATAGTAAGACTCGCCGTTGTCAGATCTCCACGCGCTTGTCACGTTGTTGCCATTATTGTCAGTGTAGACCCATTCGCTGTTTACGGACTTCCAAGCAGCAAAAGAACTGAATGAAGCACCCAGAGCGAGAACTGCGGATGCGGAAAGTACTGCCAGGCAGAAATTTTTCTTTCTCATTTAATTTTCCTCCTCATAGAAATTGTAACAGTAGCCAGATCGTTGTTTTCACGGCTGCTGAAAATTCTCAAATTGTTTACATATTCTATTATACCAGAATTCCGATTTATGACAATGGTATTTTCCCTTCAACTTGTGGTAAATGTGTGGCAGGGGAATTACAAATTGTTTAAGAAAAACGTACGGATCAAACTTTATGATGAAAGTGATCGATCCGTACGTTTCGTAGCTCCTATTTTATGATTTCAGGTAATCCGACGCGTCCTTTAAGAAGCTGGCGATGATCAGCAGGATCACGAACGCTACCGGGAACGCCGCGATGATGGACACGCTCTGCAGGTTCGCCATGGAGCTGTCGGAAAATACAAGCGCCATTGGCAGCAGGATCAGCATGATCGCCCAGAAGGCCTTTACGGCGTTGTGGGGCTCCTCATCGCCTGTGATCTGGCGGTAGGTGTAGGAGGAAGCCACAAGGGCGATGGAGTCGAAGCTGGTGGCGTAGAAGGCTACCATGGCAACGATCAGAAGCACAAGGACAAGTGGCGCAAGCGGCAGTGTCTGGATGATGGAGATGATCGTTGTGTAGAGATCATTTCCGGCGGCGTAGATCGCCATCACGTCAAGTTTTCCGCTCACCTGGAGTCCGAGGCTGTAGTTTCCTAAAATAATGAAGCTCAGGCAGGTGGCGCTGACGCAGCAGGCATATCCGCCGAGGATCGTCTGCCGCACCGTTCTTCCGCGGGAGATGGATCCGATAAAGAACGGAGATGCCACGCACCACACCATCCAGTAGGCCCAGTAGAAGATCGTCCATGTCTGCGGGAAGGAAGTGGTCCGCTGCGGGTCTGTGAAGGTTGCGAGGCCGAGGAAATTCTGAGCAAGATTTCCGACAGCCGCAAAGCCTGTCTCCAGAATATACCGTGTCTCACCGCCGAGGAACAGCACATATGCGAGCAGGGCAAAGAACAGATACATGCAGGACTTTGCAAGAAGGGAGATCCCCTTCATGCCGTGGAGCAGGGCATATGTGTAGAAGACGCAGGTGACGCCTAAGATCGCGATCGTTATCCATTTGGAGGATGGAAGGTGGAACAGGGTCGTCAGTACCTGGGACATCAACGGAGTCGCCAGTGCAAATGTCGTTGTGGTTCCTGCGAGGAGCGCAAAGAGCGCCAGAAGGTCGATGAGCTTTCCGGAAATCCCATCTACCTTGTTTCCGAGCAGCGCGCGGCAGGCTTCTGAATATTTCTGCTTATGACAGCCTCTCACATGAAGCATAAAGCCGAAGGAGACGGCGAGTACCAGATAGAATGCCCACGGGATCGGACCCCAGTGGAACAGCGGGTAGGTGCTGGACCAGGTCTGCATGGAACCGAGCTCTGCGATATGCGGATCGTTCGCGTAAAGGATCCATTCACAGAAGGAGTAAAACAGGATATCGGCTGCGAGTCCGGAGGTGAACATCATGCTCGCCCAGACGAAGAGGGGATATTTTGGCTTTTCATCCGGTTTCCCGAGGCGGATCGTACCGAATCTGGAAAATGCCAGATACAGGGATAGCAGGAAGACAAAGAGACCGACGGCAAGATAGAACAGGCCGAAGGTATCGCCAAGGATAAAACGGATCGTGTCGAGAACGCTCTTTGATGCATCCGGCATCAGGATGAAGCAGACACAGAGCGCCAGGATTGCAAGAAACGGTACGATCACAGTGACCCAGTCGATCCGGTCTTTTAATGGTGTTTCGGAATTTTTGGAACTCATAATTTGAAACCTCCTACGTTGTTCAAAAAATAAATATTTATCAAGATATTGAACATTATAGCACTGTAGGAGGGAGAATGCAAGGGGAAATGATACGATTCTGCCACGGCCACTGTATTATACAACCCTTTCAGTTCAGAATTTGCCCGCCTCCCTGCACGGGAACAAGGACCCGGCGTCAGTTCGGATCATGGGAGAATGGAATGTTTGCGTTTTTCCCTGCGATTCGGATAAAATTGATCGTCAGGAATGTCACACAGAGTATCCAGCCGAGACCGGAAAAGAGAGCAACCGCGGTGAGCCCCATCTTTCCGATCATGATGGCGGAACAGATCGCACGGAAAATAATGTGTAGGGTTGTTCCGCAGAAGGCGATGACCATGTAACCCTGTCCTTTAAAGTATCCCATGTAAGCACTTCCTGTAAAGCAGAATATATAGAAAACAGAGATCAGTCTTATATAACTGTTTCCGTAATAGAGAGCCAGCTCGTCTGAAGAACTCAAAAACAGCCGGAGTGCAGGATTGGAACCAAAGAACATGAAAAGGGAGATCACCACACAGACCGTCCAGTTTAACATCAGCCCCCCAAATAGACTTTTTTTCACCCGGTCATGATTTCCAGCCCCAAGATTCTGGGAGACCATGACGGAGACCGCATTTCCTCCGCTGTCACCGAAGGAATTCGCGAATCCCTCAATGCGGGTCGCTGCCGTATAGGCAGCGATTCCCGGTGTTCCGAGTGTATTGACACTGCCCTGAACAAGAATCTTTCCGATATACAGGCTGGAGGCCTGAAGCGCCGAGATGAGACCGTAGCGCAGAGTGTGGATCATAAGATCCTTATGAGCACCAATATCTTCTCTGCGGCAGAGCAGTCCCGGATAAGTATCCCGCAGATACAGAAAACAGCAGATTACGGAGAAAAACTGTGACAGGATCGTGGCCGCGGCAGCACCGCCGGTTCCAAGTCTCAGAATGCCGATAAAGAGAAAGTCCAGAGCGATGTTCACTGTGATGGCGGCGGCGAGAAAAGACAGGGCAACTCTGGTGTTGCCGATAGACCGCAGGATTCCGGATAAAAGGTTATAAAGACAGGTAAAAGGAAGCCCTGCGAGGATAATGAAAAGGTAGGATTCAGCGTAAGGAATGAGTTCGTCCGGGGTGTGGATCAGGTTTAAGATCGGATCCAGAAAGACGGTACACACACCGCTGATGATAAGGGCGATGATCATGCCGAGAAGAAGAGCGGTGAAGACTTCCTCGCGGTATTTTTTTCTGTCACCGCTTCCGTAGAACTGACCGAGGATTACCGTGATCCCGGCGCAGAAGCCGTCGAGGATGAAGATAAAAAGGTTCATAAGACTGCCGGAGATTCCCACAGAGGCAAAGGCGTTGGTGCCGAGAAATCTGCCCACGATCAGTGAGTCGGCAGTGTTGTAAAGCTGTTGTAAAATGTTTCCAAGCAGCAGTGGAACGGCGAGGGTTAAGATCTGCTGTCGGATATTGCCGGAAAGCAAAGAGGTCTGGTTCATGGTTATGTACTCCTGAAATATAATCTTCTGATACCGGATGTTCCGCACTGCGTACTCCAAATTCTATGCGCTGCTCCGGCTGGTGCGAAATCTGATGGTTCAGTACCTTCACAGAAATCAGTGTATCACAGAAAATATTAATTGAAAAATGAATAATTAAAAAGTAAAATATAATCAAAATGATATATTTTGAACAGGATAAAATATTTGCAGTAAAGAAAATCGGAGAAAACGGAGATCATTATGACAAAAACAGAGTTGGAGGCATTCCTGGCAGTTCTCCAGTATGGCAGTATCTCAGCAGCGGCAGAACGGCTTTTTATCACACAGCCGGCTATGAGCCGCAGAATGAAATCGATGGAAGAGGAACTGGGATACAGCCTTTTTGAGCGTGGACGCGGTCAGAGAAGTGTGGAACTTACAGAGAATGGAAAAGAATTCGTTCCGGTCGCGGAACGCCTGTTGACACTTTACAGGGAGGCGGAGGAGATACCGAGAAGAAAGAAAAGTCCGCTTCTGCGGGTCAGCACAGTGAACAGCATTGCTTTTTATCTGATGCCGGCTGTATTGAAAGAAATGATGTCCGCTCGGGACACCTGCAGCATTGAATTTAAGACGGGGCGTTCTTCTGATATTTATGGGTATGTGGAAAATGGAAGTGTTGATGTGGCTCTGGTCTCGGATCTTTTAAATTCCAGAAGAATAGTTCCGTTCCCGGTGTTCAGGGAGCCGTTCGTGTTTGCCGGTGGTGAGAGCTGGAGAGAAACGGGGCGAGTGACTCCGGATATGCTGGATCCGGAAGAACAGATCCGGCTGCCGTGGAATCCGGAATATGATATCTGGCACAGCCGATGGTTTCCGCCGGATGCAAATCCGAGTCTCACAGCGGATAAGATGGAATTTCTGGAATATTTTCTGAATGGAAAAAAATGGGCGGTGATCCCGCTTCTTGTTGCAAGGCGATTCAAGAGACAAGACGTGTGGATCTGTCCGATGGAAGGCGGACCGGAGGACATGACGATCTATGGATTCACAAAAGAGAACCGGATGGATGATCAGATCCGAAGATTTTTTCAGTGTGTGAGAGAAGAACTGCAGATGATCGATGGGATAGAACTGTTTTCAGGAAGATAAAGAGAGATTCTGGTCGTTCAGAAAAATTTACAATTAAATTTCAGACAGGAAAAAGAGCCCGGCCACCGGAACATACCCCAGGATTCCGGTGCGGGCCCTTTTTCAAGAGTTACAATCTATGATCCCAAATTGGATCTTACAGGAAGTTCATAAATGTCGTAATAATAAGTGCATTGAAGAAATCGATGAACAGACTTCCTACTAACGGCACTACGAAGTATGCGGTCGGAGCCGGACCATACTTTGCGGTGATCGCCTGCATGTTTGCCATAGCGTTCGGTGTAGCGCCCATACCAAATCCACAGAAGCCGGATGTCATAACGGCTGCGTCGTAGTTCTTTCCGAGAAGGTTGAATACTACGAAGTAAGCGAAGATTGCCATGAGAACTGTCTGTGCCGCAAGCATTACGATCATCGGAAGTGCAAGCTCTGCAAGCTGCCATAACTTTAATCCCATCATTGCGAGACCAAGGAATAAGGAAAGAGAGAAGCTTCCGATCGTGCTGATCTCTTCCATCGGCATATCTTTGTGGGTTGCGTCAACAATGTTACGGATGATAGCAGCAACAACCATTGCTCCGATGTAGCTCGGGAATGTCATTAACTTGTTAAGGAATAAAGAAACGATCGTGCCGGCACCGATTGCGATTGCAAGGTATAATGCGCTGTCCAGGAATCTTCTGGAATCGATCGCGCCGGTAACTTCGTTCTTATCAACTGTAACCTCATCACTGCCGGTAGCAGTCTCTGTGGACTTTAAGTTCAGGGAATGGATACGACGGTAAGCGAGCGGTCCGCCGATCATACAGCCGGCAACAAGACCGAAGGTTGCGGATGCGATCGCAACCGCGTTAGCGCCTGCAACACCAGCTTCCTCAAGAACCGGTCCGAATGCACCTGCGGTACCATGTCCGCCGACCATCGGGATGGAACCAACCGCAAGACCAAGTCTCGGGTCGAGATGGAAAGCACCGGCAAGTACAGCGCCAAGGCCATTCTGAAGAGCAACCATGATAATGGAAACTAACAGGAATAAGAGTACCTGAACGCCGCCCTTCTTTAAGAGACGGAAACATGCGGTGTAACCAACACTACAGAAGAATACAGTCATGAAGAAGGACTGTAAAGTGTTGTCGAAAGAGATTTCGAGGATTCCTGCGGATCTTAAAATCAGGTGAACAACTGCGTAAACAACGCCGCCGACAACCGGCTCAGGAATACAGTATTTTGTTAAGAATGGGATCTTGCTTACAAGGAAACGTCCAAGAAGCAGAACGAGAGCAGCAACTGCGACTGCCTGATACATGTTAAGTTCAATTTGTAACATAGTTTTTTATACCTCCATACCTTTTATGGTCAGAGTATAAGAATGTTCCTTCAAAAAAAATCATAAAGTTACAAAAAGTTACAAAAATTACTTAACAAAAAATTGTAAATTCTTAACAAGATTTCTACATGTAATAGTTGAAAACATGTGAAAAGTTCTGAACCCACAAAAAATACGCCGAAAAAAGATATTCCGGCGTATAGAAATTAATATGTTTTAGCGCTCTGCTTCCAGCATCAGTCCGTCAATAAACTTTTTGATGCTGACCTTCCCTCCTGAGGAGCGCTTTCCTCTGAGATAGTCCATCTCCGCCTTCACATCCTCAAAGGAGAACAGGGTTCCGGAGTACAGGGTGTAGGTCTCGTTCATGAAATCCTCGATTCCCATATGGGCGATATTGGACATTCCGGCTGCGATGGTACGGCGGATCCGCTGCTCCATATTTTTCGGGGAATCACTGACCGCCTCGCACATCTGCGACACACTTAAATTGGATACAGGAATATGATTCTCGTGAAGATATTCGCAGATCTTTATGATATCCGGACATCCTTTTTCTCCGGACATGCCGACGCGGTTTAAGATGTATTTTAATTTCCTGCCGTAGTCATCTGATTCCGGCTTCGTTCCCTTTGGCATATGGTCGATCTCGTTCATGAACATCCGGCGGATATTCGCCAGAGTGTGTTCATTTGTGATCTGCTGTTCCACATTTTTTAATACGGAACGGACCTCGATCAGGTTGATCGGCTTGCTGATAAAGAAGTCGATCCCGGCGCTGTAGGCCTTGCTGATCAGCTCCTTGGCGGACACCTGGGAGATCATAATACATTTGACCGTGGTGTTCACAGCCCGCAGCTCCTTTACAAATTCAACGCCGTCCTTTACCGGCATGAAAAAGTCGACGAGGACAACATCAGGCTTTGCCCGCAGCACGTCGGACAGGTTTGCCGGCTCTCCGCCGCAATCGCCGCAGATTTCTCCGAGTCCCTGTGTCTCGATGATGTCTTCTAAAATGTTGATGACGGACAGGTCGTCTTCTACTATATAGATTCTCATAATTCTTCCTCCACAAGGGAAGCCGCCGGAATCACAACGGTAAAGGCAGTTCCGCTGCCCTGCTCCGATCTCACTTCGATGGTTCCCTTAAACTGTTCCTCCACGGTCATTTTTACCCCATAAAGGCCGACACCGCGGAAGATATTTCCGGTCTTATGGTCAAATTTCGTTGAATATCCCATTTTAAAAATGTTCGGCAGATGGCGCGGTGAGATTCCCGGTCCGTCATCTGTGACACAGAAGATGTAGTTCCCGTTACGAAGGTGCTCTTCGATGCAGATCGTGCCGATCTTCCGGTCGGATTCGATGGCCTCAATGGCATTGTTGACAAGATTTTTTAACACGGCCATGAGTTCGTAGTGCTCCTCGGTCATAAAGTTGTCCGAGCATCGGAACTCCAGCTGGATATGGACATTTTTCGCCTCCAGCATATGGTAGGTGGTGTCTTCAAGGATCTTTAAGATATCCTGAAAGCTCATCCGTTTCTCATCGTATTCCTCGGAGATCTCCTCCTCAATTCCCTGAATGATCCGGATATAGTCTTTCTTGATCTCGTGGACATCCCGCGCGATGGAGAGTGACATGTGCTTCATATCATCCGGCACGTCCATCTCGTTTAACTTCTCGTAGAGCTTATAGGCGTTCGCCATGACGGATTCGATCTCCTCGGAATTCTTCCGCATGAAGTAGATCTCATTCTTTAAGCCTGTAGTCATTAAGAACAGGCGGCGGTAACGGTTCTCGTGCTCTTCGTTTTTTAAAAGAGTCCGGTAGTGACTTTCCGCCATTAAGATCAGGCTTGTGAGGAAAGTCCGGAACAGGGCGATCAGGAGAAGGTATCCGGCCTTTTCCGGTGTCATAGTGTGGAGTGAGCTCTCTGAGATACAGAGTTCCACCAGATTCGATCCAAAATCTGCAAAAAAGACCACCGGAAATAACCGGCTGAAGGACACGGTATGTTTTCCGGGGATCATGGCGTTAAAGATGATCCCGTAGCAGAAATAGAAGACCGCGTTTGGAAATAAATTTTCCGCGGATGTTATGAGATCAGCACCACCGTTTACCGCTGCAATCAGTCGGAACAGAAAAACGATCACTGCAGTTACCGAACAGGTCATCGTCGTGGAAAGATTTTTTCCCAGCGTCATTAAGAGGACCGGGAGCACGATAACGGAAGAAGAGATACGGAAATTATATACAAAAAGATTCCAGTAGAGCTGGGATACGAGGGCGACGATCGCTCCGATCAGAACCATGCGTTTCAGATCCCTGACGCTCTTATTTTCATTTATCATTCGGTATCCCCCTCTGTGGCTGTTCGATAAAAATCAATAATATAATGATACGTTATTGTTAAAAAAAAGTCAACGGAGCGAGGGTTAAGATATTTTTGTAAGAAGGCTCAAAATTGTGAGAAAAATAGGGCGAAACTTTATTTTTTGTGTTGTAAGATTTTCGGTCTTCGATTATAATATAGTCATAGGGGACAGACACCGTAAGGGGTTTTCGGTGCTGTAAAAAACGAAAAAATGAGGAGGATACTGACATGAAACCATACCGCGAAATGTCAAAGGAAGAACTTGCATCTTTAAAGGAGCAGCTTGAGGCTGTGTACAAAGAGTATCAGGGAAAAAATTTAAGCCTGAATATGGCACGTGGCAAGCCATGTAAGGAGCAGCTCGACCTTTCCCTTCCGATGATGGATGTCTTAAACAGCTCCAGCGACTATATCTCCGCTGACGGCGATGTAAGAAACTATGGAATCCTGACCGGTATTCAGGAAGCAAAAGAGCTGATGGGAGCGATGATGGATGCTCCGGCTGAAAATATCGTTATGTACGGAAATGCCAGCCTGACATTGATGTTTGATACGGTAAGCCGTGCCTGGACACATGGTGTTTGCGGAAGCACTCCGTGGTGCAAACTCGACAAAGTAAAATTCCTCTGCCCGGTTCCGGGATATGACAGACACTTTGCGATCACCCAGTACTTCGGTATCGAAATGATCAATATTCCGATGACAGCTGATGGTCCGGATATGGATCTTGTTGAAAAATATGTAAATAACGACGAGACCGTAAAAGGCATCTGGTGCGTTCCGCTTTATTCGAACCCGTCCGGACAGTCTTATTCCGACGAAACAGTAAAGAGATTCGCAAACTTAAAGCCGGCAGCAAAAGACTTCAGAATCATCTGGGATAACGCTTACTGCGTACATCATTTACACCCGGATCATCCGGATCATATCCTTGATATCCTCTCCGAGTGTGCAAAAGCCGGAAATCCGGATATGGTATATAAGATCGGTTCCACAGCGAAGATCACATTCCCGGGCTCCGCTATCTCCGCAATCGCTACATCCAAGGCGAATATCGAAGATATGAAGAAACAGATGAACGTACAGTTTATCAGCCATGATAAGATCAACCAGCTCCGTCATGTGCGCTTCTTCAAGAACCTTGATGGAATCAAGGCTCAGATGGCAAAACATGCCGCGATCCTCTGCCCGAAATTCGAGGCGGTTGACGAGATCTTAAATAAGGAGCTCGCCGGACTTGAGATCGGTAAGTGGACAAAACCGAACGGAGGATATTTCGTTTCTTTCGATTCTCTTGATGGATGCGCGAAGGCGATCGTTGCAAAGTGTAAGGATGCCGGTGTTGTTATGACAGGCGCAGGTGCAACCTATCCATATGGCAAGGATCCGCATGACTCCAATATCCGTATTGCTCCGTCCTTCCCGACACTGGAAGATCTGAAGCTTGCAGCTGAGATTTTCTGTGTATGCGTAAAACTTGTAAGTATCGACAAGCTTCTTGCTGAATAAAGTGGGAAAAACGGCAGACAGGCTGCCGGAGAAATAAAAACTGAAATGATCGTAAAAAAAGAGGGACTGACAGCCGAATTACCGGCTGTCAGTCCTTTACTTTTTTGCGTTGGTATACTAAAATGAAAAAGACTATCGAGAAAGATAGAGGGATGGAATTATTTATGGAAGAAAAAGATATAAATCAGAAAAAGAAACCGGATGATCCGGCGGAGCAGGAGACAGGAAAGAGAAAGTCCGGTCTGGCCCGCGAGGGGATCGCTTACCTGATCTTCGGTGTCCTGACAACAGTGATCGACTATGCGATCTCAAATCTTCTATATTATATATGGAAGATGGATCCGGTTCCTGCTCAGACCATTGCGTGGGTGGCTGCGGTGCTGTTCGCTTTTGTGACGAATAAGTGGTGGGTGTTTGAGAGCCATACGCTGAATCCGGGGAAGGTATGGAGAGAATTTGTTTCATTTGTTCTCTGCCGGGTAGCGACCTTCCTGTTTAATCTCGCGGCACTGTTTGTTATGGTGGATCTCATGAAGATGGAGTTCTTTCTCTGCAAGCTTCTGATCTCAGTCGTGGTCGTGATACTGAATTATGTGTTTAGCAAGATCCTGATTTTTACGAATGACAAAAAGAAATGACCGGATCAGATCTTGGAGTGCGAAATACCTTTTGCGTAGACGGAGGAGTTTTACGGTATGACAGAAATAAAAGAAATTGATGATGCAGTCCGGGAAGAAATACCAGAAAGAATCCCGGAAGCGCGTAAGAAGAAACGACGAACGGTGCCGGTGTTAAAGTCGAGAGACGGTCTTATGATCGCGTTTTTTGTCCCGGTACTCGTTATGATCTGCATATTTGCCCAGAGAGGGATCTTCCCGTTCGGCGAGAGGTGCTTTCTGAGGACGGACATGTATCATCAGTACGCCCCGTTCTTCTCAGAATTCCAGCATAAGCTGCGGACAGGCGGAAGTCTTCTGTACAGCTGGGATGTGGGAATGGGTGTTAATTTTGCGGCGCTTTACGCATATTATCTCGCAAGCCCTTTAAACTGGCTGATCCTGCTCTGCCCGAAAAAATTCATCATCGAATTCATGACGATCATGATCGTCATAAAGATCGGACTTTCGGGACTCAGCTTTGCCTGGTATTTAAAGCAGCACAGTAAAAACTGTATTCTGGGTGTCGGATTTTTCGGGATTTTTTATGCGTTGTCCGGATATATGGCGGCGTACAGCTGGAACATCATGTGGCTGGACTGCATTCTCCTCTTCCCGCTGATCGTTTACGGACTGGAGCGTCTTGTGAGGGAGCAGAAGGGAATGCTTTACTGCGTGACCCTTGGGCTTTCCATCCTGTCCAACTACTATATCTCCATCATGACCTGCCTGTTTCTGGTGCTTTATTTCATCGCGCTTCTTATTTTAGAAGAGCCGGGTCCGGTGAGAAAATACGTGGAGAGCTGCGTGAGATTTGGAATCTACTCCCTGCTTTCCGGCGGACTCGCGGCGGGAGTTCTGCTGCCGGAGATCTGTGCGCTCCAGAGCACGGCATCCGGCAACTTTGATTTCCCAAAGGCGTGGACTTCCTATTTCCCGATCTTCGACATGATCGCCCGCCATATCGGAAATGTGGAGACGGAGATCGGTCTGGACCATTGGCCGAATATTTACTGCGGCGTCGCGGTATTTCTCTTCTTTTTGCTGTATCTGGCATGTAAGAAGATCTCCGTGAAGGAAAAGGCTGTGTACTGCGGACTGCTGCTGCTCTTTTTTGCAAGCTTTTCCATGAATGTGCTGAATTTTATCTGGCATGGATTCCACTATCCGAACAGCCTTCCATGCCGACAGTCCTTCATCTATATCTTCCTGATGCTGTTTATCTGCTTCCGGGCTTATGCGCATCTGGATGAGACACCGAAAAAGTATGTTGCTGTCGCGTTCTGGGGAAGCATCTGTTTTGTACTTCTGGCAGAAAAGCTGGTGACACAGGAACATTTCCACTTTATTGTCTACTATGTGTCTATCATCTTCCTTGCGGCTTACGCGGGACTGATCTACATTTATAAAGGAGGAAGGCGGGCCTTAGCCGGCTTTCTGGCACTGGCGCTGGTCTCCATGGAGGCAGCCATCAATACAACCGTGACGAGTGTCACGACCACGAGCCGTGAATCCTACACTGCGGATAACGAAGAGGCCCGGATCTTGAAGGATTCTCTGGAACCGGCATCGGATTTCTACCGGGTGGAGAAAAAGACGAGGAAGACGAAAAACGACGGCGCATGGATGAATTTCCCGTCGGTATCCCTGTTCTCCTCAACGGCAAACGCGGATCTTTCGAAGATCTTTAAGAAGCTTGGATGCGAGTCCTCCACGAACGCCTACAGCATCACGGGCAGCACACCGCTTGTGGACAGCATCTTTTCCGTAAAATATGCGCTCTATTCCGATGCAGTGTCCAACACGGAGCTTATGATGTATTTGAGGGAGAGCGGCGGGACATATCTCTATGAGAACCTGTATACACTGCCGCTAGGCTTTGTTCTTCCTTCGGATATTGAGGAGAACTGGCAGTATGAGATGGATAATCCCGCGGAAGTACAGAATGATCTGTGTCTGGTCACAGGGGCAGACGAAGTTCTTGTAGATACAGGCGGAACAGTGAATAAAAATACGTTCACCTTCACACCGGATATGACCGGGGAATACTATGTGTTCGTTCTGAATAAGAAGGTGAAGAACGTGAAAGCGGATCTGCCGTCGGGTTCAAAGTCATTTGGCAATGTAGACCGCGGATATCTTCTGGAACTCGGAACCCTGTCTCCGGGATATGAAGTGAAGCTCACGGCAGATGAGGCGGGGGAGCAGTTGAATGCCATTGCCTATCGGTTCTCCGAGGATGCCATGATTCAGGTCTATGACCGTCTGAACCGGATGCCGATGCATCTGACGAGTTGGAAGGATACGAAGCTTTCCGGAACTGTAACTGCTGACCGGGCTGGAATGCTCTTCACATCGATCCCCTTCGATAAGGGCTGGACTGTGAAGGTAGACGGGCAGAAGGTGGAGACGAGGAAAGCGTTCGGCGCATTCCTCGCCATCGATGTGGGCGCAGGGGACCATGTGATCGATTTTTCTTATTTCCCGGAGGGATTAAAGCCCGGCGTCCTGATCACAGGCGGATCGATCGTGATCCTGATCTTTTTATGGTTTTTGCGCAGAGAGATGGAGAGGCGGAGAGATAGAGCGCGGATGCTCAGGATCCGGAGAATGCAACGGGAAGCAGAAGAAGAAGAAGAACATGCGGATGAAGATGAATTTGAAGAAATTCCGGAGCTCGATGAAGAAACGGAAGAGAGCTCAGATGAAATGGAGGAACCGGATTCCGAAATTCCCGACATGCCGGAACCGGAGAAACATATAAATCATGAAAAACAGACAACGGAGGAACAGACATGAAACTTTGGGGCGGAAGATTTACGAAGGAAGAGAACCAGTTAGTGCACAATTTTAATGAATCCATCTCCTTCGATCAGAAATTTTACAGACAGGATATCGCAGGCAGCATCGCCCATGTGACGATGCTCGCGAAACAGGGGATCCTCACAGAGGAAGACCGTGACGCGATCATTGCCGGCTTAAAGAGTATTCGTGAAGATATCGACAACGGAACCTTAAAAATCACAACGGAATCCGAGGATATCCATTCCTTCGTTGAGGCGAACCTGATCGAACGGATCGGAGATGCCGGAAAGAGACTCCACACCGGGCGAAGCAGAAACGATCAGGTCGCTCTCGATATGAAGCTCTACACAAGAGATGAGATCGATGAGACAGATGTCCTGTTAAAGGGACTTCTGGAAGTTCTCTTAAAGCTCATGGAGGACAATCTCCACACCTACATGCCGGGATTTACCCATCTTCAGAAAGCACAGCCGGTAACTCTGGCTCACCATGTAGGCGCTTACTACGAGATGTTCCGCCGTGACAGGGGACGTCTTGCAGATATCAGAAAGCGCATGAATTACTGCCCATTAGGATCCGGTGCCCTTGCCGGAACCACATACCCGTTAGACCGCGAGTACACAGCAGAGCTTTTAGGCTTTGACGGACCGACCTTAAACAGCATGGATTCCGTATCCGACCGGGATTACCTCATTGAGCTTCTGGCAGCGCTCTCCACGATCGCCATGCATTTAAGCCGTTTCTCCGAGGAGATCATCATCTGGAACAGTAACGAGTACCGTTTTGTTGAGATGGATGATTCTTACAGCACCGGAAGCAGCATTATGCCGCAGAAAAAGAATCCGGATATCGCGGAGCTGATCCGTGGAAAGGCCGGCCGTGTCTATGGTGCCCTGATGTCCATGCTGACAGTCATGAAGGGAATCCCGCTGGCATACGATAAGGACCTTCAGGAAGACAAAGAGCTGACCTTTGATGCCATCGACACCGTAAAAGGCTGCCTCTTACTCTTCACGGGCATGGTATCTACGATGACATTCCGCAAAGATGTGATGGAAGCCAGCGCAAAGAACGGCTTTACGAATGCCACAGATGCTGCGGACTACCTTGTAAACCACGGCGTTCCGTTCCGTGATGCTCACGGGATCATCGGACAGCTGGTGCTTCTCTGCATCAACGAGAACAAGGCATTGGATGACCTGACTCTGGAGCAGTTCAAGTCTATCAGCCCGGTATTCGAGGAAGATATTTACGATGCGATCTCCATGAAGACATGCGTGGAGAAACGCGTGACCATCGGCGCTCCGGGTGCGGAGGCGATGAAGAAAGTCATTGAGGTTTATAAGAAAGAACTGAACGCTTAAAGCTGACATTGCAGAAAAAGGCTTTCGGACCACTGAAAAATGTTTACATTTTCTCAGTGGTTTGAGAGCCTTTTTCTATAAGGGCGACGCCCGACGCTTCTTGTCGGATGCGCAGCATCCGGCAAGAAGAGAACAATGTCAACAAATCAGAATAACGAACACAGCCGCCAAGGACGATACCCCAATTATCGTTCCAAGGCGGCTGTGCGTTTTAAATATCGCGTTATAATATAATGAGAAGAAAGTTTCGGGAAGAGTTGGTGCGGCTCTTCCTTCCATTAGAGTATTATAACATGGTTTGTCAGGAAAGTAAAATGGTTATGAGGAAATAATAAGTAACAAATTATAATATTAAATATTAATAAAACTTAACATTTTTAAACGTTCAGACATATAGGGTGCAAAATACCGTTTGAGCCAAAAATCATAAGATGGTTTGATAGAATTGTAAAAGCTTCTCTGTTTTGATATAATAAATATAAATATTAACATTTGGAACGAAACAGCATGAAATGAAGATGCTCACGCAAAAAAGATATCGAACATGTTGGTGTTGTGGCACAGGAAGGAGAATCGAACATGACGTTTCTTGAAATTGAAGCGTTTTTGAAGATAGCCCAGTGCGGAAGCTTTTCTGCAGCGGCAGAAAAATTATATATCACACAGCCGGCTCTCGGCCGTCGGATCCGCGCACTGGAGGAAGAACTGGGCTATTCCCTGTTTATCCGGAATAAAGGAGTCCGTCATGTGGAGCTGACAAGACAGGGGAGAGCCTTTGTTGGAATTGCACACCGCTGGCAGGCACTTTGGAATGAGACTCAGGAGGAAGCATTGCTGAGCAATGAGAAGAGTTTTTATGTGGCCAGTGTCGGAAGCCTCCTTGCATTCATGCTGCCAACGGTGTTTCAGGAATTTATAAGGAATACGCCGGAATGCAGCCTCCATGTGACGACACTTCATTCGAGTGAAGCTTACAGCTATGTAAACAACAAGACGGTGGACATCGCCTTTATCACGGATCCGATGTATTCGTCACAGGTAAAGACGGAGGTATTATTTAAGGAAAAACTGTGCCTGATAGTGGGAAAAGATCTGAATCTTCCCCACAACATCAAAGTCTCAGAGCTGGATCCGCGCCGGGAAATCCGGACACAGTGGGATCAGAATTTTGACACCTGGCATAACTATTATTTCAACAGCGCGGCAGTTCCACAGGTTTATCTGGATGAGATGGGATTTTTACAGTATTTCACCCAGAACGGTGATAACTGGGCGTTTCTTCCGATCTCTGTCGCAAAAAGCATCTTAAAGACGACGCCGGTATCGATCCATGAACTCGATGTGGAGCCGCCAAGCAGAACGCTCTACTATCTGTACCGGACGGAGGACCAGTCCCCATATCAGAAGCCTCTTCTGGAAATATGCAGACGGAAGCTTGCAAATGAAAAGGGGATCACATTGATGGATCCGATCCTGAATGCATGATCATATTATACAACAACAGGGGCTGCCATTGACAGCCCCTGTTGTGCATTTTATTTATAATCAGCGCTTGTTGCTTGCTCTCCAGATATGCATCTTCTCAGCCTCTGCGATCAGCTGGTCGCGGAACTGCGGGTGCGCTACGGAGATGATCGCTTCGGTCTTCTGCCATGTGGAGAGACCTTTTAAGTTTACTTTACCGTACTCAGTAACGAGATAGTGGATATTCGCACGGGTATCGGTTACGATGGAGCCAGGAGCCAGAGTCGGGACGATTCTGGACTCTAAGGTGCCGTCCTTCTTCTTGAAAGTGGAGGAGCAGCAGATGAAGCTCTTTCCGCCCCTGGAAAGGTAAGCGCCCAGAACGAAGTCGAGCTGTCCGCCGGCTCCGCTGATGTGCTTGATTCCTGCGGACTCTGCGTTTACCTGACCGAAGAGGTCAAGGTCAACAGCGTTATTGATGGACATGAAGTTGTCAAGAGCAGAGATCGTGCGGACATCGTTCGTGTAGTCTACCGGTGCGGACATACACTCCGGGTTCTTATTTAAATAGTCATATAATTTCTTTGTACCTGCGCCGAATGCGTATACCTGACGGCCTTTGTCGATATTCTTTCTTGCGCCAGTGATCTTTCCGGCGTTTGCGATATCCACGAATGCGTCAACATACATCTCAGTATGAACGCCGAGATCCTTTAAGTCAGATTTCGCGATCAGAGCGCCGACCGCGTTCGGCATTCCACCGATACCAAGCTGTAAGCATGCGCCGTCCGGGATCTCCTCAAGGATCAGCTTTGCGACAGCCTCATCGACATCGCTTGCAGCAGCAGCGCCGCCCATCTCAGCGATCGCCGGGTTGTCACCTTCCACGATCATGTCAACGTGGGAGATATGAACACCTTCCTCAGTGCCGCCGAAGCATACCGGCATATTCTCATTCACTTCCACGATAACGACCTTGGAAGTCTCACATACAGCCGCCATATGGGAAGCGTTCGGTCCGAAATTGAAGAAACCGTGCTCGTCCATCGGGGAAACCTGGAATACAGCTACGTCCGGCTTAGTCTGGGATTCTCTGTAATATCTTGGAAGCTCAGAGTAACGGATCGGAGCATAGTAGCTGAAGCCCTGCGCGATCGCTTTTCTCTCGATACCGCCCATATGCCAGGAGTTCCAGGTCATATGTTCTGCCGGATTCTCGATCTTGAAGATCTCCGGCACCCACATTAAGATACCGCCGCGGAAGTTTACGTCTGTTAATTCCGGAAGTCTTTTTGCGATTGCCTTGTCGACAGCAACCGGTGTCGCTGTTGTCCAGCCGTAATCGACCCAGTCACCGGACTTGATTACGGAAGCTGCCTTCTCTGCGGAAACCAGCTTTTCCTGATACATCTGTTTGAAATCCATTTCAATACCCTCTCTTTGTAACCATAAAAATATAGTAGCAATATATTGTGCGGTTTTTTTGTTTCCATTGACACGAAAACAGGAAGCACAGGACACACGCCCTATGCCGGCACATATGGAAAAACTTATGCAAATGGATCTGCAGCACTTGTTTCCATATAGACCGCCGCACGGACAAACTATGAGATTATTTTAACATTTTCCGGGTGTAAGGTCAATAATTCCGGGAAAAAGCTTCGTAAATGTTCGCAAAACATGACGAAGCGCCAAAACACCGCATCAAAGCAAAAAAGTAACTTTTGTACGAAAGGATAAGGAAACTTTCTAATTTGTTTAGAAAAATTATATAAAAAGCTTTTGAGAATTATTTGACACAAAAACGGTTTGGTGATATTATTAGTTATACATAATATACTGCCTTGCTTGTGAAAAATTATATGGTGTAGAGCATGGCAGCGGTATAATGAGGAGGAAAAGAAAATGGCAAAGAAAATTGTACTGGCAGGTGCATGCCGTACCGCAATCGGAACAATGGGTGGCGAATTAAGTACAATCCCGGCTCCGGAACTTGGCGCAATCGTAATTAAAGAGGCTTTAAAGAGAGCTGGTGTAGCTCCGGAAGCTGTTGATCAGGTTTACATGGGCTGTGTAATCCAGGCTGGTCAGGGACAGAACGTAGCTCGTCAGGCTACATTAAAAGCTGGTCTCCCGATCGAAGTTCCGGCAGTTACGATCAACGTAGTTTGCGGTTCCGGTCTTGAGGCTGTTAACATGGCAGCTGAGATGATCCTTTCCGGTGACGCTGATATCGTTGTTGCAGGTGGTATGGAGAACATGTCCATGGCTCCGTATGCTATGATGAAAGGCCGTTACGGATACCGTATGGGCAATGCTACCTTAGTTGATACAATGGTTAACGATGCTCTCTGGGATGCATTCAACAACTACCACATGGGTATCACAGCTGAGAACATCTGCGATCAGTGGGGTCTTACAAGAGAAGAACTGGACAAGTTCGCTGCAGTAAGCCAGCAGAAGGCAGAGGCTGCTCAGAAGTCCGGCGCATTCAAGGACGAGATCGTTCCGGTAGAAGTTAAGAAGAAAAAAGAGACAGTTATCGTAGATACAGATGAAGGCCCGCGTCACGGAACAACGGTTGAGACACTCGGCAAGTTAAAACCGGCATTCAAGAAAGACGGCGGCTTAGTTACAGCTGGTAACTCTTCAGGAATCAACGACGGTGCAGCAGCAGTTGTTGTTATGAGCGAAGAGAAAGCTAAAGAGCTCGGTGTTAAGCCGATGGCTACATGGGTTGCCGGTGCTCTCGGCGGCGTAGATCCGAAGATCATGGGTATCGGACCGGTTGCAGCTACAAGAAAAGTTCTCAAGAGAACAGGCATGGAGATCAAAGACTTCGATATCATCGAGGCTAACGAGGCATTCGCTGCACAGTCTGTAGCAGTAGGCAAAGAGCTTGGCTTTGACCTTAACAAGTTAAACCCGAACGGCGGCGCGATCGCTCTCGGACACCCGGTAGGAGCTTCCGGATGCCGTATTCTCGTTACACTTCTTCATGAGATGGAGAAGGCAGATGCTAAGAAGGGTCTTGCAACTCTTTGCATCGGCGGCGGAATGGGCTGTGCTACAATCGTAGAGAGAGACTAATCTGATCTGGGGCATAGACAAAATCTGAGGAGAACAACGATATGGGTTTTGTAAAATATGAGCAGGACGGTTTTGTTGGTGTTATCACCATCAACCGTCCGGAGGCTTTAAATGCGTTAAATACAGAGGTTATTCAGGACCTTGATGCTGTTCTTGACAGCATTGATCTTGGTACAACAAGAGTGCTGGTTGTGACCGGCGCAGGTGAGAAATCCTTTGTTGCCGGTGCGGACATTGCTGCAATGAGCACGATGACTGTACAGGAAGCACGTGAATTCAGTAAAGCTGGAAACGATGTTTTCCGTAAGCTGGAGACACTTCCGATCCCGTCGATCGCTGCTGTCAACGGCTTTGCACTTGGCGGTGGAAATGAGCTTGCAATGAGCTGCGATATCCGTTACTGCTCCGAAAACGCTATATTCGGACAGCCGGAGGTTGGTCTTGGTATTACTCCGGGATTCGGCGGAACCCAGCGTCTCGCAAGACTGATCGGAACCGGAAAGGCAAAGGAAATGGTATATGCCGCTGTCAATATCAAAGCTGACGAGGCATACCGGATCGGCCTTGTAAACGGTGTATGTGCGAAGGAAGAGCTTATTCCGACAGTTATGAAGCTGGCAAAGAAGATCGCCTCCAACGCACCGATCGCTGTCAGAAATTCCAAGGAGTCCCTGACAGACGGTTACCTTTCCGACCTTGACCACGCAATCTCTATCGAAGAGAAATATTTCTCCGAGTGCTTTGAGACTGAGGATCAGAAGGAAGGAATGAAGGCGTTCCTCGAGAAGAGAAAAGTGGACGGCTTCAAAAATCGATAAGATTACATAACATTGTTGCATATATAAGGAGATAAAATCATGAAAGTTGGTATTATCGGCGCAGGAACCATGGGTTCCGGTATTGCACAGGCATTCGCACAGACTGAAGGCTATGAGGTAATGCTCTGCGACATCAATGAAACATTTGCAGCGAACGGAAAGAAGAAGATTGCCGCTGGATTCGAGAAGAGAATCGCAAAAGGCAAAATGACTCAGGAAGAGGCTGAGAAGATCCTTAACAAGATCACAACTGGTGTGAAAGATATCTGCGGCGATTGTGACCTCGTTGTAGAGGCTGCGATCGAGAACATGGAGATCAAAAAGCAGACATTTAAAGAGCTCGACGCGATCTGCAAACCGAGCTGCATCTTTGCAACAAACACTTCCTCTCTTTCCATTACAGAGATCGGCAGCGCTGTTGAGAGACATGTAATCGGTATGCATTTCTTCAACCCGGCACCGGTTATGAAGCTGGTTGAGGTTATCGCTGGCTTAAACACAAAGCCGGAAGATGTTGAAGCTGTTAAGAAGATCTCTGAAGAGATCGGCAAGACTCCGGTACAGGTAGAAGAGGCTGCAGGTTTCGTTGTAAACAGAATCCTTATTCCGATGGTCAACGAAGCAGTCGGCATTTATGCTGAGGGCGTTGCTTCCGTAGAGGGTATCGATACTGCCATGAAGCTTGGCGCTAACCATCCGATGGGACCGTTAGCTCTCGGTGATCTGATTGGTCTTGATGTTGTTCTTGCAATCATGAATGTTCTTGAGACAGAGACAGGCGATCCGAAGTATCGTCCGCATCCGCTTCTTAAGAAGATGGTTCGCGGCGGCCTTCTTGGAAGAAAGACCGGCAAGGGTTTCTACGATTACACAAAATAATCCGGAGATAGTTACCGGTATGGGAAATGCCTGACGGGGATCTGATCCCGTCAGGCAGATAACCCGATAGCGTTTACTTTTTCCACTAAATATCAGCGAAAGCAGGTTTATGAGGTAAAGAAAACGCTAAATTTATTTTTTAACTAAGATTGTGTTTTTTTTCACAATCGGAATTCCGGGCATATATGTTGGGTTATATGCCGGGAATTTTGAATCCGCAAAATGCGGGACAGGATAAACGCGGGCGGAAACCACGTTTGTCCAATGGATAGGTACATCGGAGAAATGAAGCATCCACATTTCCCTATGTTATACATGATACAATTCACAAGGAGGAACTAAAAACATGGATTTTACATTAGGTAAAGAGCATGAGATGGCGAGAACACTGTTCCACGATTTCGCCGAGAAGGAAGTCAAACCCCTTGCTCAGGAGGTTGACGAGGAAGAGAGATTCCCGGTTGAAACCGTAGAGAAGATGGCTAAAAACGGTTTCCTCGGTATTCCGGTACCGAAGGAGTATGGTGGACAGGGCTGTGATCCGCTTACATACGCTATGTGCGTTGAGGAGCTTTCCAAAGTTTGCGGTACTACAGGCGTTATCGTTTCCGCACATACATCCCTTTGCATGGATCCGATCATGACATTCGGAACAGAAGAGCAGAAGCAGAAATTCCTTGTTCCGCTTGCAAAAGGCGAGAAGTTAGGCGCATTCGGTTTAACTGAGCCGGGCGCTGGTACAGACGCTCAGGGTCAGCAGACAAAAGCAGTTTTAGACGGCGACGAGTGGGTATTAAACGGTTCCAAGTGCTTCATCACGAACGGTAAGTATGCTGATACATACATCGTTATCGCTGTTACAGGCACAGTTGAGAAACGTGGCAAAATGCAGAAAGAGATCTCCGCATTTATCGTAGAGAAAGGTACACCGGGCTTCACTTTTGGTACAAAAGAGAAGAAGATGGGTATCCGCGGATCTGCAACATATGAACTTATTTTCACAGACTGCCGCATCCCGAAGGACAACCTCTTAGGTAAGAAGGGTGAGGGCTTCAAGATCGCTATGCATACTCTTGACGGCGGACGTATCGGTATCGCTGCTCAGGCTCTTGGTCTTGCAGAGGGCGCCCTTGACAGAACAGTTGCTTACGTAAAAGAGAGAAAGCAGTTCGGCCGCACAATCGGTCAGTTCCAGAACACACAGTTCCAGCTTGCTGATATGGCAACAAAGGTAAAAGCTGCTCAGATGATGGTTTACCGTGCAGCAATGGCTAAGGCTACTCAGAAGTCCTACGGCGTAGAGGCAGCAATGGCTAAACTGTATGCAGCAGAGGTTGCTATGGAAGTAACAACAAAGGCTGTTCAGCTCCATGGTGGTTATGGTTACATCAGAGAGTACGACGTAGAGCGTATGATGCGTGATGCTAAGATCACCGAGATCTACGAAGGAACAAGTGAAGTTCAGAGAATGGTTATCTCCGGCGCACTGTTAAAATAATAATTTAACAGCTGGAAGATCATAACTATAAATGAAAATAAGGAGTGAAATACAGTGAAAATCGTTGTTTGTGTAAAACAGGTGCCGGATACTAAGGGCGGCGTAAAGTTCAAACCGGATGGAACACTTGACAGAGCAGCTATGCTCACAATCATGAACCCGGATGATAAAGCTGGTCTGGAGGCAGCTCTTCGCTTAAAAGATCAGTATGGTGCAGAAGTTACAGTAGTTACAATGGGTCTTCCGAAGGCTGAGGAAGTTCTTCGTGAGGCTATGGCTATGGGCGCTGATAACGGTATCCTTGTTACAGACCGTGTTCTCGGCGGTGCTGATACATGGGCTACATCCCAGACAATCGCTGGTGCTTTAAGAAACCTTGACTATGACCTCATCATCACAGGCCGTCAGGCTATCGATGGTGATACAGCTCAGGTAGGTCCGCAGATCTCCGAGCACCTTGGTCTTCCGGTAATCAGCTATGCTGAGGGCATCGAGATCGATGGCGATTCTGTAATCGTTAAGCGTCAGTTCGATGATAGATACATGATGTTAAAGGCTAAAATGCCGTGCTTAATTACAGCACTTTCTGAATTAAATGAGCCGCGTTACATGACTCCGGGCGGAATCTTCGATGCATACAAGAAAGAGATCACCGTTTGGGGCAGAAAAGATCTGAAAGATGTCCTTGATTCCAACCTTGGTCTTAAGGGATCCCCGACTCAGATCGCTAAGGCTTCCGACAAAGTAAGAAAGGGTGCAGGCGTTAAGGAGACAAACCTTGATCCGTCCGCAGCTGCAAATTACATTGTTGAGAAACTTACTGAGAAACATGTACTTTAATTCAAAAAAAGAAAAGTGTGGTGAAAAGTGATGAATTTAGCAGAATATAAGGGTGTATATGTCTTTGCACAGCAGGTAGACAATCAGATCAGCAGCATCGCTCTGGAGCTGATCGGTAAAGGTAAAGACCTGGCAAAAGATTTAGGAACAACTGTAACAGCAGTTTTAGTTGGTTCCAACGTAAAAGGTCTTGCAGACGAACTCGGTGAGTACGGTGCAGACAAAGTTATCGTTGTTGACGATCCGGAATTAAAGGATTACAGAACTGAGCCGTATACTCATGCGATCACAGCTGTTATCAACGAGTTCAAGCCGGACATCTTCTTAATCGGTGCTACAGCAATCGGTCGTGACCTTGGCCCGCGTGTTTGCGCACGTATCCATACAGGTCTTACAGCAGACTGCACACAGCTCGATATCGGAGATTTCCCGCTCGTAGCTATGCCGGGTAAAGAGCAGAAACATGGTCAGCTCCTTATGACCCGTCCGGCATTCGGCGGCAACACGATCGCTACAATCGCTTGCCCGGAATTCCGTCCGCAGATGGCTACAGTACGTCCAGGCGTTATGCAGAAGCTTGACCGTGAGGCTGGCAGAAAAGCTGAAATTATCGAATTCAACCCGGGCTTCACTCCGGACAACAAGTACGTTGAGATTCTCGAGATCGTTAAGGCAGTATCCGACGTAGCTGATATCATGGATGCAAAGATCCTTGTTTCCGGTGGTCGTGGAGTTGGCAGCGCAGAGAACTTCAAACTGCTTGATGACCTCGCTGAGGCTATTGGCGGTACAGTAAGCTGCTCTCGTGCAGTTGTAGATTCCGGCTGGAAGCCGAAAGATCTTCAGGTAGGACAGACTGGTAAGACTGTTCGTCCGCACGTATACTTCGCAATCGGTATTTCCGGTGCTATCCAGCACGTAGCTGGTATGGAAGAGTCTGACATCATCATTGCGATCAACAAAGATGAGTCCGCTCCGATCTTCGATGTAGCTGACTACGGTATCGTAGGCGACTTAAACAAGATCGTTCCGATGCTGACAGAGAAGATCAAAGAAGCAAAAGCTGCTGCAGCTAACTAATTTGCGTGAATTGTATATACCAGGGTGAAAAGGTCTAAAGTCCGATGCAAGCTTGCTTGCAGGAGGAGTTTTGACCTTAGCACCCGCCAAAAACATGAATATATTAAAGTAGGCAGAGTGATTTTGCCGGTAGTGTTATAACAGGTGATGATCCCCGTCCGGGTTTCCGGGCGGGGATTTTTGCGTCTATATAGTCGGAAGAAAGTGCCGGCGTCTGTTTTACAGGTGTTCTTTTTGCATTGGAAAACCATCACAAGATATTTGGTCAATTAAAATAAGGAAGTCTGATGCACAAATCAGGCTCCATATCTTCTGTTACAGTTCCCTTTACGCCTTCATGTCCTTTTTTCTTACGGGCAAAGTAAAGTACCTTTTCCTCATCTGGAGATACTGATGTCTGGAGGTTATATCAGCCAGAAGATCGAAGATGAGGTGCTGTGTTTTGGAATCGCTTTTTATAAGAGGCGCTGTATAGTAAAGAAAAATAGAGTCCTGGAAGTTCCCCGGTTGTTGGCTGTAATAAAGACCGACGATTGGGGGACTTTTTTGAAATCTTATTTTGTGGCGGATGAGAAGGTGGATAAGAAGAAAGTCGCGAAGAACGTGCTGACACATCCATGTCTGGTCGCAATTTATCTGGGCTTGATCTGCATGGTGACTCAGGTGAAGCTTCCAGCCGTCATCACGGCGACAGTGAAGTATCTTGGGAATTGTAACAGCGCCCTCACGATGCTGATCGTGGGAACAATTTTGGCGGATGTAAAAATTACAACGATCTTTAATAAAGATACAGCCATGTTTTCTGTATTCCGTCTGATCATTCTCCCGGCAGCAGCACTGGTCGTTGGACTTGGACTTGGACTTGATGCCACATCACTGGGAATCAGCGTTCTGATGACCGGCATGCCTGCCGGAGCTACGGCGGCGATTTTTGCGGCAAGATATGACAGTGACGTCTTGTTTGCAACGAGATGCGTGGTTGTGACGACGATAATGTCCATGCTGACACTGCCAGTCTGGTGTTATCTGGCAGGGTGAGAGGCCCCGGCAGGTCGATCGTTTTCAGCCAGGAGAAGCGCTAGAAATTTTTGTTCATTTGAAAAACGGCATACCGCATGCGATAGAGAACGGAAAGCTAGGTGGTTGTGCCGGTTCTTGTGAGTGCAGCGTTCGCGGCATCCATAAAGTTCCGGATCGCCTTCCACTGGTAAGGCTGTTCCAGAGAACCGAAGCGGATCTTATATTTTGCGGATCGTCCGAGATGGATGATCCGCATTTTTTTGCGCTGCTCAGGGGAGAGGGAGCTCATGGCAAGGTTCAGTGGGGAGATGCAGGCGCCTTTTCCGGCGGCGCAGAGCTCCAGAAGCATTCCCATATTGTCGGACTGGGTCTTTACAATCGGTTTGAAATTGCCCATGGTGATGAAGTGTCTTCCGAGCTGACCGGCGATGTCTGTGGCGTAGTTTAGAAGGAATGGGCAGTGTTCGAAGATCGAGAAGTCTTCCAGGCTTTTTAACATTAACGGTTCTGGCTGTGAATCTGTCAGTGCAGGGAGATCCTGAACAGAAAAGGAGGCAGTGCCAGCGGTGTCATGAGTGAAATCAGAGCCGGAGCAGCAGATAGTCTTTGGAAGATGTAAAAATAGGGCATCTGCTGGGGCGGCATCGGAAATGATCTCATGAAACAGAGAATCAGCAAGCAGAAGGACGACCTCCTCCTCATAGAAATCGCTCAGAGTGATCCCTGGCAGAAAATCCGGGAACTTCGCGATGGCGAGATCGATCTTATGTTCCATCAGGTCTTTTTGTAGTCCAGTGTTCGCATTTTCGATGACCTGGATCTCCATATGCGGGTAGCGGCGCTGGTATTCCGTGATGATCGCGGGCATGATCGCATGGCAGCGGGTAAAGGAGATGCCGATCCGCAGGATGCCCTGCTCATTTTTAGTCAGGTCGGCAAATTCGTGCTGCATTGCCCGGTATTTTTTCTGGAAGTCTGCAGCGTACTGGCAAAAGATCTCTCCGGCGTAGGTGAGTTCCAGGGGAACATGGCGGACGAAGAGCTTGCAGTCCAGCTCCTGTTCCAGATTGGCGATGTGGGTGCTCAGGGTCTGCTGGGTGATATGGAGAGCATCGGCGGCTTTTGTGAAGCTGCGCTTCTCGGCGGTCATGAGAAAGTAGTCCATGGAAAGAAAGTTCATATAAAACCTCCGGAATATAAAAAGAAAGTTTAACCGAATCAAGTAAGTCCCCTGCTTCAATTGCGAAAAGCAATAAGCAGTGGGGACTTGCTTGTATCAGGAGGAGTGCAAGCTCCTTCTGATAAACTGCGGAGCAGTTATTGGGTTATGAGCAAGTAGCGAAGCGGATTGCGAATATCCGCTTGACTTGTAAGTGTCGTGCAGAGTCTCGGATCAGCTGTGCTGACCATAAAAGATACAGGACAGCCAGAATGAACTGGGAAAATCGTGTAAAAGAATGAAATCTGTAACTTATATACAGTTTTTTAGCTGTATTATATATCGGAAAATACAGTTAGACAAGCGGGAAATCCAGGCGTATACTAGAATCATAAAGGTGGATCAGGATATCTGAACAGGGAACAGCTGGCTGAGGGAATGGTTCACGAAAGAAAACAGGGAAGAGGTAAACATTATGAAGGTACACACCAGTGAGACGGCTGTTCTGGTCGTGTTCGCGGTGACGCTGATCGGGTGCATCCTTGCGGGAATCCCGATTCTGGCAGCGTTGGCACTTGGATATCTGATCTTTTTCGCGTACACTTTGAGCCGCGGTTATACGGTCAGAGATATTTTCGGGATGTCCTGGAAGGGAATCAAGACGGCGAAAAATATTTTAATTACGTTTTTACTCATCGGGATGCTGACGGCGCTCTGGCGGGCGGCAGGAACGATCCCGGCAATCGTCTCCTACTGCGCAGGGCTTATGAATCCGTCGGTAATGATTTTGATGGCATTCCTTTTAAACTGTCTGGTGTCCGTCCTTACAGGAACAGCATTCGGAACGGCGGCGACCATGGGCGTGATCTGCATGACCATGGCGAAGGCGATGGGGTGCAATGAGATCCTGACGGGCGGCGCGATCCTCTCCGGCGTGTTCTTCGGGGACAGGTGTTCGCCGGTATCCACCAGCGCACTGCTGGTCTCGGAGCTGACCCACACAAATATTTTTGACAATATCCGTCTGATGGTGAGGACGGCCATCGTGCCGCTAATTTTGACCTGTGCCTTTTACGGTGTCTGCGGAATCGCATTTCCGGCGGCGGAAGCCGGAAATTTGTCGCTGACGGAGAGCTTTTCTGGCGTATTCCATCTGGGACTGATCCCAATTCTTCCCGCGGTGGTGATCATGGTATTATCACTTTTCCGGGTACAGGTGCGGATGGCGATGCTGGCAAGTATCATGACGGCACTCGGCGTGTGCCTTTTCTGGCAGCACACGGACCTGTTCCTGATCGTTGAAATTCTGGTCAACGGTTATCAATCTCTGGATCCATCAATCTCGTCCATGATCGACGGCGGCGGAATCATGTCCATGGTGCGGGTGGCACTGATCATCACGATTTCGTCCTCCTATTCGGGTATCTTTGAGGAAACCGGACTTTTAAATGGTTTAAAATCGAAGATGGGCTCGCTGAGCAGAAAAATCACCGTATTTGGTACGATCCTTATGACGTCCATGGTGGCGGGGATGGTGGCCTGCAACCAGACACTGGCAACGATGCTGGTGGACCAGGTCTGCAAGGATCTGGAGCCGGATCAGCAGAAGTTTGCGATAGATATGGAAAACTCGGTAATCGTTACGGCTCCGCTCATTCCGTGGTCCATCGCGGGTGCGGTTCCGCTGGCGTCTGTGTCGGCGCCGCTTGTGTCGATAGGGGCGGCGGTATTCCTGTATCTGCTTCCAATCTGGCATCTTATTGTGAGAGCCAGGAAGGCTGTTTGATAAATTTTAACTTTTCCAGTTTTGGATGAAAAGGGCAGGGCTGGACAACAGAAATAAACAGGATAGAAAATGTGGATGATCGTCAGTGGAGATAGATTATGAAAACAGCAGAAAAATTAACAGATGAAGCAAATAAGAAAATATGTTCAGGGGAGATACTGCAGAATCTGAAACCAGCGGCAGGGAAAGAATTTTCTGACCTGCCGTGGGAAGAGAGCGAGGATATGAAAGAGATCTGCGATAACTTCCGTATCATTGAAAGGCAGCGGGACCTGTACCGGGAGCGCTGCACCAGACTTCAGAAAGAAAATGAGAATCTTAAGCGATTGCTTGATAAGATCCAGATCGTGGTGTGTCAATATTCTAACTGCTGACTACCTTCAGCCTTTTAGCCGCGGCACCGCCGGTCCTTTTTTGGGACCTGGCGGTGCCGCATTTCACACCCGTGTGTATATTATTTAGCCTTTGTCACGGAAAGAATGGTTCCATCAAAAGCGTCTACTTCATTGACCGTTCCGGTGTAAGTTACAGTAACTTTATCGCCGTCCTTGACTTCGGAGAGACCTTCCGGTTTTTTATCGGCTTCGAAGGTGAACGCGTAATCCTTTCCATCAGCACTTACCGTGAACATGAAATCTTTTATGTCACTGATGGTACCAGTCATTGTAGACTCTTTTGATTCGTCGCTTTTTTCACTGCTGTTTTCGGAAGCTTTGGAATCAGCCTCTTTCTTGCCTTCTGCTTTTTCAGCGGCAGTTGTCTCCTTTTCAGCAGCAGTTGTATTCTCCTTCACAGCAGCCGCTGTTGTCTCAGCCGTTGTAGAAGCAGCGGTTGTTGCAGCAGTTGTGCTCTGGGAAGAGCATGCGGTTGCCAGTGCGATGATACCTGCGATGCAAGTGGTAAGAAGTAATTTCTTTTTCATAATAATTTAAGTCTTCCTTTCTAATATCGAAAATATAAGAGAAAAAACGAAAGATCCAGGTGCTTCAAAGGATCTCTCTCTTTCTTTATGATCCATATTAAATCAAAAAAGTGTGACCAAATTGTCAAAAAAAAATGAAGGAATACGGTCAGATATAAGAGGCTTTGTAAAGAGAATGAAAGAAAAATGACAGAAATGTAAAGAATCTGAACAGCTGAAGAAAAGATCCCGGCGGGAACATGTCCTGCCGGGATCAAGCCTAAGTTTTTTATGAAAGAGAGTTATTATTTCTGGTTCTTCTCGACCTCTGCCTTCTTCATTGCGCGAACCTTTGTGGAGAGTCCATAGAGATTGATGAAGCCGGTAGCGTCATGGTGGTCATAGAGATCACCGGTTGTAAAGGAAGCGATGCTCTCGTTGTATAAGGAATACGGGGAAGTTGTGCCCTGCTTGATGATGTTGCCCTTGTAGAGCTTCATCTTGCACTCACCGGTCACATATTCCTGAGTGGACTCAACGAATGCCTGTAATGCCTCCCGTAACGGGCTGAACCACTTTGCGGAGTAAACGACATCAGCGTACTCGTTGTCGATGTTCTTCTTATATTTTAATGTCTCTTTGTCTAAGATCAGTTCCTCTAACTGCTTGTGAGCTTCGAGAAGGATCGTTCCGCCAGGAGTTTCATAAACACCACGGGACTTCATGCCGACCATACGGTTCTCAACGATATCGGTGATGCCGATTCCGTTCTTTCCGCCGAGCTCATTTAATTTTGTGAGGATCTTGGAGAATTTCATCTTCTCGCCATTTAATGCAACCGGGAATCCTTTCTCGAAGGAGATGGAGATCTCAGTCTCTTCATCCGGTGCCTTCTCCGGTGTTACGCCGAGTACGAGCATATGATCGTAGTTCGGAGCCTGTGCCGGATCTTCCAGCTCAAGACCTTCATGGCTGATGTGCCAGATGTTGCGGTCACGGCTGTAGCTGTCGTTCTTCTTGAATGGAAGATCGATGTTATGTTTTGCGCAGTACTCTAATTCTTCCTCACGGGACTGGATATTCCAGGTTCTCCACGGAGCGATGATCTTCATATCCGGGGCAAGGGCCTTGATGCCAAGCTCGAAACGAACCTGATCGTTTCCTTTACCGGTAGCACCGTGGCAGATCGCAACAGCGCCTTCCTTCTTCGCGATATCAACAAGAATCTTCGCGATCAGCGGGCGGGCCATTGCGGTACCGAGGAGATACTTGTTCTCGTAGGTAGCGTTTGCTTTTACGCACGGAGCGATGTACTCGTCGCAGAATTCATCGACAACATGCTCGATATATAATTTGGAAGCTCCGCAGTATTTTGCTCTCTCTTCCAGACCATCTAACTCATTTCCCTGTCCTACGTCGATGCAGACGCAGACTACATCGTAATCATAATTTTCTTTTAACCACGGAATCAGAACTGTTGTGTCGAGTCCGCCGGAATATGCTAAAATAACTTTCTCTTTCATAATGATGTCCTCCAATCTATATCAGAAGTTTAATTTCTCTGTGCGTCATAAATATACATCGTAAGATGCATAATGTCAAGCATAAAGTGTATTTTTATAAAAAACAATGCATAATATGCAATACAAATGCTGTCGGAGGCATACGTTTGAAGCACGAGCAGGCAGTCATTTTTCAAGAAAATAGGCGAATAACGAATGTTTTGAGGATTGCTGAGCATGTACTTCTTTACATGTATAAATTAGGAATCACAGGGAAATGGTCTGAGCGGTCTGTGTAAAGAAAGGGTCTGGAGGCAAAAAGTATTGGGAGGGGGATCGGAATGAAAAAGAGAGCAGCTGCCGGATCTGCAATCCTATAAAAATAGTAGGAAATATACAGCCAGGATTGACAAGAGTCGTGAAATCATGGATAATAGTTTTCAAGACTGCAAATCGACTGCAGGAAGAGAAGGATTCACAGGTATGGATCAGCAGCCAATGGCAGGTACTTCCGGATGCGGGGATTCAATCGATATGCAGAGAGTAAATTTGGAAGGAAATATGTTCATGGAACAGTGGAACGAATATCTGGAAGTGTTGGCGTCCAAGGCACCGACTCCGGGAGGAGGAAGCGCGGCAGCGGTTTACGGCGCGATCGGAACAGCTCTCGGCGAGATGGTGGGGAACCTGACTGCGGGTAAGAAAAAGTTTGCGATATATGAGGAAGATGTCCAGAGGATCCTTGTGAGACTGGGAGAGGCGAGAATGGATTTTATCCGGCTGGAAAAAGCGGATGAGCAGGCATTCCGGCCACTGTCGGAGGTCTACCGCATGAAGGCGGAGACAGAGGAAGAGAAGAGGATAAAAGACGAACGGATGGAAGAATGCCTGAAGGCTGCCGCGAAGGTTCCGGTGGAAGTCATGGAGCGGGCGGTCAGCGTGTTGGATGATATGGAGTTTCTGGCGCTCCACGGAAGCCGTCTTGCAGTGAGCGACGCTGGTGTCGGAATTCAGGGAATCCGGGCCGCGCTTCTCGGCGCTGTCATGAGCGTGTATATCAATACGAAGATGATGAAGGACCGGGAGTATGCCGAAACAGTGAATAGTCAGGCAGAACTTCTTATAAAAAAGGGAACGGAACAGGCAGACCGGATCTATGAGATTGCGTTAAAGGCGGTAAGAGGATGATCACATTAAAGGGTGCAGAGGTTTCTGCAAAAATCAAGGAACAGGTTCTCGCAATGAACGGGAAATTAGGCGGATATGTGCCGACAGCGGCCATCGTCCGGATCGGCGAGCGGCCGGATGATCTCTCCTACGAGAGAAATGTCATGAAACGTATTGCGGCATATGGAATGGAGACAATGTCATATGTGTATCCGGCGGATATCACAGAGGAGGAGTTCTTTGCGGAGTTCCAGAAGATCAATGATGACGAGGCCATCGACGGAATTCTGTTATTTCGCCCGCTGCCGAAGTATATCAATGAAAAACGTGCGGAGCAGATGATCCGGCCGGAGAAGGACCTCGACGGAATCTGTGCAGTGAATACGGCGAAGGTGTTTGCAGGAGAGAAGGACGGTTTTGCTCCGTGTACGGCTGAGGCGGTCATTGAGGTGTTAAAGGCATTTGATATTCCAATGGAAGGAAAGCGCGCGGTGATCGTCGGACGCAGCATGGTCGTTGGACGTCCGCTGTCCATGTTGATGTTGAAGGAAAACGCGACGGTGACTGTGTGCCATACAAAGACGAAGGACTTAAAGGCAGTCTGCCGGGAAGCGGACATTCTCGTCGCGGCGGCAGGTAAGGCGAAGATGTTAGACGCGTCCTTCTTAAAGGAAGGAGCTGTGCTGATCGACGTTGGAATCAACGTGGATGAGAACGGAAAGCTCTGCGGCGACGTCCTCTGGGAAGGTCTGGAAGAAAAAGCCTCCGCGGCGACCCCGGTCCCGGGCGGCGTCGGAGCTGTGACGACGGCTGTACTGGCGAAGCATCTGGCGATGGCGGCGGAGAGAAAGGTGAATCGGTAAATTTTCTGAATTTTTCGGGAAAGAGCATAAATAAAGGATTTTTCGAACAGGGTCCCCGGCGGGTATAGCCGGGGATTTTTATGTAACAGGAAATTCCGAGGAATTCCCCGTTACATAAAAAGGCACTGACGTGCCAAAGCTGCACACTCGCGCGAAGATGTAGATAGTCGCAAGCGACCGCGCGAGGTGCGAGAATGTGCCAAAGCACATTCTTATTTAGACAGATAAAGAAGGCAGAGTTATCATTTTATTTGATGAAGTCAGCCACCTCTAATTATGCATTAAGCATGATTCTTACAAGGCGTGCGGTGCTGTCAATGATGCCGCAATATTACCTTTGGGAGATAAAAAAGAAATTAAAAATATGTTCGTATTCAGAAGAAAATATGGAATAGTCAGGCCGTATAAAAACCTCCTGACTATGGAATCCTAAGGGAAACATGGTTTCAGGAGGTTTTTTATGTGGGGAATTTTGGTGGCATTGCTTTCTGGGGCGCTTATGAGCCTGCAGGGGATCTTTAATACGGAGGTGACGAAGCAGAGCAGTATCTGGGCGGCGGCAGGATGGGTGCAGCTGACGGCGTTTCTGACATGTGTGGTTCTCTATTTTTTTACCGGGCGTGGGGAGATCTGGGGGATGTTCTCCATCGACCGGAAATATATGCTTCTCGGCGGTGTCATGGGCGCGTTCATCACCTGGACCGTGATAAAAAGCATGGACGGTCTGGGACCGGCTAAGGCGACGCTGCTCATTGTTGTGACCCAGATATTAGTCTCCTATATTGCTGAGGTATTTGGGCTTTTCGGCGTCGAGAAAGCAGCATTTGAGTGGCGGAAGCTTATTGGTGCGGCGCTGGCGATTGCGGGGATCGTTGTGTTTCGGTGGTAGCGCGGCGCAGGGCGTCTTGAAAATGGGCGAAGGTATCTGTGGTGGCAGCCGTTTCTACGAGATCTATGCGCTCGTCAGAGGTGAGGTATCTAATTGTGGGTGAGGCGAGTTCTCCTGCCTTTTTGCCGAAGCGCGAGACAATGATTTTCATGAGCATTTTATAGCTAGTTTCATCATTGCCTTGGGATATACCCTGAGAGAGGCCCTGAGAGAGGCCCTGAGAGAGGCCCTGGGAGAGACCCTTTGCTTCCCTTTCTGCTAACCAAATATCTATCGCTTTGCACATATTTATCTTTCCTCCTCTTGTCTGCATCATACGGGGTTCTAGTAAAGTCGACATACTCGTATGAGTGGCAATCATTTCATATGCATCTTTATCTAACATTTGATATTCTGATGTATTCAACAACTTTTTTAGATACGTCTTATCATCAGAATACCGGATAAAATCAAATACCTGCCTGATATCCGTCTTAAAAACATCGGTATTCTGTAAATGCCGGACATCCACAAGATGAATCCGGTAATTCTGAATCAAAGGATGAAATTCTTCCGGAATCCCGGAAAAATCGATCATTCCGTGAAGGTCGACGGATCCATCCCAGGGAAGCTCGCCATAGTAGAGAACGATGATGATTGAAGGATGGAGATGACTCTCTTTGGAAAAACTGTAAAGATATTCTCCAGGATTCTGTTTGATGTCGGCATTTCGAACTGCGCGGCGTATCATTGCGGCCTGGCGCTCATATTCACCGGCTTCATAGGTCATACAGCGAAGCGGCAGTGAGTAATCGATGGTCTGCTGGTTTTCAATACCGATGACAAGAAAATTTACGCCAAAGGATGCTTTTTTAACCAGATCACGAAGCTTTACACGTCGTCGGTTCTTTGATTTGTGGATTGCCGGATCGTTCCAGATCCCGGTCTGGGTGTCCAGATCCTGCAGGTCTTCTTTTCGGACAACCGGTCTGCCTTGGCAGATGAGTCCATTGATCAGGTCAGCGTAGCGCTCATCGTCGGAAAAGAACTTTTTGTCACTGATGTCCGCACTTGGAATTGTGCTCAAGTTCATACCTCCTTTGCGCAGGAGTCAGAACATGCAAAGTGGACAACATGATCAGCCATTTTCCAATGCATCTCGGATTCTCCTGCTTTTAAATTGATTGAAAATAGGTAAAGGATATAAAAGCAATGAAGTTCCGAAATGTGAAAAGACGGATCGTAGTCCGGATAGAAACTTAGAGAATATGCTTTTATAGGATTATGTGTAACTGTTCAGCAGGTCTGCACACTTGCTGCGCTGACCATAAGAAAACATAGGCTGGAAGGCAAAAATCCCGTCAGCGAAGCTGATCTGGAATAGATTTTGCGCGTAACTATGAAGGTACTGAATAGTTTACGATTTTGTGTGGATATCGTATCACAGGATATGCGGGATAGCAAGGTAGTTTGGTATATAAAATTATAAAAATTTTCGAAACTATGAGGAATTTTGCAGCGCGGGGAAAATATATAGGCATGGGAGAAGCGTGTTGCTTCGGAATAGCAGTGATATGAAAATTTTAAAACGATCATGCAAGAAGTTTAAAAAAATTAAATATATGATTTAAAATAAATAAAATCATATTGACAAACTAGGAAATAGGGGTTATTATAGCGCCATCGGATTCGAACAGGGAGTTCAGACGATGAGGAAACATTGGACTGCAGGATAGCAGGCGGTTGGAAAGGAGATACAGGTATGGGAAATGCGGGAAGAAATAACATGAACAATATGTGTTGTTGCTGTTGTATGTGGATTTCCGGGCGTTTTTTACGGCCAGGTGCTTTGTTGTGCAGCCAGGTACCTGTATACAGAAAGTAGTTTCCTGTTAATGCCAGAAAATGCGCCCGGAAGTGTAAAAGCTTCCGGGCTTTTTATTTACGCGGAGAATCACAGAGACCGCGAAAACTTGAGAAGTCCTAAAATCGCGCTTCTCAGATGGGGAGGAAGAAACATTGATCCAGATCGAACATGTAAGCAAAACCTTTTCAGGAAAATACGGAACCGTCCACGCGTTGGACGACGTGAGTATCCATGTGGAAAAGGGTGATATCTGCGGTATCATAGGGTTTTCCGGAGCCGGAAAGTCCACACTGATCCGCCTGGTAAACGGTCTTGAGACGGCGGACAGCGGAAAAGTCACTGTCTGTGGAAAGGAGCTTTCCACATTGAAGAAGCCGGAACTTCGGGCGCTGAGAAGAAAGATCGGAATGGTATTCCAGCAGTTCAACCTGCTGGAATCCAAGACGGTGTACCACAATATTGCGCTTCCGCTGATCCTTGCAAAGACTCCGAAGGTGGAGATCGACAAGAAGGTTAAGGAAGTATTAAAGATCGTTGAGCTGGAGGACAAGAAAGACACCTACATCAGTCAGCTCTCCGGAGGACAGAAACAGCGTGTGGGAATCGCGAGAGCGCTGACCACCGACCCGGAACTTCTTCTCTGCGACGAGGCTACAAGCGCCCTGGACCCGCAGACAACGGAATCGATTTTAAAGCTTTTAAAGAAGATCAACCGTAAAATGGGTGTCACGATCCTTCTCATCACCCATCAGATGCAGGTCGTCCAGATGATCTGCAACAAGGTAGCGGTCATGGAGAGCGGAAAGATCGTGGAATCCGGCAGCGTTCTGGAGGTCTTTGGATCCCCGAAGATGCCGGTGACAAAGCGGTTCGTCCAGACGGTTATCCGGGACCAGATCCCGGACAGCATCATAAGCCTCGTGAAGGAACAGAAAGAAAACTTCCGTGTGGACCGTCTGAAATTTATCGGTTCCAGCGTGAAGCGCCCGGTAATCTCCGATATCTGCAAGACAAAGGGTGTCGTGGTCAACATCCTCGGCGCGGCGGTACAGGAGCTGGAGGACAGCGTCATGTGCGTCTTCATCTTACAGCTCATCGGCGATGATGAGAGCATCGATAAGGCGGAAGCGGAGATCGACAAGAACGGCGTCTTAAGAGAACGACTGGAGGTGGAGTAAGATGGAAGAACTCATGAAAACAAAGATCTTTAAGGTCACGGTGGAGCGTCTGCTGTTGAACGGCGGACAGACTCTTTACATGGTTGGATGGTCACTTCTCATCGGAACGATCATCGGAATGATCCTGGCACTGATCCTGGTGCTTTGCAGAAAAGGCGGATTGGTGGAGAACCGACCGTTATATATGATCGTCAGCGTCTACATCAACGTGGTGCGCAGTATCCCCTTTGTTATTCTTCTTGTAACGATCATGCCGATCACCCGTGCTATTGTCGGAACGACCATCGGAAGTACGGCAGCGTTGGTGCCGTTAGTAGTTTATATAAGTCCGTACCTTGCGAGGCTGATGGAGAACAGCCTGCTTGAGATCGATCCGGGAATCCTGGAGGCGGCAGAGGCCATGGGCGCGACAACATGGCAGGTCATCCGATATTTCCTGGTTCCAGAGACATTAGGTTCCATGGTGCTTGCACTGACAACGGGAACCATCGGACTTCTTGGAGCGTCTGCAATGGCCGGATATGTCGGTGGCGGCGGAGTCGGAGATCTGGCATTGACATACGGTTATGAAAAGATGAACACACCGCTCATGATCCTCACAGTTGTGATCCTGGTGGTTCTGGTACAGCTTTTACAGATTCTCGGAAATACGATTTCTGGTAAATTAAGACAGCATAAATAAATTTTAAATAAGAGGAGAGAAAAAATTATGAGAAAAGCAATTGCGGGAGTACTTATGGGAGCAGCAGTGTTAAGCCTTGCGGCATGCGGAAAGAGCGACACCGCGCAGACAACAGCGGCGCAGGCTGCAGAGAGTGCAGACAGCACAGCGGCAGCGGTTGATACGGAGGACAAGAAAGAGATCGTTTACGGAAAATCCCAGGGGCCGTACACAGAGCTCTTTGAGGCTGCCATCGTTCCGATTCTTGAAAAAGAGGGATACACCGTAAAGGGCGTGGACTTCTCTGATCTTCAGACAGCTGACATCGGATTAAACGACGGCGATGTTGATGTCAACGTGGAGCAGCACGCCGCATACGCTGAGAACTTCAACGCAAACTACAATGCGGATCTTGTGCCGATCAGCCCGATCCCGACTGTACCGGCTGGCGTATATTCTGCAAAATACACATCTGTTGATGAGATCCCGGACGGTGCGAAGGTTGCAGTTCCGAACGATGCCTCCAACACCGCAAGATGCTATCTGATGCTTCAGAAGATCGGCTGGATCAAGCTTGCCGATGATGTGGATCCGTCCGCAGTTACCCAGGATGACATTGTTGAAAATCCGCATAACATCGAGTTCACAGAGATGAAGAGCTTAACGATCCCGGCAGCGATCCAGGACTTTGACTATGTGGCAATTACCGGCAGCGTTGTATACAACGCAGGCATCGACCCGTCCACAGCCCTCGCAACAGAGGATATCCAGGATCACCTGGTACTTCAGGTCGTTGTGAAGGAAGAGAACAAGGACGCAGAGTGGGCAAAGGCAATTGTGGACGCTTATCATTCTGACGAGTTCAAGCAGTACATGGAAGAGAACAACGACGGATTATGGTGGATCCCGGACGAGTTAAAATAAGATTGGAAGCTTATTGAACGATCAGGAAAATAGTGGATGAAAAAGGTTCTTCGGCACTGGAATATAAATTCCGGTATCGAAGGACCTTTTTTGGTAGTGGTATTAAAATTATAAAACCTTGAAAGTTAACTGATAAACGGAAAACGGTTGACTTTCACGGCGTTTTTTTATATAATTGTGAACTATAACGTAGAGCAAAAGTTTACAATCGTAACATGATAATTCAGAGAAAAAATCCGGAAGACGGACCAGGACCAGAGATCAAAGCCCGGATGACGAAAACGGCGATTGCACATAAAAATCAGAAAAATAAGGAGAATACTATGGACGCACTGACACTGGCACAGGAAATTATCGACGGAAGAAGAATTACAAGAGAGGATGACTTAAATTTCTTTCTGACATGCGATCTGAAGGAACTCTGCGAGGGCGCAGACCGGATCCGCAAGGCATGTGTGGGAGATAAGGTTGATCTCTGTTCCATCATCAACGGACGGAGTGGACGATGTCCAGAGGACTGCAAGTACTGCGCGCAGTCTGCACACCACCACACAAGCTGCGAGATCTATGATTTCCTTCCGGAAGAAGAGATCGTAAAGATGTGTCACGTCCATGAGGAAGAGGGCGTTGACCGTTTCTCCATCGTTACATCAGGAAGAGCATTGACGGGGGAGGAGTTCGATAAAGCGATCCACGCCTACGAGACTATGAAAAAGGAATGCAAGATCGACCTCTGCGCGTCCATGGGCTTTGTGACCGCGGAACAGCTTCACCGTCTCCATGAAGCAGGTGTCACAAGCTACCACCACAACATCGAGACATCCAGAAGAAACTTCCCGAACATCTGCACGACTCATACATACGACATGAAGATCAACACCCTAAAGATGATCAAGGCAGAGGGTATGTGCGCATGTTCCGGCGGCATCATCGGAATGGGTGAGACATGGGAGGACCGTCTCGATATGGCAGTGAGCCTTGCGGAGCTTGGAATCGATTCCATTCCGTTAAACGCCCTGATGCCGATTCCGGGAACTCCTCTGGAACATCTGGAGAGAATCTCTGAGGACGATATTCTCCGCACCATCGCATTCTTCCGCTATATCAATCCGGAGGCAAACATCCGCCTCGGCGCAGGCCGCGCGCTGCTGACAAACGATGGTGAGACCGCATTCTGCTCCGGAGCATCCGCAACAATTACCGGCAATATGCTGACAACGGTTGCATGCGCAACGATCCGCAGTGATAAGAAAATGCTGAAAGGCCTTGGAAGAGATGTGACACCGGAGTATATGAAGGAAAACTAAGAGAAAGAACAAGGGTAACTGTTCAGTAGGTCTGCGCACTTGCTGCGCTGACCGTAAGAAAACATAGGCTGGAAGGCAAAAATCCCATCAGCGAAGCTGATCTGGAATGGATTTTTGCACGTAACTATGAAGGTACTGAATAGTTACGAACAAGGTTATATATAGAAAAGACAGAAATGTGAGGTTTCATTTCTGTCTTTTTTCGTACCATTCTTTAAACCCATCCACTGTGAGCCGGTCGCTGAGGTCCTGGATGGTCCTCGACGCGGACTCCATGATCTGTTCCGGAGTCTTTCTTTTTCGAAGCATTTCGTAAGTGGGGCCCAGCGGATCTCCGTATTTTCGTTCTGCCGGATCAGATTTTGCAGATATGTATCAGGCACCGAGAATCTCGCTCAATGTCTTTATAAAGAAGATCACCAGAACCACCATCATCAAGGGTTTTACAAACTTTGCGCCGCCCTTGTCGAAACAGCGTGTTCCGAGATAATTTCCGGCGATGCTGAAGATACCGGCAATAAGGCCAAGAAGGAAAATTACTTTTCCGTTCATGAGGTAGACCGCCAGGGCTGTCAGGTTCGTTGTCAGGTTGATGGCTTTTGTGATCCCGTTGGCTTCCTTCAGTCCCATGTGGGCAATTCCAGTGAGGAGAAGCAGCAGAAATGTTCCGGTTCCGGGACCGTAAAAGCCGTCGTAGATGCCGATGATGAAGGCGATCAGAGCGCTGAAAAGAATCATCTTGCGGACCGGGAAAGACTCTTTTTCTCCCACGAACGGTTTTCCAAATGTGAGATAGAGGGCGGTACAGGGCAGGATCACGAGAATCAGGCGCTTAAAATAATAATCGTCTAACTGCAGAGCAAGTTTTGCGCCGAGAGAGGAACCGATGAGAGCTGTAACGATACAGAGAAGCGCGTTCTTCCAGGCAATATAACCGTTTTTCGCAAAGCGAGCTGTTGCCAGTGTGGTTCCCATTCCGGAGCTTAATTTGTTTGTTCCGATGGCAAAATGGACTGGAAGACCGGCGATCATGTAAGCCGGGAGTGAGATCAGTCCTCCGCCTCCGGCAACCGCGTCGACGAAACCGGCGAGAAATACCAGCGGGCAGACGATCAGAAAGTGCATCAGATGTAATTCCATAGCAGTAATTCCCCTTAAGTATGATTAAATTGAACGTGCTGTTTTCGCTGCCGGAGCGGATGAAACGGTCTTTGCACGCTTTTTGCCAAATATAGCATAATTTTAAAGAAATTGCAATGAAAGCAGGTGGGCGGAGCACGACAAACGCATGAATGATTGTCTACCACCAATTCTGTTTTCAGCTATTTTTAAGCTTCTAAAAGTTCTTCCAGATACTGAATTGGACGCATGCTAACTACGAACCTTTTCTTTCTC